>CALULJ010000037.1 GCA_944321445.1 uncultured Collinsella sp.
GGGCGTAGGCGTCCGCGCCCAGCGCCGGGTCCCATCGGGCGACGGAGAAGTACTCGCCGCAGGCAAGGCCGGCGGCCAGGCCGCAGACGAGGTGCACCGCCACGAGCGGGGAGCGCCCGAGGCGCAGGGCCTCGGAGCGCAGGGCCCGCGCAAGCGTCATGCGCGACGCCGGGCCGGAGAGTCGTGCCATGGCCATCACCTCTCCTCGGAGCGCGCGAACCAGGCCGCGCCCGCCGCCGTGAGCGCGACGAACGCGAGCGCGCAGACCGCAAGGCCCGCCAGCGTGAGCGTGCCGTCCGCCGCGAGCGCCCCGCCGAGCGCCACGTCGGCCGCGAGCGGCTCGCCGCTCGGCAGCACGGGGATGAACGAGGTGGGGATCACCATGCTCGCCGACGGCGGGAAGAGCTGCGGCAGCGGAACCAGCGACCAGGCGAACCCGCCCACGAGCTGCACGGCGAGCGGGGCGAAGATGCCCGCGAGCATGCCGAGCCGCGCCGTGAGGAGGAGCCCCGCGGGGACCATCCACGCCGCGGTCACCGTGTTGGCGAGCGCGCAGAGGAGCATCGTGAGCGTGCCTGCGGCCGTGAGGCCCTGCGAGGAGAACGCCGACCCCGCGAGGTAGATGCCGAAGACCACGAGGTTCGAGAGCGCGCAGAGCGCGAGGCACCAGAGCGCCTTCGCCCACCAGGCGCGCCCGAGCGGGAAGCCCAGGCCCAGCACGCCCCGCATCCGCGTGCGCGCGTCGGCCTGCGCCACGCAGGCGACCACGAGCGAGAGCGCCACGGGAAGGAAGAGCGCGTACCAGTAGTTCCACGCGCTGAAGGACTGGACGCCCCGGTAGGGCATCGCGCCGAGCAGCGGCATCGGCAGCGCCATGAGCACGGCCAGGCGAACCGGCGCCGCGTGGCGCGACTTCAGCGCCTCGGCGCGCAGGCCCGCGATCAGGCCGGTCTTCTCGCCCGTCATGCCGCCACCTCCCCGCGTGCGCGCCGCCCCTCCCGGCAGACGCCCATGAAGAGCTCCTCGAGGTCCTGCCCGGGCCGAAGCGCGTCCTCGTAGGCGAGGCGCCCCCGGTAGATGATGCCGACGGAGTCCGCCATCTGCTGCACCTCGGAGAGGATGTGGCTCGAGACGAGCACCGTCGTGCCCGCCGCCGCGAAGCCGCGGACCTGGTCGCGCAGCTCCTCGATGCCGATGGGGTCGAGGCCGTTGGTGGGCTCGTCGAGCACGAGCAGGCGCGGCCGGGCGAGGAGCGCCAGCGCGAGTCCCAGGCGCTGCCTCATGCCCATCGAGAAGCGCCCGGCGCGCTTGCGCCCGGTGTCCGCGAGGTCCACTGCCTCCAGCACCTCGTCGATGCGGGACTCGGGCAAGCCCAGCAGCGTGGTGCGCACGCGCAGGTTCTCGCGCGCGGTGAGGTTGGGGTAGAGCGGCGCCTCCTCGATGAGGCTGCCGATGGCGTAGAGGTCCTCGCGGCACCAGGGGCGCCCTGCGAAAAGGATCTCGCCGGCGGTCGGCCGCAGCATCCCGCAGATCATCTTGAGCGTGGTCGACTTTCCGGCGCCGTTGGGTCCGAGCAGGCCGTACACCTCGCCCTCGCGGATATGGAGGTTCACGTCGACCACGGCCTCCTGCGCCTGGTCTCCGCGGCCGAAGCGCTTGGTGAGCCCGCGCGTCTCGAGCATGTAGCCCATGGGTTCGTCCCTTCTCTTCCGGGCGCGCGGGCCGAGTCACCGTGCCCGCGCGCCGCACCATTTTGGTTCGCTACCTATGGTGAGACGAGTGTCTAACGAAGCGATAACGGTTGAGGAAATATGTCTTCGCGAGCTGGTAGGATGGGTTGACCGGCGGAATGGGGGAATGCAGGATGGAAAACAGGGGCAAAACGAACCAGGCGCCCAATGAAGGTGCAACGGTGGGGCAGCCGGCCGACTTGGCGCCTGGCGCATCCGGACGCCATTCCAAGCCCATGCTCACCGTTGAGCAGCAGATTGCCCACATGAAGTCCAAGGGCATCACCTTCGGCCTTGTCTCCGAGGAGGAGGCCGCCGCCCATCTGCGCAAGAAGTGCCAGTTCTTCCGGGTCTATGCCTACCGGAAGATCTTCGAGAAGCGCATTGGCGGCAATCGGGATGGCCAGTACGTTGGCCTCGACTTCGGGCACCTGCGCGTCCTGTCCAGCCTCGACCGCAAGCTGCGCGACGCACTGCTGCCGATGGCACTCGACCTCGAGCACTTCGCCAAGGTGCGCCTGCTTGCCACCGCCGAGGGCCACGACGAGGACGGCTATGCCGTCATGCGCGACTACATGGCATCCATTACCGACAGGCAGAGGGCATATCTGGAGCGCGAGCTCGACCGCCGCGAGGACGATCCCTATGCCGGCGATGTCGTGTACAGGTACCGGCACGACATGCCGCTCTGGGCGTTCTGCGAGGTCGTCTCGTTCGGCGCCTTCCTCGGCGTCCTGAGGTTCTGCGCCGAACGCTGGGGCGACGCGGAGCTCTCGGACCTCCATTACCACCTCAAGTGGGTAAAGTCGATCCGCAACGCTTCCGCGCACGGCTCATGCGCAGTCAGCGACCTCTCCGAGCGCCCGTCGCGCCGCTGGCGAGCGCCCGACGCCGTCACGAGGGCGCTCGCCTCGTGCGGCGTCCCGAAGCGACTGCGCGCCAAGCGACTCGGCAGTCCCCGCATGGCCCAGATGTGCACGCTCCTGTACCTCTACGACCTGATCGTCCCCGAGGGTACCGTGAGAGCGGACCGCGCGCGCTTGCTGGCGGATTTGTTCGGCTACCTTCACGGGGAGGGCTCCTGCCTCCCGTGCGAAAACCCCGCCGTGGCCTCGCTGGCCTCGCGGAGCGCTTGACACGCGCCTTGGTCTGCTAGACTGAGCGCGTACAGCAAAACCTCCTCGGAGGTTTTTACGGGGCGGGAGTGCGCGAGCGCTTCTGCCCCGGTTTTCTATGCGACAAGATTGAACCTGGCACCAACTTGTCGCTAGCGCAGGGCGCGCCAGTAGGCGACGGCGATCTGCGTCCGGTTTCGAAGGTGCAGCTTCGCCAAGATAGAGCTGATGTGGTTGCGTACGGTGCCTTCTCCCATGTAGGCCGCCTCGGCGACCTCGCGGTTGTCGAGGCCTTCGGCTATGAGCGCCACGACCTCGCGCTCGCGCTCGGTGAGCTGCGGGAACAGGCTTGCCATGTCGGGTTTACCGGGTGTTGTCGCCTTAAGCGATACCGCGCGTTCGAGCACCTCGCCCTCAAGCACGCTTTGGCCGGCAGCGACCGCGCGCAGGGCCGGTGCCACGCCGGCGACGTCCTGCTTGATGAGGTATCCTGCTGCGCCGAGTGCCAGGGCACGCACGATGTACTCGTCATCCGAGAAGGTGGTGAGGAACACCACGCGCGGCGGATTCGGCACGGCGAGGATCCGCTCGGCAGCGGTGAGCCCGTCGGTGCCGGGCATCTGAATGTCGAGAAGGGCGATGTCCGGGGAGAGTTCCGCCGCGAGGCGCACAGCTTCTTCTCCACTCGACGCGGTGCCTGCGACTTCGATATCGGGCTGCGCTCCGAGCACGATAGCCAGCGACGACACCACCACCGCGTCGTCGTCGCACACGATGACCCTCATGCGGGCCTCCTCTCGGGTTTGGGTATGCTCGCGAAGACCGTCCAGCCGCCATGCTGTCCGGTGCCTGCGTGGAAGGTCCCGCCGAGCGCCCGCACGCGCTCCTCCATGGAGGCGAGTCCCATGCCGCTCGCCGTATCATCGGGCGCTGTTCCCGTCCCGTTGTCGACGATTGTGAGGCGCCAGAACCCCGGGTGCTCGACGAGCTCCACCGCAACCCGGTTTGCGTTCGAGTGACGCAACACATTGGACACGGCCTCGCGCGCGACCGCGGTGAGGCAGCCCGCTATGGCTGCCGGTGCCTCCCCAGCTTCCACGTTCACCGAGGACGAAATGCCCGTCCCCGCGCAGGCGCGCTCCACGACGGCACGCACCTGCACCGAGAGGTCGCTGGCGTCGTCACGCAGATTGTGGACGCTTGCACGCACCTCATCGAGCGCCTCGTGTAGGGTATCCGCCACGGCGGCGAGGTCCTGTTCAACGGGTTCGCCGGCATGGACGACGCGGAAGGCTTCCACCTGTACCGTCGCTCGCGTGAGCAGGTGACCCACGTTGTCATGGATCTCTCGGGCGATGCGGGCACGCTCGTCGAGCGTGGCGAGGCGCACCTCGTAGTCCTGGGCGTCCAGGAGTTCCCGGTTTTTCGCTTCGAGGGCGAGTTCTCTTTCCCGCAGCTCGTCGGCACGCAGCAGGGTTTGATTTCGGGCGCGAAGCGTCGACTCGGTGCGCAGCGAGAGCGCGACGGCAATCGCGCAGGCGAGCAAGCCGCACGCGACCACGCCTGGGTTGATCGCGCCCGTCAACAAGGCTACGGCGGTTGGTGCCGCGGCGGCGAGCGAGGCGGCGGGCGAGACGCGCGCGAGGTCGTACGCGGCAGGTGCGGTGAAGAAGGAGCCGGCAGGGAGAACGCATGCGAGCACGCAGTACAGGGCAGCAGGGGCGATCGGTGCCCGCTCGGGCAGCAGCTCAGCAAGAAACGCGCACGTCACGGCAGCAAGAAGGGCGCCGGTCGCCGCGAAGCCCGTGCCCGCGAGCGCCAGCGCGGGCACGCAGCACGCGAGCGCGATGACTTTGTCGACGATTCTCTCCATGGCACAAGTCTAAGGTAGGACGCCCGCCCTTCATAGATGACAAATGTCACATGCCCCGCGATAACACGTGACAAAGCTCACTTCCCGATGCTCGCCTCGCGCCATAAGGTGGTGTCACGAACGAACGAGAAGGAGGCAGCGATGTCCGACATCGTGAACGTGCGGGGGCTCGTCAAGCGCTACGGCGAGAAGCTCGCGCTCGACCACTTCGACCTGCGCATCGCCCGCGGCGAGATCTTCGGCCTTCTGGGCCCCAACGGCTGCGGCAAGACCACCGCCATCAACTGCATGCTCCAGCTGCTCACCTACGACCGCGGCGACATCGAGCTCTTCGGCGAGCCGATGATGCCCGCGCGCTACGACCTCAAGCGCCGCATCGGCGTGGTGCCGCAGCAGGTGGCCGTCCTCGACGAGCTCACCGTTCGCGAGAACGTGGACGCCTTCTGCGCTCTCTATGTTGCCGATTCCCGTGAGCGGCGGCGTCTTGTGGACGACGCGCTCGACTTCGTGGGCCTTGCCGACCACGCGCGGCAGCGGCCCCGCAGGCTCTCGGGCGGCCTGCTGCGCCGCCTCAACATCGCTTGCGGTATTGCGCACAAGCCCGAGCTCCTCTTTCTTGACGAGCCTACCGTCGCCGTGGACCCGCAGAGCAGAAACGCCATCCTGGACGGTATCTGCCGCCTGCGTGATGAGGGCGCTACTGTGGTGTACACGAGCCACTACATGGAGGAGGTCGAGCAGATTTGCGAGCGCGTGATGATCATGGACGCGGGCAGATCGGTTGCGGAGGGCACGCCCGATGAGCTCAAGCGCCTGATCGACCTGGGCGAAAGGATCGTGGTCGAGGTCGATGCCCCCGGCGAATCTTTGCTCGCGAGGGTTCGCGACCTGTGCTGCGTCACGCGCGCCTCCTATGCGGATGGCGAGCTTCGCGTGGACTGCGCCCCGGCGGCCCATGCGCTGCTCGACGTGCTCGCTGTTCTCGAGGAGGCGGGCGCTGAGCCCGGCCGCGTGTGGTCCGAGCCGCCAACCTTGAACGACGTGTTCCTCGAGCTTTGCGGTCGCGAGCTGCGCGACTAGGGGGTGCGTCATGAACGTTTCGAACGGTTTGCGCACAGCGCTTCGCCTGGTGCGCTTCGATCTGGTCCAGGCGCTGCGCAACCGCGGTATCGTCATCTGGGTCATGGTCTTTCCCATCCTGCTCTCAACGGTCTTCATGTTCATGTTCGACGGCTACGAGTCCGGGGAGGCGATCGCTGGGGTTCCCGTCGGCCTTGTTGAGGACGACTCGTCCGAAGCTCGCGGGCTTGCGGAGGCGCTCGAGGGCGTGTCGCGGGGTGAGGATGCCCTGCTCGACGTCACACCGTACGCGGACGAGGGCGAGGCAGCCTTGGCGGCGGACGCCGGTGACATCTGCGCCTATGTGGTGGCGCAGGAGGGCGAGGATCCGCGGATGGTGGTGCCCGCACGCTCGGCGGGTGGCACCGACCAGGCCATCGTGCAGATCGTGCTCGACCGGTATCTGCAGGTGAGCGAGGCAATCGAGGTCGTTGCCGAGAAGGAGCCCTCTGCGCTTGCATCTCCCGGCGCCGTCGAGGAGCTCGCTGTCTCCCTTTCCGGAGACGACATCGTGAGCGAGCACATCTCCGTCCTGCGGACGCAGTCGAGTGAGTTTTCGCGCTACTACTACGCCATGCTGGGGTTCTCGAGCCTCATGGGCGCGCAGGTCGCCCTTTTGCTCGTCATCTCCAAGCGGGCGGACGGGTCCCCTGCGGGCATGCGGAGGCAGGTTTCCGCGGCGGGGCCTGCCACGCAGCTTGCCTCGGGCCTTGTCACCTCGTGGATCGTGGTCTTCTGCTGTCTGGTGGTGTCGCTCGTCTACATCAGGATGGTCGCGGGGGTGAGCCTGGGCGGCCGAGAGGGCCTCGCCGTGGCAGCCTGTGCCGCCTGCGCGCTCGTGAGCTGCGCGATCGGCACGTTTATCGGTGCGATCCCGCGCCTCTCCAGCGAGACCAAAGATGTCATCTGCACTGTTCTCACCATGGGGCTCTCGCTGCCAGCCGGCCTTTTCGGCACGCCGTCCCAGCGCCTGTGCGATTGGCTTTCGGCCAATTTCCCGTTGGTGCAGCTTGCAAACCCCGCCGTCCAGGTGGGGGAGGCGTTCTACCGGCTCACGTTCTACGACTCGCTCGCGCCGTTCGCGGGCTCGCTTGCGACCCTTGTCGGCATTTCCGCGGCGCTCTTCGCCGTGGCAGCTCTCTTCATGAGGAGGCAGCGCTATGCATATCTTTAAGCTTGCCGGGCGCGTGGCGCTCCGTCATCGCGGGCTGTTGGCCCTCTATGTGCTCATGATGGCCGCCTTCGGGTTTCTCATGGCGTCCTACGTGGGGGACGATACCTCCTCTTATCAGGAGACGCGCCCCACGGTCGCCGTCATCGACCGCGATGGTTCTGAGCTCTCGGGTGCGCTCGCCGACTTCGTGCTCGGAGCCGGCACGCCCGTGGAGCTTCCCGACACCGCCTACGCCCTGCAGGATGCCGCGGCGAAGGATCTGGCGACCTACGTTTTGGTGATTCCCGAGGGCTACGGCGATGCGCTCGTTCGTGCGGCGCGGGAGGGCGACGCCATGCCCATCCTCGAGCGCTCGGTGAGTTTTCAGGGTGCCCAAGGGTCACTCATGGACGAGCATGTGCGCGCTTTCGCGCAGCGGCTCTTCGCGCTTCTCGAGTGCACCGACGCCGCGCCGAGCGAGGTCGTTTCCTGGGCGGCTGAGGCGCAGTCTGCTCGCGTCGAGGTCGGTGTCACCGAGTCTCCGACAACGGGCATCCCGCTGGGCTACCTTGTCTTCATGCAGTTTTCGACCTACGCGCTCTTCGGCGGAACGGCGGTGCTCATTGCCTGCGGCATGCGCTCGCTGGCGTCCGACCAGCCGGTGCACGCGCGGCTGCGCGCCGCTGGAATCCCTGAAGCGTCGCGCGAGGCACAGCAGGCCCTTGCTTGCTTGGGCATCGGCGCCGCGGTGTGGGCTGCCATGGGCGTCCTCGGCGTGCTGTGGTGCTCTGGCAGCCTCGGTGGATCGGACCCCATGCTCATCGCGCTTGCACAGGTGCCGCTGCTTGCCCTTGCGTGCGTGGGGGCGGCCTACGGGTACCTGCTTTGGGGGCTTGGGGCTAAAGGCGACGCCGTGCACGCTGCGGGCAACATGGGTTCGATGGTGTTGACGTTTTTGGGCGGCACGTGGGTCTCGCAGGCGAGCATGGGCGCGGCGGTGACGGCGGTTGCGCGCCTCACGCCCATCTGGTGGGTAATCCATGCACTCAGCGAGGTCTACGCGGCGACGGAGGCAACCGGTGAGCTCGTAGCCTCCGTTGCGGCGCAGACGGGGCTCGTGCTGCTGTTCGCCGCGGCCATCGCCGTCGCCGGTGCAGCAATCGCCCGAGCACGTGCCCGCGCGTAGCGACAAGTTGGGGTCAGGTCCAAACTTGTCGCAAACTTGTCGCAAGCGCATTTGACAAGATGGCAAATGGATTTGCTGGCGTGCGGACGCCCTCTTCAGGAAAATGGGGTGAAGCGAGACATCCTTCCCACGAACCGAACAGAGGGGGACGACGATGATATCCGACAAGCTGCTTGCGTTGCGCAAACGCTCGGGAATGAGCCAACAGGAGGTTGCGAGCGCCATCGGCGTGACCAGGCAGACGATAAGCAACTGGGAACTCGGGCAGGGGTCGCCTGCGCTCGACAAAGCTGCGGAACTTGCACGGCTCTACGGCCTGACGCTCGATGACCTCGCAAACGATGAGGTAGATGTAGTCACCTTCGGGAAAGGGGAGCGTGCCCGCGACCTTCATGTTTTGAAAGGGCTTGTGGGCAAGATCGCCACGGTCGAGCTCGCTGACGGCGAAGGTGCCCTCGAGCATGCGCTGATTCTCGATGTGGGTGCCGGTTGGATCCGTTTGGAGTGCGATGCGCCCAAGGCTGTCTTCCCGACGCCGATCTTTCGCGAGAAGGAGCCGGTGCGCCGCGTTCTCAAGCTCGTCGACATGGCCGACGTCGTCGGGTTTGCGATCGAGGAGGGTGAGCGCTGATGGAGTACACGGTGTTCGCGATGGTGTGCGCCACGTTCGGCATCGCGGTCTACATCATGGCGGTCATGCCCACGAAGAAAGATGTTCGAAAGCTCCTCGGTGTCTCGGAGCCGCGGGAGGCTGAACTAGGGCGTATACTGCGCGAGCGAATCGGCACCTCGTGCGAGCTTGTCGTTTACGAGGCGGGCATCACGGCGGGCGGCATGCGCCTTTCCGGCACGGTCAGGGATGTCGACGACGAGTGGGTGCTCATGGAGTGTGCAGGTAAAAAGGGCGGTACTCAGCTGAAGGCGCTGCGCATCTCGCTCATAGAGGGCATCGAGCAGGGTTGATGTGTCGGGAGCGACAAGTTGGGGCCAGGTCCAATCTTGTCGCAGAAAGCCTGTTTCTTCACGTTTCTGAGATGAATTCGATTGCCTCGGGCTTTCTGGATGCAGCCATACGCTGCATGACAATTCGTCCCAAAGCTGCGGTTGGGGCACATCCCGGTTTTCAGAACCGGCGGAGGTCTCCTTGCGGTGCCTTGTTTGCAAAAAGTCGGGACTTTGGACGGATTTTTGGCCCCGAGTCCAGACAAGCGCTTTTGTGACCTTGGGTTTTAGCAGGTAGAAACGTCGCCGATACGCTCCCGTGCCGAAAAATCCGTCCAAAGTCCCGACTTTTTGCAACGAGGGGTATCGTCAGGACAGCCCTGTTACTCCAAGGGGATGGGAGATGCACTGTCTGGCTGCGGGCGGTCAGGCTCGATGTTTCCATTGCGACAAGATTGGACCTGGCCCCAACTTGTCACCATCTTGTCAGTGCGCCTCGCCGACCAGCTTGAGGCCGATGACGCACGCAACGAGGCCCGTGATGAGCAGGAGCTTTGCCCATGAGAACGGTTCGGCTCCCGTAAGGACGCTCCATGCGACCGTGAGCGCAGCCCCGATGCCGACCCAGACGGCGTAGGCAGTGCCCAGCGGGATCGTGCGGACGGCATGGCTGAGTCCGAACATGCTCGCCGCGAGCGCGACAAGAAATATGAACGTGGGGACGGGCTGCGAGAAGCCCTCGGAACGGTCGAGCGCTTGAGCCCATACGGCTTCCATCGCTCCCGACACAACAAGAATGACCCAATCCATGGCAACCTCCCAGATCATGCGCCGTCTTTGCGATTCTGGTACGGCTGCCCTCGTCAGAGACCCCGTTGGGTCGAAGTCATCTTAACATGCCTCGCTGCTGTCATTCCCGAAACATCGGGCGTACCGCCAGCAGGTATTGCTCAGCAATGTATACCGGGTCTTCGGCAAATCCGTCGCGTGCCCATCGCAAGGCGGTATCGAGGAAGCTGCCTGCCAGAAACCTCACCACGAACGTCCGGTCCATTTTCCCCGCGTTTCCGGGGAGCGTGTGGGGGAGCATCCTCTCGATATGGGCGACGAGCTGCTCGCGTAGGCAGCGCGCGAGCACGCCGGCACTGTCGCTGAAGACGAGCGCGCGTATGCCCGATTCGCGTTCGCGAAGGTGGAGGAGCGTGTGCTCGATGAGCGCCTCGCTTGTATGGTGGCCGCTGAAGTCGTGTCCGGACTCCGGTCCGACAGGCGAGAGGACGTGGTCGCAGATCGATTGGACGACAGCGCGCAAGACATCGTCTTTGCCGTGGTAGTGCGCGTAGAACGTGCTTCGTCCTATACCCGCGCGCTCGATGATCTCGGAGGTGGTGATCGACGCGTAGCTCGTGATGCAAAGGAGCTCGGTAAAGGCTTTCGCGATGGCGCGTTCGGTTCGGTCGAATCTGCGATCCATAGGCGGTCCTTACGAAGACGCGGAACACATCGGGCTAATTGTTCGGTACGGAACACCTGTCGCGAAGTGTCCCGCAGCGCCGTCGCTATCGGACGGTATCGTAACTATAGAACAGTTTGTTCGGAAACAGGGGGTGGCATATGGGAGCTGGCAGCGCGGGACGAAGCGTTGCCGTTGCCCTCGCCGCCGCTGCACTCTATGCGCTGAGCACCCCCTTTTCCAAAGTACTGCTTGCGGATATCGCGCCGAACATGATGGCGGCGCTGTTGTATCTTGGAGCCGGTGCCGGCATGGCGGCGTTGGCGCTCGTGCGTGCCATGCGAGGTGATAAAGCGGGGGCTCAGGGCAGACCGCTCGAGCGGGCTGATACCCCGTATGCGGCGGCGATGGTAGCGCTCGACATCGCCGCCCCCTTGCTGCTCATGGCGGGGCTCTCTCGCTCATCGGCGGAAAGCGTGTCGCTGCTGAACAACTTCGAGATCGTGGCGACCGCCCTCATCGCCCGCCTGGCGTTCGGCGAGCGGGTTGCGGCGCGTACGGCGGCAGGCATCGGCGCCATTACCCTGGCGTGCGTCCTTTTGTCGTGGGATGCGGGCGCATGGGGGTTTTCCGCCGGCTCCCTTCTGACGCTTGCGGCATGCGTGTGCTGGGGCATCGAGAACAACTGCACGAACAGGCTGTCGGATTGCGACCCCGCCCACATCGTCATCATCAAGGGCTGGGGCTCGGGTGCGGGTGCGCTCATCGTGGCGCTTGGGGCGGGCGACACGATGCCGGCATTCGTCGACGTGGGTCTTGCGCTCCTGCTGGGATTCGTCGCATACGGGCTGTCTATTGCCTGTTACGTGCGTGCTCAGCGCGACCTGGGTGCGGCGCGCACAAGCGCGTTTTACGCGGTGAACCCGTTCATCGGCAGCGCATTGGCGTTC
The DNA here is from genome assembly GCA_944321445.1 of uncultured Collinsella sp. Taxonomy (GTDB): domain Bacteria; phylum Actinomycetota; class Coriobacteriia; order Coriobacteriales; family Coriobacteriaceae; genus Collinsella. The sequence continues at coordinate 11,522 of CALULJ010000037.1, forward strand.
GTGCTGTTCCGCACGCCGCTTGCGCCGTCATTCGTTTTCGCGCTCATCCTCATGCTGCTCGGAACGTGGCTCGTGGCGCCGAGGGGAGACTGACGCGGGATGCGCAGGTGCCGCTGGTAGCTGTTAGTGAACTCGATGGTTCGGTTCGATAATCGGGCTGTCGTCCGGAGTATCCCCATCTTCATCGCGCGTCTGCTCGCAATCTGCGCTGATGCTCCGCGTTGCGATCTCGTCCTCGTCGCGCCCGGTCGCCGTGCAGTAGATGCCGAAGATCAGGCGCACCCCGAGCGTGAGGAATAGCAGCGCGAACATGAAGCCCAGTCCGCCTAAGGCGAGTTTGGAGGCGATCGCGCTCGGCCCGACGATGAGCACAAACTGGACGGTGTCGAGCACCCTGAGGGCAAACGCGACCGCTGCGATCGCAACGATGATGCGCACCGGCAGCCAGACGCGGCAGATCGCCTGAAGGTAGCGAATGGAGCTCATGATGAGCATCGCGAAAATGATGAACGACACACCGAAGCCGACGGTACAGCCCAGGGTGAAGACGATGTCGACGGGCTGTTCGTTCGCCTGGGCGGCCGAGATGCCGACAGTGAAACCGAGTAGCGCTCCGACCAGGGCGAACGCGATGTATACCTTGACATCGAGGGGGCGTTTGCCGTGGATGACATCGCCCGCGTACTGCATCTCGTCGGGCGTTGGCGGGCTTGCGAACGCGACCATGTCGGGCATCCTTTCGTTGGAGATGCGTCTATGTTAGTCGTGCGGCATACGGCTCGTGTAACACGAGGGTAAGCGTTTCAGTTGGTTGGGGGCGTGTTCCGTTCAACCTATTTGACGCGGGGCCTACCCGACCAAACGCGGGTGAATCCATCGGGCACGCCGGTGACCAGTTCCTTACAATTGCCTCGAGGAGGGTGAGGCGTGCGGGATTCGTATCTTCAGCGGGCAATCGACTGTATCGAGCGCAACCTTGCCGATGCGCCTTCGGCCGATGAGGTCGCTTGCGCAACAGGGGTTTCCGCAGAGCAGCTGCGCGCAGCGTTCCTGCTCATCTGCGGGATGACCCCGACGCGCTATATTCGCGAGCGGCGGCTGTCTGCGGCCGCATCGGACCTCATGGCGGGCGCGAGCGTCACCGAGGTGGCGTTTCGCTACGGCTACGAGTCCGTCGAGGGCTTCTCGCGGGCTTTTCGCGCTTGGGGTGGGGTCCTGCCCTCGGATGTGGCCGTTTTGGGTTCGCGCATGCGCTCTCCTCTGCATATCGAGATCGCCGTCAAAGGAGGCAACCTCATGGAGTACCGCATCTGCGACATGCCCGCGTTTCGCTTCGCCGGGGTCATGGCCCGCGTCCCCATGCAGTTCGAGGGCGAGAACCCCGCCATCTCCGAGCTTGCACGCGGCATCACCCCGGCGCAGCGTGAGGAGCTGCATCGCCTGCAGGATCTGGAGCCGCGCCGCGTGGTCAACGCGTCGTGGAACTCCGATACCGACTTCCAGGAGGAGTCGGGCTCGCTCACGCACCTCATCGGCGTGCTTACCACTGCGACGGAGGCGGGAGAAGGGCTTTCCGTCGTGGAGGTGCCGGCGCTCACCTGGGCGGTGTTCCCTAACGAGGGTCCGCATCCCGAGACCATGCAGCAGACGACGGCGCGCATCTACGCCGAGTGGCTCGCCGAGGCGCCCTATGAACTCGACGGCTTCCGCATGTTCTCGTTCTGCGACGTGCGCGATGATGGCACGGCCTACAGCGAGATCTGGGTACCTGTGCGAAGAAAGGACACGTAAGGACATGGGTTCGTCCTCTCGGTGGACGCGTGGCCGACGCATCCCAAGCGACAAGATGGGGGCGGGTTCAATCTTGTCGCTTCAACGGGGACCAACCTTACACAGACGTAAGCCACATGTAAGCCGAATCGATGGCACGCCCTTCGCCTGCCCCGGAAAATGGTGGCAATGCTCCGTACGACGGAAGGGTTCTATGCTCACCATCAAGCTTGCCTGCGGCAATGTCAGACGCAGCATCCGCGATTTCTCGATCTACTTCGTCACGCTCGCGTTCGCTGCCTGTCTGCTCTATTCGTTTCTGGCCTCGACCGATTACCTGCTCGCCCTCGGCCTCACGTCTGATCAGCGTGTCTCGTTCGCGAAGGCGGGAGCAGTGCTCCAGGCGTTCGCTGTGTTCATCGACGTCATCTTCTGCTTCCTTCTGGGCTACGCCAACGCGTTTTTGCTGCGCAGGCGCAAGCGGGAGTTCGGGCTCTACCTGATCGTGGGCCTCGAACCTCGCGGCGTGGCCGCCGTGCTCGCCATCGAGTGCGCGCTCGTCGGGACGGTCGCGCTCGCATGCGGGCTTCTTCTGGGCTGGGCGCTCTCGCCGGCGTTCTCGCTCGTGGCGGCGTTCGTGTTCGGAGTGCCCTGGCGTCCCGCCCTCGTGTTCTCTGCTGCTTCGGCGGTGCAGTGCGCCTGCTCGTTTCTCGTCATCAGCGCCATCGCGGCGATGGCGTCGGTGCGCGGCGTGTGCAAGCGCCCGATCATCGAGCTTATCCACGCCGACAGGGTTCCCGAAAAGCGGCGCTTTGCCGGCGTCCGGTCGCTTCGCCTCCAGAAGATCGCCGCCGCGATTCTTCTCGCGCTCGTATGGGGCGTGTGCCTGCTCCAACCCGGTTACTTCATCGTCTTCATCATCCCCATGGGCTTCATCGCGCTGTTCGGGTCCTACTTCCTCATCCGCGTGCTGTATGCGACCGTGCCCGAACGGCTGCGGCGGCGTCCCGAGCGCTACTGGACGGGCGTCACGCCGTTTACGGTGCGCCAGCTCGAGGCCTGTGCCGAAAGCGGCGCCATGGCCATGGCGGCCGAGTGCGTGCTTCTGGCGGCATCGATGTGCATGACGCTCGCGGGGCTCGCGTTCAGCGTCGGCATGCGCGCCGGTTCTCTCGAGCAGAGCGCCCAGGCGCTGCTGCCCGTCGCCTACTCCTGCGTGTTCTACGGCGCGGCGTTTCTCGTCGCCGCGGCCGCGGTGCTCGCCCTGCAGCAGCTCGCCCAGGCATCCGAGGCCGGACACTCGTACCGGACGCTTGCGGTGCTCGGGGCGCCGGAGGGCATGCGCCGTGCCTCGGTGCGCGTCCAGGTGGGAGCGAGCTTCGCGCTGCCGACGGCGATCGCATGCACGCACTGCATCTTCGGTTTCATTCTCATTGGCGTGCTCTCGGTTATGTTTGGGGCGGAGGGTTTCCTGCCTCTTGCCGGAGGCACCCTGGCCTTCACGCTGTGCATCTTGGCTGTCTACTGCCTGCTGTGCATACGCGCTTGTCAGACGGAGATATAGGGGCAAACACGTGCGTCGCATGGCGCAAAGGCCGTGCGACGACGATATCGGCCATCAGCCCCTCCGTTCCGCATAAAGGTCGATACCGAGCATGGTGAGGACCCTGATCACGCGTCCCATCTCGGCGGTCTCCTTGCCGTTCTCGAGCTGCGATATGAAGGTGATGCCGACGCCCGAGATCCCCGCGAGATCGGTTTGCGTGAGTTTCTGACGCAGGCGCTCTTCTCGGATGAGGACACCGAGTTCTGTCATGGTGATGACGCGCACAGACCCTCCCTCGACGGTTATGCGTACGCATAAAGCAACGGGATATCGGGCCGGTTTTATGCGTACGCATATCTTTGCGTCGCTGTCGCGGCCATCGGATCGGTGTGAAATGAAGCCGGCATGCAAGCTCGCAGCAGCTCCACTTTTGCGCGCGCCCTCGTCGGCGAAGAAGAAGGAGCGGTTTCCGAGTATGAGCTGGTGGAGACCGATGACGCGTAAGGTCTGGACGGACGATGCGCAGGACGTTTATATTTAGTGGCAATGGCATGATAAGAAGACGTCGAAAAGGCTCAATCAACTCATTCGAGACGTCGAGTGCGATCCGTTTGACGGCGTCGGGAAGCCCGGACCCTTGCGTGGTGAGCTGTCCGGCATGCGGTCGTGCCGCATCAATCAGGATGACCGCTTGGTGTACGAGATTGCGGACGGTCAGCTCGTCTTCTATTCCGCTAAAGATCATTTCGCGTAGGCACCGTGTACGGAGGTGGCAAAGATGTCTGGCTTGTCGATTTCCGCTCAGTTGCAAAGAAGCGATGGTCAGCTTGCTCCCGTAATCCCAGGAGAGCTTCTGGTGGAGGAGTTTCTTGTTCCTATGAGAATCTCCCAGCAGCGCTTGGCGCAAGAAGCTGGCATACCTGAGCAGCGCATCAATCGAATGGTGCTTGGCCAGTGTCCCGTCACGGCGGATATCGATTTCCGCCTGTGTCGATTCTTCGGCCTTTCCGACGGATACTGGCTGCGAGCGCAAGCGGCGTATGACGTCGATGCTGCTTGACGAGGACATCTAGGGTTGACGCCAGACTCGGGAGGACGCGCATGAAGCGGGGAGGATCGTTATCGTCACTGGCGCGCCGGGGACGGGGAAGACCACGGTGGCGGAGCAGTTGGCGCGCGAGTCGGCCCGGGACAGGTCGGTGCATCTCCACACCGATGACTTCTACCATTACTTGAGCAAAGGTGCAATCGCGCCGCATCTTCCGGCGTCGGACGACAGGTGCGGCAAGCGCTTGAGGATGACGTCACGCTGCTGTGCGGGCCTGTTGGGGGCGCCGCTTCGAGTCCTTCATACTCCGACACCGAGCTGAAGGAGGCCAAGCGCCAGATTGACTCGACGGTGCACAAGCTGCGCGAAACGCTGAAGACGCTCGAGGCCAAAGAGGAGCCGCGGCGGTACAATTCTCAGATCAAGCTGGCGACGCGCCGTGTTGCGGCCTTTACGATCGCGAGCGACCTGATTGGGCGTGCGTGCCGGCGGGACGGCGTATCGTAGGGGGCGGGGCATATGGACGTTTCGATTGTCGATAAGCAACTGCTCGCACATCCCGGTGCGACGAAGGCCTTCCACGAGAAGTGGGGCTGGATGGTGTACTGGGTGGGCGGCAGGCAGTTCGCCTGCGAGTTTACCGCCTCGCCTGATGCGAAGCCGCCGTATGCGGGACGCCATCTCCTTTCGCTCAAGTGCGACCCCGATCGCATCCACGAGCTGGTGGCCGAGTTTCCCGACGGCATCCTCCCCGGTTACTATTCCGATGGGAGGACCTGGATCTCTGTCGACCTCGATGCCGACGTGCCGGAGGAGCTCGTGCTCGACCTTTGCGACATGAGCTACGAGTTGGTTTTCGCCAAGTTGCCCAAGCGCGCGCAACGGGAGATCATCGGGACAGAGTAAGAGGTGCGGTCTGTTCTGGAGTAATCCCTCATTCCGTCATATCAATCCTATCAGGCAAGAGCCCGACGGCGTAGAGCGGCACGTTGGTTACCCACGGCTGACTCTCGAACCCCGAGAGCGACAGCCTGATGCCGCGCTCCAGGTGGAACCGGTCGAGAAACGCTTTCAGGCTCTTTGAGCGGAGGTTTTGCTCGGCTTTGACCTCTACGGGCACGACCCGGCCCTTCCATTCGTAAACGAAGTCGACCTCGCCCGTTGAGTTTTCGGCGGACCAGTATCGTGGGGTCACCTTGCCCGACGTGTTGAGCACTTGGCACACGTAGTTCTCGGCAAGTGCTCCTTTGAATTCGGTGAACAGACGGTTTCCTGTCACAATTGTTGACGCATCGAGCCCGCTCGCCGCTCCCAGAAGGCCTGTGTCAAGGAGGTAGAGCTTGAAGGAGCTTGGGTCCTCATAGCCGGAGAGGGGGAGTCCTGCCTTGGTGATGCGCCTCACGCGCAGGGCGAGTCCCGCGTCAACGAGCCACTGGATGGCCTCCTCGTAGCCACGGGCCCGCGCGCCGGGTCGCACGGCTGAGTAAATGAACTTCTTGTTCTCACGGGCGAGCTGAGATGGCAGCGACTGCCAGACGTAGCGGATGCGCTCGCTGACCTGAGGGGTGGTATATTTTGAAAAATCCAGCTCATAGGCAGTGAGCAGGTTTGTCTGGACGTTACGGACGGCTGAGTAGTCATGGGTTTCCGCGTAGGTCCTAACCGCCTCCGGCATGCCGCCCACGAAGTAGTACCGACGCAGATGGTCGGTAAAGCGTTCGGAGAACGCATCGAGAAGGGACGTGTTGGCCTCGCTGAGCACGCGTGTCATGCGGCTCTCGCCCACGGCGTCGAGGTACTCCTCGAACGTCATGGGATACATGGTAAGAAAGTCGACCTTGCCGACGGGAAAGGAGATGCGCGGCTCGTTGCCCCCCGGTCGTCTTCGTCCGTGCAGGGCAACGCCAAGAAGCGATCCCGCCGCAACGATGGGCACGTCGGGCCGCCGCTCGCAGAAGGTTTTGAGCGAGCTGAGAGCTCGCGGGCACTCTTGTATCTCGTCGAGCACAACAAGAACGTTGGGCTCTCCCGCGTTGGTGTTTGTTCTGAGGGAGATCGCCTCAAGGAGACGTTCCGGGTCGAGGCTTCCGTCAAAGACGGCCTTCATGTCCTCGTCGGCGAGAAAGTCAATGTAGGCCATATCGTCGAACTCGCGTCGCGCGAATTCCTCGATGGCCCAGGTCTTGCCCACCTGACGTGCGCCCTGAACGAGCAGGGGCTTCCTCGTTGAGCGCTGCTTCCACCGGACAAGCTGGTCCAGGACATTCCTTCTCATGGATGCCTCCTATCCTCTCTTTTACCATTATAGGGGGAAGAGGCTAATTGCCAAAAAATCGTCGCTATAATTGGCAATCTATCCAAAAATACGTCCTTAAAAATGGCAAATCCGCCAGATTTCGCTATCTTTCTATGCTCGAGCCTGCCTATGTTGCGCGCGGGGAGTGGGCGGGACACCTGGGGGGCGAGACACCTGGGGGCGTCCCGGCACCCTCCCGATTCGGCTCAAAAGTGCTCTCATCGAGCTCGCTCAGGCGAATCTCCCTCATGGGGACCAACATGCGCCACCTCCGCTTTCGCCGCGTCCCTCCACCTCGCTGGCGAAAGGCCATGTATCCGAGCGAAGGCTTCGGAGAAACTCGTGGGAGAGCAGTAGCCGACCTCCCGTGCCGTCTCGGCGACACTTCTTCCGGCCAGCAGCAGAGCCCTCGCCTCACGCATTCGCCGCGCAGCTATGAAGGCCGACCAAGAGCTTCCGGTCGCCTGTTTGAACAGGAGCTTGAACTTGGTGGTCCCCATTCCGGCGACAGATGCGGCCTCCTTTTGGCTTACGCCTTCCCGCCATCGCGTATTCGCGAGTTCGATGGCGGCAAGGATACCGGTTCGCGCGTCGCCTTCCTTCGGAAGAGCCGCCGCGGCGGTCCCGACAAGCGAGCCGAGAAGGATCTTCGCCGCTCCCTCGTAGACAAGCGGAGCTCCCGGCGCAGCGGGATCGACGTTGGAGATCTCAGCGAGCGCAGAGAGGACCCCGGGGGCCCAGCCCACGCTGTGCCGCATCTCGGCGAGAAGGGACGAGATGCCCTCGATGGACTTCCATCCGAGCTCGGCGAACGCGCCTCGAAGCGCTCCCTCGAAGTACTCGACCTCCGTGTAGGCGAAGTGCGAGCCGGCTGGCACGGGCGCTGTGACCCACCCTTCGCGCGTCTCGATGTAGGCAATCGCCATGGGGCCAGATACGGCCGCATCTCCGCCTGCCCCCGGCACCTGGCCCCGCACCGTGAGGTAGCGACGCGTGTCTATGGCGAAGAGCGTGTCGACGAGGATGGTGAAGTCACAGGTGACCACCGTGAGGTCGACGCCCGCCCACGCACGGTACCAGCCCTCGGCGCGCACGCCGTCGCCCACGAACAGCTCGCCGGCGCCCCGGTCATCGCCTGCGGGCAGCAGCCCCATGCGCTCGAGCTCCGCTGCCTGGAAGAGCTCTTCCTCTCCGTTTGGTCGCATATCCCTTCGATTGGTCGTTTCTCCCATGGTGGTACGCCCGTCCTTCTCGCCGTTACAGAATAACTGTAAGTCTAGTCTAACTTGCTGCGCTCGCATCGGCCTATCCGAACGGTCGCAGCGGAAAGGGGGCCATATGGCCAAGCGGAAGGAGGGCGCGGGCAAGGGAGCGTCCTGGGCAGCCCGCGTCATCGGCTTCACCGGCGGCGGGAGGTGGCTCATCTACCTCTCCATGGTACTCTCGGCGCTCTCGTCGATGTGCTCATTCGTGCCGTTTATCGCGGTCTACCTCGTGGTGGCGGACGTCGTCGCGGTTTACCCCGACTTCGCCGCGCTCGACGCGGGCCGCATGGCGGGTTTCGGTTGGATGGCCCTCGGGGGTGTGGCGGGCAACATCGGCCTCTACCTCGCGGCGCTTCTCTGCGCGCACTCGGCGGCCTTCGACGCCGAGTACAACCTCAAGCTCCAGATCGTCGAACACCTGGGGCGCATCCCACTGGGGCGCCTCGAGGCTCTGGGCACGGGGCGCGTCGGGAAAGTCATGGACGAGAGCGTCGGCGCCATCGAGGGGTTCTTGGCCCACTCGCTGCCCGACATGGCGGCGGCGTTCACCGCGCCGGTGGCAATCGTGGTGCTGCTCTTCGTCTTCGACTGGCGCTTCGGCCTGGCGGCGGTGGCGTGCGTGGTCGCGGCGTTCGGCGTCGAGGCGGCGGGCTTCTCCAATAAGTCGATCACGGACAAGATGCGGCGCCACCTGGTCAACCAGGAGCGCATGACGAACGCCACGGTGGAGTACGTGCGCGGCATGCCCGTCGTGAAGGCGTTCGGCCAGACGGCGGAGTCGTTCGGGCGCCTGTCCGCGGCGGTGCGCGCCTACACGGACCTCGCGCTCGACGTGGCGCTTTTCTGGCAGAGCCTCATGCCGGCGTTCACGGCCATCATCAACAACGCCTACCTGTTCGTCCTGCCGGTGGGAATCGCCCTCGGTGCGGGGCTTTCCGGTGCGGACTTCCGACCGTTCGCGCTCGACTTTATCTTCTACCTCCTGTTCGTACCCTCCATCGCTGGCGCGCTCAACAAGATGATGTACATTCAGCGGGAGCGGAAGTGCTGACGCCTCAATCGCCTGGCCGGTTCCTCTCGCCCCAGACGCACAGGAGGTCGAGGACCTCCATGAGCGACGCGCCTCGCTCCGTGAGCGAGTACTCGACGCGCGGCGGGATTTGGGGGTACTCCCTGCGCGCGACGAGCCCGTCGGCCTCGAGCTCCTTGAGGCTCCGCGAGAGCGTGCGGTCGGATACCCCGCCGAGGTAGCGGCGCATCTCGTTGAAGCGGACGGGCTGGTACTCCATGAGGCAGTAGAGGATTGACATCTTGTGCTTGCCCCGGATGAGCGAGAGCGTGTAGCTGTACCCCGTGCCCTCGAACGACGCGCCCTCTATGCCCCGCCCCATGTCGCACCCCCTCCGTGAAGCTCCCGTTGCATGCGCTTTACCAAATGATAGCACCTGACATTAATGCCGGTACTTAACAGAATGAGGACGCTGGGAGATACTCGAGGCAGGATGGCGCGGCCTGGTGCGGCCGCTCGAGCAGAGGAGGAGAGGCCATGAAAAAGAATCTCGGCGTGGCGGGCGAGCTGTTTCCCCAGTCGGTCTTCATCGTCGCGAGCTACGGGGAGGACGGGACGCCAAACGCCATGAACGTCGCGTGGGGCGGCGAGTGCACCCGCACGCAGGTGGCGATCAACATCGGCGACCACAAGACGACCGACAACATCCTGGCGCGCGGGGCGTTCACGGTTGCGCCCGCCGACGCGGCGCACGTCGCCGAGGCGGACTACTTCGGTATCGCCACCGGGCGCAGGGTCAACAAGGCCGAGGGGTCGGGGCTCACCTTCACGCGTTCCGAGTTCGTCGACGCGCCGGTCATCGAGGAGTTCCCCCTCACCATGGAGTGTCGCGTGGTTTCCGTCGAGGACTGGGCCGGCGAGAAGCGCTTCGTTGGGGAGATCGTCAACACCCGCGTCGACGAGGCGGTGCTCGACGGAGAGGGGCGCGTCGACTTCTCCCGGATGCGCCCGATCGTGTACGACTCGACGCGTCGCGTCTACCGGGTCGTCGGGGAGGAGGTCGGCGGCGCCTGGAGCGCGGGGAAGGCCTTGATGTAGGCTCCGCCCAGCAGCGGGCGGAGGGCTTGTCCGGGCGCCCGGAGGGGCGCCCCTCTTTGTGACGCGCCACGAGATGCCGCACAAATCTGCGCCGAGCGCAGACAAGATTTCCTTTACCCGTTTGCTGTCTATCGAACTATTGCTCCGTAACCGCCACCTTGTCTTTGCCTGTTCCATATCATATAGCAGATGCTGCGGGCGGACTCGCTTTGAGCTTTTGTCATGATGGCGAATGCCGATTTCGGTATCCGCCATAAATTGGTTGATACCGATTTCGGTTTCCGCCATAATAAGGTGAATGCCGATTTCGGTATCCGCCAGAATCGAGGTCGAGGATGTATCGCAACGCCATGATAAAGCTCCTCGCTTGGAGCGACGGACCCCATCGCAAGCCGCTCATTGTCAACGGCGCCCGTCAGGTGGGAAAGACATGGCTCGTCCTTACTTTTGGGGCGAATCGCTACGATTCCGTCGCCCACGTCGTGTTCTTGGAGAACGAGGATATGAAACGGGCTTTCGCGGGAAGCCTCGAAGCGGATCGCTTGCTTACCATCATCGGCGCGGCGACGGGAACCAATCCCCGTGACGGTAGAACGCTCGTGTTTCTCGACGAGATTCAGGAGTGCCCGCGTGCCATCACCGCTTTGAAGATGTTCTGCGAGCAGCGGCCAGACGTGCCTGTTGTCGCAGCGGGATCCCTCCTCGGCGTGGCTCTCAACCGGGAACGTAAGAAGGATGGGGACGGCACGTCGTGGCCCGTCGGGAAGGTCGATTACCTCGACCTGCATCCGCTCTCGTTCGACGAGTTCGTGCGCGAAATCGGCAACTCTGCACTTGCAGACGCGGTTTCCCAGGGTGACGCCGATCTCATCAGCGTCTTCTCCGAGCGTCTGACCGATCTTTTGCGCACCTACTACTACGTGGGAGGAATGCCCGAGGCGGTGTGCCGCTACAGCGAGACCGGGGATTTTGCGGCGGCACGGGCGGTGCAGCAGACGCTGCTTGCGGATTACGAGCATGACTTCTCGAAGCACGTCGAGAGCGCTCTCGAGGTGGAACGCATCCGTCAGACCTGGCATTCGGTGCCCGTTCAGCTTGCGCGGGAGAGCGACCTTCGTCGGTTCAGCTATGCATCCGTCCGAGAAGGCGGACGCGGGCGGGACTATCGAGATGCTGTCGCATGGCTTGTCGATGCTGGCCTGGTTACTAGGATTCCGCGTGTGACCAAACCGGCGATCCCGCTCAAAGGGTATGCCGACGAGATGTACTTCAAGCTCTACCTACTTGACATCGGACTTCTGGGCGCGGCGACGGGGCTCGAGTCCCGCGTGCTCGTGGAGGGGAACCGGCTCTTCACCGAGTACAAGGGCGTTTATGCCGAGCAGTTCGTGTGCCAGCAGCTCGTGGCGGGCGGTGCGGTGCCGTACTACTGGTCGGCGGACGGCAAGCAGAAGAAGGGCGAGGTCGACTTCCTGCTCGAGGTTGCGGGGTGCCCCGTCCCTGTTGAGGTCAAGGCAGACGAGAACATCGCCGGGGGAAGCCTCGCCGCATTCGTGCGGGACTATGGGCTCGGGCGTGCTGCGCGCTTCTCGCTGCGCGGGCTGAAGAAACAGGACTGGCTGGTAAACGTGCCGCTCTACGCCGCCAATGCCTTTCCGGACATTCTTGAGCGGCTGAATACAAGCCACAATATGCCACTACGGACATAATGGAGGCGCAGTTTGGATATGTGCGATTGCTCCGCCGACGTCCAGGGTTGCCGACGGTTCCGGACGAAGGAGTCCTAGGATTTTTCTGAGTGCGGAGATACGCCGGCGCCCTGAACCGCACCGACCAACACAGTTTGAGTTGTTGGAAGCCTGCCTCATCGCGCATATCTGAACTGCGCCGCCATTTTTACAGGCGACTATTGAAAAACGACCAGCGGCAAAGCGGGTCACGCTTTCGCTCTCCAATCGAGTCAACGCGTGGGACATATCTCCCGGCCTTATCGTCTCATGTGGGCTTACTGCTTAATTCGCTGTATCATCCGTGGTTCGCATACATTGGAGTTACAGAAGCCATGTCGAAAAACCTCTGCGGTGTTTTTACCTTCTTTTTCACGAGGCGGGAATAATCAACACTGCGCGTTCGTCCGCGAGTCCTCGGCGCCGCGCATGCATTCTTGGATCTGGGATTCGTTCAGAAGACGTCATTTCGGCTTGCCTTTTCCAAGCTGCACAAGTGCGTGCGGCGACAGCTCACTGGCGAGTAGCCGCGCAACAACCTGTTGCTTGATGGCCGCGCCGCCCTCGAGGACAATGGGCGAAAAGAACCCGAGCGAAAGGAACTTCCGATGATCATGCTTAAGGATGCCCTCGCCCGCCTGCGCCGGGAGCGTGGACTCACCCAAGAGGAGCTGGCGCGCCGGCTTTACATCACCCGCCAAGCCGTGAGCCGCTGGGAGACCGGAGCCACCGAGCCCAGCATCGACATGCTCAAGCTCATCGCTCGCGAGCTGGACGTTCCCGTGACGGAGCTCCTCGACATGCCCGAGCACTACTGCCAGAGCTGCGGCATGATGTTCACCGCCCCCGGTCAGCACGGTCATGAGGCGGACGGTTCCGAGGCCGAGGATTTCTGTCGCTGGTGCTACGAGAACGGCGTCTACACGTACGAGACCTCGATGGACGAGATGATCGAGGACTGCGCGCCGCGCATGGCCGAGGCGATGGGCTGGACCGTGGACGAGAGCGCGTCGCTCCTGGGCGCGGTGCTGCCCACCCTCGAGCGCTGGCGCGACGCGTAGGGCGGGCGGGGCG
>CALULJ010000038.1 GCA_944321445.1 uncultured Collinsella sp.
TGGGAAAAAGGGGACAGGCACTGGGAAAATAGGGACAGGCACCTTTTTCCCACCGGTGGGAAAAAGGTGCCTGTCCCTATTTTCCCAGTGCCTGTCCCCTTTTTCCCAAAAAAACCGCGGCTGCCCCGAAGAGCAGCCGCGGTTTGGAAAGAGGGAGCTAATTCAGCTCACATCCGGCAAGCGCTAGGCCTGCGGAATGTACAGCGGGATGGCGCCCGTGGCCATGATCGTGATGACGAAAATCACGAAGATGCACAGGGCCCACTTGCCCGCGGCGCGCTGCCACTCGCCCAGGTCCTGGCCGGTAAGGCGAAGGAGCAGGTAGATGAAGGCAGTGAGCGGGGAGAGCAGGTGGAAGGCCTGGCCCATGAGAGAGGCGAGAGCCATCTGCAGGTTGGTGAAGCCGTACGCGTAGCCGGCCTCGGCGATGGCGGGCATAACGCCGAAGTAGAAGCCATCGTTGGAGATGAAGAACGTACCAGGTGCGGAGATGAGGCAGACGATGAGGCCCCAGAAGCCGGCGAGCTGCTGCGGGATGATGTAGATCAGCGACTGCGCAACCGCGTCGGACATGGACAGGCCAAGCTCAGAGTCGCCCTGGAACAGGCCCATGAAGATACCAGCACCGAAGATCAGGATGACGACCTGCACCGCGTCGCCGCCGTTGGCGCCAATGCGAGCATTCTGGTCCTTGATCTTGGGGTAGTTCACGAGCAGCGCGATGATGGTGCCGAGCATGAAGAGCATCTGGTTGGGCAGCGAGATGACCTCGATGAAGGAGCCGGCGACCAGCCAAGCGATGAGCACGACGGTCATGATGGCGTTGAACAGCCAGTTCTGCGGACGGCGAAGCTCGAGGGTCTCGGGGTCGTCGACGGCGCAGAGCTCGTCGATCTCGGCCTGCGTGAACTCGGTCACGCCCAGGCGCTCGCGCTCCTTCTTACCCATGTAGCGGGCAACGACCACGATGTTGAAGATCACGGAGATGATCATGCCGGGCATGAGGTAGCTCAGGATGTCGCCGCCGACCTCGCAGACGGCCATGGCGCGCGCCGTGGGGCCGCCCCAGGGCAGCAGGTTCATAACGGTGTTCTGAAGAATGACCAGAACAGCCAGGTTCATCTTCTTCATGCCGAGCTTCTCATAGATGGGCAGGAAGGCCGCGCAGCACACGAGCGTGGTGGTGGTGCCGTCGCCGTTCAGCGAGATGGCGGCAGCCACGACCGCGGTGGCGATGAGGACCTTCATGGGGTCGCCCTTGGCAAACTCGATCATCTTCTTGGTGATGGGGTCGAACAGGCCAGCGTCGAGCATGATCGAGAAGTACAGAATGGCGAACAGGAGCAGGATTCCGGTGTTTGCCGTGGTGCCCAGGCCGTTCATGACCCAGTCGCCGATAAGCGTCCACTTATCGATGTTGCCGGAGACGATCAGCACCAAGAACGCGAATACCATGGGTACCGTGCACAGTGCGACCAGCGGCGAAAGTTTCTTGGTCATAACGCAGAACATGAAGACTGCGATCATGAGCCAACCGAGGATGGTTATTGCCATAACTTCACCCTTCCCTTTCCCTTTTCCAATAGTGCCGTTGTCCTACAGATACGTGGCTGCTTGCGAAAAAGTGCAGCGTTCGCAGGCGGCCGATGCTCGAGTGAGAAAATAGCGGCATTTCCAGCAGGGAATGGCGAAACATGACGGAATGGAACACCAGAAGAACAACCTGCTACCTGCGGAAACAATAAAATCGCAGGTCACAGGCAAATCGTACAAAACGGACAGAGCGCACTGCGCGAACAGCCGACCGCTCGCGTGGCAAAACGTACCGTTTACCGTTGATATGCCGGAAAATCATCGCAAACTTTCCAGGCGAAAGTTGCCCCAAACCTAGAATGAATTGGTGCAAACACGAGGTAGACAGGGGTGAGACAATCAAAATACACGCGTACCGGGCCCGAAACATCGAAAGTACAATCAGTCCATATGGTGCGCCGATAAAGTAGAGACCATGAATCGTAGGCACGAATACGAGGGCAATCAGCGCACGATTGCCGGTTGCCAGGAGAACCGAGGGGAAGTGAGTACATGGGCTTCTTTGATTGGTTGCGACGCAGCAGCAGCTCCGAGCCGGAAGCGACGAAGCCGCAGGCGGCACCTGTCCCGGCGGCGCCCGCGCCAGCTCCTGCGCGTTCGCAGGAGGAGTGGGAGAAAATCCCCGCCTACCTGCCAGTCGATGCCTCCGAGCATCGCGCGGTCGTGGTCGCCGCCACGGCGATCGCTGCGGGCGACCGACCCCAGAGCCAAATGGTGGTGCGCCGCGTGAACGTGGTGAACCCCGAGCACAGGCTCGTCTCGTGCATCGCGTCGGCGGTCGCTGCCGGTGCCATGGAATCCAGCAAGTTCGTCGTTAAAAACGTCTACAAGAAGAAAGTGATGGAGGAGGACCATGCTTCGTAAGTTCAAGATCTCGATCGACGGGACCCAGTACATGGTGGAGATGGAGGAGATCGGCGCGCCGGTCCCCACGCCTGCCGACGCCGTAGCCGCTCCCGTCGCCGCGCCCGCTCCTGCTCCGGCGCCTGCCGCCGCTCCCGCTTCGGCCGCTGAGCCCGAGCCCGCGCCTGCTGCTCCTGCCGCGACCGCTTCCGCTCCCGCCGGTGCCAACGTGCAGACCGCGCCCATGCCCGGCAAGATCGTCGACGTCCAGGTCAACGTGGGCGACAAGGTCTCCAAGGGCGACCCCATCATGGTGCTCGAGGCCATGAAGATGGAGAACCAGATCATCGCCGAGTACGACGGCACCGTGGCCTCCATCGCCGTTGCCAAGGGCGACATGGTGAACCCCGGCGACGAGCTCATCGGCATCGCCTAAATCGGCGCCGCGCAGGCACTAGCTGCGCATATCTATTGGAGAGGAATGACCATTGGAAGTACTGAATACCGCCGTTGACGTGCTCACCGCGGGCGTGCTGGGTCTCGCTGCCGAGCCTGGCCGCATCGTGATGATGCTCGTCGGCATGATCCTTATGTATCTGGGCATCAAGAAGGAGTACGAGCCCACGCTGCTCGTCCCCATGGGTCTGGGCACCATCCTGGTGAACATCCCCGACTCCGGCGTCCTCGCCTTCGGTGGCGAGCCCGGTCCGTTCCAGATCCTGTTCGACATGGGTATCGACACAGAGCTCTTCCCGCTGCTGCTGTTCATCGGCATCGGCGCCATGATCGACTTCGGCCCGCTGCTGGCGAGCCCGTTTTTGCTGCTGTTCGGCGCCGCTGCGCAGTTCGGCATCTTCTTCGTGATCATCGTGGCCGGCCTGCTCGGCTTCAACCTGGCCGACTCCGCCTCCGCCGGCATCATCGCCGCGGCCGACGGTCCCACGTCGATCTTCGTAGCGAACTCGCTGCAATCTAAATACCTCGGCGCCATCATGGTGGCGGCCTACTCCTACATGGCGCTCGTGCCCATCATCCAGCCGATCGCCATCAAGGCCGTGACCACCAAGAAGGAGCGCCAGATCCGCATGGTCTACAAGCCGGGCTCGGTTTCCCAGACGGCTAAGATCATCTTCCCGATCGTCATTTGCATCGTCGCCGGCCTCATCGCCCCCGCGTCGCTGCCGCTGGTCGGCTTCCTTATGTTCGGTAACCTGCTGCGCGAGTGCGGCGTTCTGGACAACCTGTCCATGTCCGCCCAGAACGAGCTCGTCAACCTCATCTCCATCCTGCTGGGCCTCTGCGTGTCCGTCCGTATGCAGGCCGGTGAGTTCCTGCAGGTCGACACCCTCATCATCATGGGCCTGGGCCTGCTCGGCTTCGTGATGGACACCGTCGGCGGCATCATGTTCGCCAAGGTGCTCAACATCTTCCGCAAGGAGAAGATCAACCCCATGATCGGCGCGTCGGGCATCTCGGCGTTCCCCATGAGCTCGCGCGTTATCCAAAAGCTCGCCACCGAAGAGGATCCCGGCAACTTCATCCTCATGCAGGCTGCCGGCTCCAACGTCGCTGGCCAGATCGCTTCGGTCGTCGCCGGTGGTCTTATCCTCGGCATCGTCCCGGGTCTTATGTAGAAAGGGGGATCTGTTAGATGTCTACCGCCATTCTGAGTGAGTCCCTGCTGATCCTCGCCCTCGGTTGGGGCGGCATCTTCGTCGTCATGATCATCATCTACCTGGTGTCCATGGCACTCATGAAGATCTTCCCGGCCGATAAGTAGTAACTTCGACGAACTTCGACTTCGTGCCGCACGGGGTAACGCGCCCCAATGCGGCGCACACCGCGCTGGCGGGCGCGCAATCCCGCCATCTTCCACGACACGTTCGCGCTCGTATTCAAGGTCCGGGTGCGTTGTGTTGGCTGTGGACCTCACAGGGCGGCGCGCGGGTGCAGCCGCTCGCCGCCCTGTGCTCCCTTCGCGAAATGGGGCCTCAAGGCCCCGCGTGCACGACGTTTTGCAGGCGGTCGATGCTCAACGAGCCGCAATGCGCGCACGCGCTGCGTCCTCGCACGTATCTGAAGGAAAAGGGGTTCATGGGGCGCACGGGAGGCCGTGCGCCCGGGATTGGAGTGATCCTAAGCATGGAACTGAAGCAACAGGCTGTTGCGGGAACCGCGGAGTCGAGTGACATCATGGTCACCATCGACCCCGTCGGCGGCGACGCCGTCGAGATCTCGCTCGACAGCAGCGTCGAGAAGGCGTTTGGCGATCGCATCCGCGAGGTCATCGCCGAGACCTTGAAGAACCTTGGCGTGACGGGCGTGAAGGTCACGGCCGTCGACAAGGGCGCGCTGGACTGCACGGTCCAGGCTCGCACCATCGCGGCGGTCTATCGCGCCGCGGGCACGGCCGGCGAGTTTGACTGGAAGGAGATCGACGCATGGAACGCCTAAGGAGAACCATGATGTTCATGCCGGGCGCCAACCCGGCGATGCTCCGCGATGCCGGTCTGTACGGCGCCGACTCGCTCATGTTCGACCTCGAGGACGCCGTGTCCATCACCGAGAAGGACACCGCCCGCGCCCTCGTGCACTTCGCGCTCAAGACTTTCGACTACGGTGACACCGAGACCATCGTTCGCATCAACGACCTCAACACCGTCGGCAAGCTCGACATCGACGCGGTCGTTCGCGCCGGCGTCGACGTGGTCCGCCTGCCCAAGACCGAGACCGCGCAGGACGTCATCGACGCTGACGAGGTCATCACCGAGGTCGAGAAGGCCTGCGGCCGCGAGGTGGGCTCCACCGGCATCTTTGCTGCCATCGAGTCCGCTGAAGGCGTGCTGAACGCCCTGTCCATCGCCACCGCCTCCCCGCGCGTCCGCGGCATCGCCCTGGGCGCCGAGGACTACGTCACCAACCTCAAGACCCAGCGTGCTTACGGCGACAACATGCAGCTGTACTTCGCGCGCGAGATGATCCTGCACGCCGCCCGCACCGCCGGCGTGGCCGCGGTCGACACCGTGTACTCCGATGTCGACAACATGGACGGCTTCCGCGCCGAGGTTGAGCACATCAAGACGCTCGGCTTCGACGGCAAATCCGTCATCAACCCGCGCCAGATCCCTGTGGTCAACGACGTCTACGCTCCCACCGAGAAGGAGATCCAGAAGGCCAAGGAGATCGTCTGGGCCGCCCGCGAGGCCGAAGAGAAGGGCCTCGGCGTCATTTCCGTCCGCGGCAAGATGGTCGACAAGCCCGTTATCGCGCGCGCCGAGCGCACCATCATGCTCGCTAAGGTTTCCGGTCTCATCGGGGAGGAGGATCTCTAATGGCAACGAATAACATCGGTCGGGAGATCCCCGACGTCTACGCCGAGCAGTTCGGCACCTACGGCTCCGAGTTCGAGAACGTCAAGCCCTACAGCGCGGCCGCCAAGACCGTGTGCCCGCGCAAGCCCGGCGAGTCCAAGCTGCTCGACTCCATCCACGATGCCATCGTGAAGACGGGCATCAAGGACGGCATGACCATCTCGTTCCACCATCACTTCCGTGAGGGTGACTACGTGATGAACATGGTGCTCGACGAGATCGCTCGCATGGGCATCAAGGACATCTCCATCGCTCCGAGCTCCATCGCCAACGTGCACGAGCCGCTCATCGATCACATCAAGAACGGTGTCGTGACCCACATCACCTCGTCCGGCCTGCGCGACAAGCTGGGTGCTGCCATCTCGGCCGGCATCATGGACGAGCCCGTCATCATCCGCAGCCACGGCGGCCGCGCCCGCGCCATCGAGCGCGGCGACATCCATATCGATGTCGCCTTCCTGGGTGCCCCCTGCTGCGACGAGTACGGCAACGCCAACGGCTTCGAGGGTCCCTCTGCGTGCGGCTCGCTGGGCTACGCGCTCATGGACGCCAAGTACGCCGACCAGGTCGTGCTCGTGACCGACAACCTGGTTCCCTACATCAACACCAAGATCTCCATCCCGCAGTCCGAGGTCGACTACGTGGTGAAGGTCGATGCCATCGGCGACCCCAAGGGCATCGCGAAGGGCGCCACGCGCTTCACGAAGAACCCCAAGGAGCTCATCATCGCCGAGTACGCGGCCAAGGTCATGATGGCCTCGCCGTACTTCAAGCCGGGCTTCTCGTTCCAGACCGGCACCGGCGGCGCTTCGCTCGCTGTCACGCGCTTCCTGCGCGAGGGCATGATCAAGAAAGACGTGAAGGCTTCCTTCGCCCTGGGCGGCATCACCAACTCTATGGTCGAGCTGCTCGACGAGGGCCTCGTGGGCGCCATCACCGATGTGCAGGACTTCGACACGCCCTCCGGCGCGTCGCTTGCCCGTAACGCCACGCACCTGGAGATCGATGCGTCCATGTACGCCTCGCCGCTCTCCAAGGGCGCCATGGTCAATCGTCTCGACATGGTCATCCTGTCCGCGCTCGAGATCGACACCGACTTCAACGTCAACGTCATCACCGGTTCCGACGGCGTCATCCGCGGCGCCTCCGGCGGCCACTGCGATGCCGCTGCCGGTTCCAAGATGGCCATCATCTGCGCGCCGCTCATCCGCGGCCGTATCCCGACCGTCGTGGACAAGGTCACCACGGTCGTCACGCCCGGTTCCAGCATCGACGTGCTGGTTACCGAGGTCGGTATCGCCGTCAACCCGGCCCGCACCGACCTCATCGAGGCCTTCAAGAGCCTCAATGTTCCGCAGTTCACCATCGAGGAGCTGCGCGATCGCGCCTACGCTATCGTGGGCGAGCCCAAGCCCATCGAGTTCGGCGACAAGACCGTCGCCCTCATCGAATACCGCGACGGCACGCTCATCGATGCCGTGCGCAACTGCAAGTAACGTCGCGGCCTGTCCGCGCATGAGCTAGAAAGGGGGAGCGCCCATGACCGATGCCCTGACCGCGGTCGCGTCCGTCGTGTTCGACGGGCCCTGCGCGGCGCTCCCCGACATGCTCGACGCCCGCGAGCGGCGCGCCGCCTGTCAGCGGCAGCTGCTCGCGGAGGCGGGCGGGGCCGAGTCCCTGCTCTCCATCACCCTGTCCATTCCCGGGCCGCACAAGACCTCCGCGGTGCTTGAGCGCGTGTTCGACGAGCTGGTGGCGCAGGTGGACGCCGCGCTGGCAGACGTCGCCGTGCGCAACCGCACGCGCCTGGGCGGCGTCTCGGGCCCGGAGCTCCTCATGCTCGTGGCGCTTCCCGCGCGCGAGCTCAAGCTCCGCATGGTGAATATCGAGCAGACGCATCCGCTGGGCCGGTTGGCCGACCTTGATGTGCTTGAACGAACGGGCGATACGCTATCCTCGGTTCAAAGGACCGAGCTGGGCTTCGAGCCACGCAGATGCCTCATCTGCGGCGAAGAGGCCAAAGCGTGTGCCCGTTCGCGCGCGCACACCGTTAGCGAAATGCAGGAAAGAATAGCCCAAATCATAAGCCAAGGGGGTTGCATCTAAACCATGAGCAAGCAGATCAAGTTCACCGAGACCGCCCTGCGCGACGGCCAGCAGAGCCAAATCGCCACCCGCATGCCCATCGAGGACATGCTGCCGATCCTGGAGACCATGGACCAGGCCGGCTACTATTCCATGGAGGTCTGGGGCGGCGCCACGTTCGACTCGTGCCTGCGCTACCTCAACGAGGATCCGTGGGAGCGCCTGCGCACCTTCCGCGCCCACGTGAAGAACACCAAGCTCCAGATGCTGCTGCGCGGCCAGAACCTGCTGGGCTACCGCAACTATGCCGACGACGTCGTCGAGAGCATGGTCAAGAAGTCCGTGGAGAACGGCATCGACGTCATCCGCATCTTCGACGCCCTGAACGATGTCCGCAACCTGCAGACCTCCATCCGCGCCGCCAAAGCGGCCGGCGGCGAGGTCCAGGCTGCCATCTGCTACACCACGAGCGACGTGCACACCGTGCCGTACTTCGTGAACCTTGCCAAGGAGATGGCCAAGGCCGGCGCCGACACCATCTGCATCAAGGACATGGCCGGCGTGCTCGAGCCCGGCGTTGCCACTGAGCTCGTGGGCGAGATCAAGGCCGCCGTCGACCTGCCGCTCGAGGTCCACACGCACTGCACCGCGGGCATCGCCGAGATGACGCTGCTCAACTCCGTTAAGGCCGGCGCCGACATCATCGACACCGCCATCTCCGCTTTCGCCGGCGGCACCTCGCAGCCCTGCACCGAGTCCATGGCTGTCGCGCTCGAGGGCATGGGCTACACCACCGGCCTCAAGATGGACAAGCTCGAGGAGATCGCCCAGCACTTCGCGCCCGTGCGCACCAAGTTCAAGGAGAACGGTACGCTCAACCCCAAGGTTATGGAGGTCGAGCCCAAGGCGCTGCTGTATAAGGTGCCCGGCGGCATGCTCTCCAACCTCATCTCCAACCTGAAGGACCTCGGTGTTTCCGACAAGTACAACGAGGTTCTGGCCGAGGTTCCGCGCGTCCGTGCCGACCTTGGCTACCCGCCGCTGGTGACCCCGCTGTCCCAGATGGTCGGTTCCCAGGCTCTCATGAACGTCGTGACCGGCGAGCGCTACAAGGTCGTTCCGCAGGAGATCAAGGACTACGTGCACGGTCAGTACGGCAAGTCGCCCGCGCCCATCGATCCCGAGGTGCAGAAGATCATCATCGGCGACGATGAGCCCATCACCTGCCGCCCGGCCGACCTCATCGAGCCCGCGATGCCCAAGCTTCGCGAAGAGATCGCGCAGTACGCTAAGTCCGAGGAGGACGTGCTCGACTACGCCCTGTTCCCCGAGCAGGGACGCGACTTCCTCGGCCGCCGCGAGGACCCCTTCTACGACGTCCCTGTCCAAGAAGTCGAGGTCTCCATCGAAGCCTAACTCGGAACATCCCGGGAAAAAGGGGACAGGCACTTATTTCCCACCAGTGGGAAATAAGTGCCTGTCCCCTTTTTCCCATTGCAGAAAGAAAGCGCCCGCCGGCACGGAGCCGACGGGCGCTTCTCGCTACGTTAGGGCGCTAAAATGCGTTACTCGCCCAGGATCGTCTTCTTGATGGACGCAGCTGCCGTCTTGCCGGCGCCCATGGCCAGAATGACGGTTGCAGCGCCGGTGACGATGTCGCCGCCGGCCCAGACCTTGGGGTTGCTCGTGCGGCCTTCCTCATCGGTCTCGATGAGGCCCCAGCGGTTGAGCTCGACGTCGGCGCAGAGCTTCGCGAACGGGTTCGCGCGCGTGCCGATAGCCGTGATGGCCACGTCGCACGGAATCGCGAACTCAGAGCCCTCGACGGGGATCGGGCGACGACGGCCGGAGGCGTCGGGCTCGCCGAGCTCCATGCGCTGCAGCTCGATGGTCGACACGAAGCCGTCCGGACCAGGCAGGAAGCGCAGCGGGTTGCACAGCTCAAGAATCTCCACGCCCTCTTCCTTGGCGTGATGGATCTCAGCGCGACGCGCGGGCATCTCGGCCTCGGTGCGGCGGTAGGCCAGGGTGACCTTCTCGGCGCCCAGGCGCAGAGCGGTGCGCGCGGCGTCCATGGCTACGTTGCCGCCGCCGAACACGACGACGTTCTTGCCGTGGCGAATGGGCGTGTCGTAGACGGGGAACTCGTAGGCCTTCATGAGGTTCGTACGGGTGAGGTACTCGTTGGCGCAGTACACGCCGGGCAGGTTCTCGCCCTTCACGTGCAGGAAGCGCGGCAGGCCGGCGCCGACGGCGAGGTACAGCGCGTCGAAGCCCTCCTCGAACAGCTCCTCCGCGTCGAACAGGCGGCCGGCCACCGAGTTGTACTCAAAGTGGACGCCCAGCTGCTCCAGGCCCTCGATCTCGCGCTTTACGATGGCCTTGGGCAGACGGAACTCGGGAATGCCGTAGGTCAGCACGCCGCCGCCGGTGAAGAATGCCTCGAACACGGTGACGTCGAAGCCCTCGCGCGCGAGCTCGCCGGCACAGGCGATGCCGGAGGGGCCGGAGCCCACGATGGCAACCTTGTGGCCGTTGGCGGGCTTGCACTCGGGCGCCTCGCCGACCTCGTCGGCCATGTCGCCGAGCATGCGCTCCAGCTGGCCGATGGCGACGGGGTCGCCCTTCTTGCCCAGGATGCACTTGCCCTCGCACTGGTTTTCCTGCGGGCACACACGGCCGCAGACGGAAGGCAGCAGGTTGTCAGCCTTGATGGTCGAAAGCGCGCCGGCCCAGTCCTCTTCGCGGATCTTCTCGATGAACTGCGGAATGTGCACGCCTACCGGGCAGCCCTCCATGCACAGGGGCTTCTTGCAGTCCAGGCAGCGGTTGGCCTCAGCGATGGCGTCGGCCTTGGTGTAGCCCGTGTCGACCGGGCGGAAATCGCGAGCGCGCTCCTCGGCCGGCTCCTCGTTCGCAGGCGTGCGCGGAGCGCCGATGTTGGGGCGATACTTTACTTCTGGCATGCGCAATCCTCCTCATACTGCTTCTTGGAAACGGCCTCTTCGGCGCGGTAGCTGGCCTGACGGTGCGCCAGGTCGTCCCAGTCAACCAGGTCGGCGTTGAAGTCGGGGCCGTCGACGCAGGCGAACATGGTCTCGCCGCCGACCTCGACGCGGCAGCAGCCGCACATGCCGGTGCCGTCGACCATGATGGGGTTCAGGCTCGCGACGATAGGAATCTTGTGCTCGCGGCAAGTGCGCGCCGAGAACTTCATCATCGGCACAGGGCCCACGGCAAAGGCGGAGTCGATTGAGTCGGTCTCGCACAGGCGCGCGAGCGGCAGCGTGACGACGCCCTTCTCGCCCATGGAGCCGTCGTCGGTGGTGACGAAGAGCTCCTCGAGCGGCAGCGCAGCGAACTGCTCGAAGAGGATGAGCAGGTCCTTGGTGCGGGCGCCCATGATCACGTAGACCTTCTTGCCCTGCTCGCACAGCATGCGGGCAACGGGGTAGGCGATAGCCAGGCCAACGCCGCCGCCGATGACGGCGACGCTGTCGCCTTCGATCTCGGTGGGCTTGCCCAGCGGGCCGGTGATGTCCTGGATCTCGTCGCCTTCCTCGAGCTTGGAGAGGCACTCGGTGGTCTTGCCGATCACCATGAAGATGAACTCGATCCAGCCCTCCTCGGGATTCCAGTTGGCGAACGTGAACGGCACGCGCTCACCCGTCTCGTTGATACGCACCATGAGGAACTGGCCGGCGTGCGCCTTTTTGGCCATCCTCGGAGCGTGGACGCGGAACTCGAAGACGTTCTCCGAGAACTGCGTCTTTTTCAGGATCTTGTACATAAAACCCCTCTCTTATTTGGCGGGGACGCGCAGCCGCGGGGCGTTGACGTCCCATTTGCAACCCTGCACGCGAAGCCCGGCCGACCGTGCGGCCACGCCGAGGACGCATACAACCTTAAGTATACTATCCAGCCACAAGGCCGCATTGGCCACCTTGGATAAACGGAGGCACGGTATCGTTGGAACGGTAGCTGGCTGTTGGGCGATGCGAATCAACGTGCACAGCACCCCGTATACCCAGCTGTGGCGCATGTAAACGACCGGGGCGGCGCGCCGCTTAGCCGCGGTGCGCCGCCCCGGTCAACAAGGGGCCTCACGGCCCCTTGTGCTGGCAGTTAATGTTTTCCGTTGCCCGATGCCCCGCCGTTCACGTGGTCGCGTGCGAACACCACGCCGCGCGTGAGGGCAAGCGCCGCAGCTTCCGCCGCGCGATATGCAGCGTCATCGAACTCCTCGGCCTCTTTGGCGCGCAGCTGCTTGAGCACGAAGTCTGCCACCTGCATGCGCCCGGGAGGGTTGCCGATTCCAACGCGGATGCGGCTAAAGTCGCGACTGCCCAGCTTGTCGATAATGGAGCGCAGGCCGTTGTGCCCCGCGTGCCCGCCGCCCACCTTCACGCGGACGTCGCCAGCGGGAATGTCCAGCTCGTCGTGGATGACCAGCAGCTCTTCCGGCGAGATCTTGTTCGCTGCGCACAGCTTGGAGATGGGGCCGCCGCTCGTGTTCATGTAGGACTGGGGCTTGACCAGCAAGACCTCGCGCTTGCCGCCCTCTGCTTCGGGGTCATTCACCTTGATGCTTGCGACCTCGGCGCCCGACTGGTTCTTCCAGTACGTGACGTTTGCCTGGCGCGCAAGCTCATCGATGGCGCAAAAGCCCGCATTGTGCCGCGTGCGTGCGTACTCCTCGCCTGGGTTGCCCAGCCCGGCAACCATGCGAATCTTCTTTGGTTGAGCAGCTGCCATGAGCGGTTCCTTTCGTAACGTTTTCCTCGCCATATGGTGACGAGACCACGCCGCCCTGTCAAACGGAGTTCTCACTGCGCGCGAGATAGACAAATCTGGTCGATATGCATTTTCCTCCTGCCGGATTTTCGAGTTCCACGTGTTTTGAGGCGTGCTATCTTCCCGTAATTACGCTTAATAGCCAGCTTCGATTGACGCGACCAGCCGGTTTTTCTGTTGTCCGGCCCGGTGAGTAATGAGACCGGTCTTCTCGAGGCCTTCCAAGCGGGCGCAAAAATGCATATCGACTCAATTTGTCTATCTTGCTCGATTGGTACGGCAACATCAGACAGACGGCATACCGACAGCCATCCTCAAGTCGTTGAGCAGCCGCTCCTGAAGCTTGCGATACCCTGTGACTCGATAACGAAATTGAACGCCCGCAAGTCGGTAAGCCAGCATCGCCATAGATTCGATTGCGGGGATATCTCGAAGCTGGTTTCGATTGACAACGATGACGCGGATGCCCATCCCTTGCAGGCCGTTGTTTCGGTTCGCATCGTGAATGCGTGCGTTTTCGAGTTCGTGTCCTATCCCATTGTATTCGTAATCTATTTTTGCTGTCGGAATATACGTGTCACAAACTGCATAGGGGATTCCGGATGCTATGTTAGCCACCTTCGTGTCGAAAACAATCTTGTAATTGAGCTTGATTCCGCTGGGAAGCGACAAGCAATTAAAGCCACCGCGCCAGAATGGCAGGCCAAGCATGGCATACTGCACTGATTCTGCGGGCGATCGGGAGCCCGCAGCAACAAGGTTGACTGCCTGTCGAAATGTTCTGTCCGCCTTACTGGTTGCCCAGCGCGCAAGCATTCGTAAATCTTGAAGCGTCGCTGCCGGTTCGCAGCGGTTGTGGACCTGTTCAACGATCGCCTTTTCAATCGTTGCTTCCGCATCGTTGACCGTTTGGCTCTCTCCATCCGAAAGGACCTCTTCATCGGAAAGATGCTCATCTGCGGTTTCGCTATTTGTGACAGAGGCTTCGGGCTCGGTGTCGGGCCATGTTTCTCCCCGTTCGATGCGAAGGGTTGCATCGGCAGGCAGCGTGTATGCACTCAGGAGCTCCATAAGCAACATGAACGTTTCTTCGAAGCTGTGCTTCCGTGCGTAAAGAAGCGCAGTGAGTGCGGGGGATGTGCAGTAGAGATTCTTGTTTACCTGCAGTATTGATCCCGTTGGAAGAGGGCGGGCGATGACTTGGCAAAGGATGTCGGCGTGAAAACGGCGATTGCCGGCATTGCCAGTGAGTACGTAGAGTTTCTCCCCCTCGGCATTCTGCCAAAAACCATATCGGGACAGTTCATCAAAATCGAGGTTACTGAGATTCGGGACACATTGGCTCAAAACGAGACGTTGACTTCGGGCGTCGAGCGGAGGCCAATTCAGCGCAGAATACTTCCGTCGCGCGGTCCGTATGCCGCAGATAGACGATATGTTAGACACAATAATCATGAAAGTCATCTTACAACATATATCGGAGCAAACCAATATGCAATTGAGAATAAGTAATACATATTGCAAAGTGGGATAAAAACTAGGGGAAATGCCTGTTGTAGCGGCAGCGGGAGTTCTTGTCGATGGGCCGGAGTTTTGTAGCAGAATGCGACCGGGCTAGACAAATTGGGTCAATCTGCATTTTTCCAGGACGTCCAGATTCAACCACGACTAACAGAGGGCATCGTATTGGGTCCAAATTTGCTTCCGTGGCCCCCATGAAGACCGAAAACCAGGAGTCCGATGGGGTTTGGGGGCTTTGCGACAGAGGCGGTCGCTTAACAGGTGGCGGCAGGCCGCTTTGGAAAATGCATATCGACCCAATTTGTCTAAGTCGGCGGACTTGTGCGCGGTGCAGGCGTCAAAAAGCAAAGTCCCGGGGCGCGGCGTAGGCCGCACCCCGGGACTCAAGGGCGCTGCTATGAGGCTCTCGTCGCTTTACAGTGCGAAGTCGCCGCCGATGAGCTTGGAAACGGAGCGCTCGTCGTAGACGGCCTGAATGGCGCTGGCGAACTCCTCGGCGACCGAGATCGTCTTGATCTTGCCGCCCTCCTTGACGGGAATGGAGTCCGTGACCAGGCACTCAACGATCGGCGCGTCGTTCAGGCGCTCGATTGCGGGGCCCGAGAAGATGCCGTGGGTGGCGCACACGTAAATGTCGCCGGCACCCATCTTCTTGAGCTCCTTGACGCCGGCGCACAGGGTGCCCGCGGTGTCGATCATGTCATCGTTGATGATGCAGGTCTTGCCCTTGATGTCGCCAATGATGCCCATGACCTCGGCGGCGTTGTGGCGCGGACGGCCCTTGTGCGCGATGGCGAGGCTGCAGCCCAGCATGTCGGACAGCATCTTCGCGGCCTTGGCGCGGCCCACGTCCGGGGACACGACCACGAGGTTATCGGTGTCGAAGCCCATGTTGTTGTAGTAATCGCCAAACAGCGGCAGCGCGGAAAGCTGGTTCACCGGGATATCGAAGAAGCCCTGGATCTGGCCCTGATGCAGGTCGAGCGTGATGATGCGGTCGACACCGGAGCGCTCAAGAAGGTTCGCGACCAGGCGAGCGGTGATCGGCTCGCGCGGGGCGGCCTTGCGGTCCTGGCGCGCATATGCGTAGTGCGTGATGACGGCGGTGATGGTGCGGGCGGACGCGCGCTTGGCGGCGTCGGTCGCCACCAGCAGCTCCATGAGCATGTCGTTCACGCTCTGGCCAGCGATGGACTGAACCAGGAACACGTCGGCGCCGCGGACAGATTCGTCGAAGCGCGCATAGATCTCGCCGTTCGCAAACTTCTCAAGGGCGAGACCCGAGAGCTCGACACCCAGGATGTCGGCGATCTTCTGCGCGAGGGGTCGATTGCATGAGCCCGTATAAAGGCGCAGCGTCTTGTACATCTGCTGGGTTAGTTTTTGGTCCTGTGCTGGCATCTGCCCTTACTCCTTAGGTCCTGGACTGCCGTTTCCTAGCCGTAATACCTAGCCGTATATCTACAAACGGGCGCGCTTGCGCTCGGTGTAGCCCTCGACGATGCGCTGCTGCGTGCGCTCGATGGCGAGCGCCCCGTCAGGCACATCCTTGGTGATAGTGCCGCCGGCGCCGGTGATGGCGTCGGAGCCGATGTTGACGGGCGCGACCATCATGGTGTCGGAACCGATGAACGTGCGGTCGCCGATGGTGGTCGCGTGCTTGTTCTTGCCGTCATAGTTGCAGGTGATGGAGCCTGCGCCGATGTTGACACCGGCGCCCATGGTGGTGTCGCCAATGTAGGAGAGGTGCGGCACCTTCGAGCCCTCGCCGATCGTGGACTTCTTGATTTCCACGTGCGTGCCGGCCTTCGAACCGTCGAGCATGTGCGTGCCAGGGCGCAGGTAGGCGCGCGGACCGCAGTCGACGTTGTTCTCCAAGACGGCCTCGATGGCGACGGTCTCGTCGACCACGCAGCCGTTGCCCACGCGCGTGTCGGTCAGGCGCGTGTTCGGGCCCAGCTGGCACTCCTCGCCCACGGAGCAGTGTCCGATGAGATGGGTCTGCGGCCACACGATGGTGTCGCGGCCGATGGTCGCGTCCGGGCCGATCCACGCCTGCGCGGGGTCGATGAACGTGACGCCCTCGGCCATGAGCCGCGCGTTGATGCGGTCGCGTGCGATGGCGGTGAGCTCGGCGAGCTGCGCGCGGCTGTTCACGCCCAGCCCCTCGCGATAGTCGTCGCAGTGGAAGATGCTCACGCTCTGGCCGGCAGATTTGAGAATCTCGATCATGTCGGGCAGGTAGTACTCGCTCTGCGCGTTGTCGCACGTGACCTCGCTGATGTGCGCGGCGAGCTGCGCGCCGTCAAACGCATAGCAGCCGGCATTGCACTCCAGCAGGTTCGCGTCCTGCTCCGGCGTGCAATCCTTCTGCTCGACGATGCGCGCAACGCTGCCGTCGGCGTCGAGCTCGATGCGCCCGTAGCCAAACGGATTGGTCGGCGTCATGGTAAGGACCGCGGCGGCCTGTTCGCCGGTGGCGACGGTCTGCGCAAACGAGCGGATGGTATTGGGGGAAATAAGGGGAAGGTCGCCGTTTAGCACCACGACAGGGCCGGCGGCGATGCCGGTCGCGTCCAGCGCCACGCGCACGGCGTGCGCGGTGCCCAGGCGCTCGGTCTGCTCGACGCACTCGATGGTGACGTCGCTGCCGGCATAGGCGCTGTCAAGCAGGGCGCGCACCTCGTCGGCATGGCTTCCAATTACGACAACGATTCGGTCGCATCCCGCGGCGTGCGCGGCGTCCACGACCCAGCAGATCATCGGCTTGCCCAAAATCTTGTGCGAGACCTTGGCATGATTCGACTTCATGCGCGTGCCCTCGCCCGCAGCCATGATGATTGCACTGACGTCCATCGGCATCTCCTTGGGTTGTTGTGCATGTGGGCGGAACGGTCGCCAACAGGCAATCGAGCCGCACATAGCGCAATGATAGCGCAGCGTGCACGTGGCACGGTATACAACAAATACAAACCACGCCCTCCTCGTGAAATTAGGACAGAGGTCTTTTCACATGGGAAGACCGTGGCGCGTAAAGACGCTCCATGCCCTCCTCGTGTAAATATCCCTGTCCTAATTTCGCGGGGTGCGACGAATGGCGTGGAATCCCGCCCGGCCGTTTAACCGGGGAAACAGGTGGGTAGGCTAAAGGAGAACCCATAGGTCACCTGTCAGGCGGGCCGCACGAACGGCCCGCCTTTGTTGTATTCGCCCCCGCTCCCAAGGAGGCTCCACTCCATGCACGGAGACACCATCTTGCTCATGACCTTCGTCCTCGCGCTCGTCGCCGCATTCGCCGGCGGTATGATCGCACGCGCCCTGCGCCTGCCGCCCATCGTGGGCTACCTCGTCGGCGGTCTTGTTGTGGGCCCGTTCACGCCGGGTTTCTCCGGCGACTCACACGCTATGAACCAACTGGCAGAAGTCGGCGTCATGTTCATGATGTTCGGCACCGGTCTGCATTTCTCGTTCAAAGACCTGAACGAAGTCAAGGGCATCGCGGTGCCCGGCGCCATCCTGCAAATCGCCCTCGGCACGGTGGCGGGCTACGCCCTTGCGCTCGCCTTCGGTTGGGAACCTGCCGCCGGCATCATGCTAGGCCTTTCGGTGAGCATCGCCTCGACCGTGGTTCTCATCAAAAACCTCACCGACGCTGGGCTCTACCAAAGCCGCGGCGGACGCATAGCCACCGGCTGGCTCATCGTGGAAGACCTGGCAACCGTTGTGATTCTCGTGGTGCTGCCCGTTGTGTTCGGCCCGGGCGAGGTCACGCCTGCCCAGCTCGCGAGCGAGCTCGCCCTCGCGCTGGTCAAAACCGTCGCGTTCGTGGCGCTCATGCTCGTGGTGGGCTCGCGCCTGCTGCCCTGGTTGCTCGCCAAAATCGCTCGCTTCTGCCCGCGCGAGCTCTTCCAGCTCGCCGTGGTGGTCATCGCGCTCGGCACGGCGCTCGCGGCAGCGATGCTCTTCGATCTTTCTTTCGCGCTCGGCGCGTTCCTCGCCGGCGTCGTGGTGGGAACGTCCAAGCTCTCGCACCGCGTGGCGGCCGAGGCCATCCCGTTCCAAGACCTGTTCTCTATCATCTTCTTCGCCAGCGTGGGCATGATGGTGAATCCGGCGACGCTCACGGCGCACCTGGGTCAGCTCGTGGCGCTTGTCGCCCTCATTATGCTGGGTAAATGGTTCATCAACATGGCGCTTGGCGCGCTGTTTTCCGCCGGCGTGCGCACGTCGCTCACCATCGCTGCCGGCCTGTCGCAAATCGGCGAGTTCTCGTTCATCATCGGCCAGACGGGCATGGCGCTCGGCGTGCTCTCGGCCGATCAATACAGCCTCATCTTGGGTGGCGCCGTGGTGTCCATCGCGCTCAACTCGTTCGTGTTCAAGCTCGTCGACCCGCTGACCTCCCGCCTTGAGCGCAGCAGCCTAGCACGCGTGTACGAGCGGCGCGCCCGCGTCATCGAGCCGCCCAAGGAGGGCATGCGCGACCATGTTGTGGTGGTAGGCTACGGCCACGCCGGCACCTACGTGGCGGAGGTGCTCAAAGACCTGGACGTACCGTGTTTGGTGGTCGAGCGCGACCTTCCGGTAGCGGAAGAGGCGGAGGAAGCCGGCCTGCCCGTGCTGGTGGGTGACGCGGCAAATTCGGAAATCTTGGCCCACGCGCACTTGGAGCATGCGCGCGTGCTGGTAATTGCCGTGGCGGCCGAGGGCGCGGCCGAGATGATCGCCCGCGAAGCCCGCGAGGTTGCGCCGCATCTGCGCATTGTGGCGCGCGCCGACACGCAAGACGGCGTCGAGGCGCTGGTGGCCGCAGGCGTGGACGACCTGGTGCGTCCCGAGCTGGAAGGCGGCATCGAGCTCATGCGCCACACGCTCGTCGACCTGGGGTACCGTCCGCGCCAAATTCAAGGCTACGCAAACGACCTGCGTGAAAGCGGCTATGCCGCCCTGGGCGACAACGGCCGCGCCGAGCGCCAGCGCGCCTTTGGCCATCTCATCGCGTCGCTGTCCGAGCTCGAGTTGCACTGGGTCGAGGTGGGGGAGCGCTGCCCCATGGCGGGCTGCACGCTGGCCAAGCTCGACCTGCGCGCGCGGACCGGGGCGAACGCTGTCGCTCTGCGCCGCGGCGGCGAACTCGAGCTGTTCCTAGACGCCACAACCGTCCTGCGCGCCGGTGACCTTGTGGGCCTCATGGGAACCGCCGAGCAGCTCGAGGCGGCAGAAGGCCTGCTCAACGGATAGCCGGCGCGAACGTTCGAGCGCTATCTCTCGAATTTGAGCCACATCGCTCAGCCATCTCTCAGGCATCTCTCAAATATCTCTCAAATTTGACTCAAATCTGAGAGATGGTTGAGAGATACCTGAGAGATATTCGAGAGATGTCCGGGGCCGCCTCACCGCTCGCACAAAAAAGAGGGGGCGCCGCGCTGAACGGCGCCCCGTGTTTAAAGCTCGATTTCCAGTGTGACCGGGCAGTGGTCGGACCCGAAGATGTCGTTGCGGATGCCCGCCGCGCGCACGCGGTCGGCCACGGTGTCGCTCACCAGGAAGTAGTCGATGCGCCAGCCCGCGTTATTCTTGCGCGCGTTGAAACGGTAACTCCACCAGCTGTAGGCGCCCGTTTCGTCCGGGTGCAGGTGACGGAACGTGTCGGTAAACCCGGCGTCGAGCAGCTCGGTGAACTTGCCGCGCTCCTCGTCGGAAAAGCCGGCGTTGCCGCGGTTGGACTTGGGGTTCTTGAGGTCGATCTCCTCATGTGCCACGTTGAAGTCGCCGCAGGTGACCACGGGCTTGCCCGCCTCGCCCTCAAGCCCCTTCAAAAAGGCGCGATACGCATCGTCCCACGCCATGCGCGTGTCGATGCGCGCCAGCTCGTTTTGCGCGTTGGGCGTGTACACGTCCACGAACCAGAAGCGGTCGAACTCGAGTGCGCACACGCGTCCCTCGGTCACCGCGGTCGCGACCAGGTCGTTTCCCTCGGCATACGCGAGCAGACTGTCGGCGCGGCGCACCGACGTGGGCTCCTCGCGGCTGAACACGGCCGTGCCCGAATACCCCTTGCGCTCGGCGTAGCTCCACGTTTGCCGGTAGCCGGGCAGATCGATGTCCACCTGGCCTTCCTGCAGCTTGGTCTCCTGAATCGCAAGGATATCGGCGTCCAGCTCGTCGGCGATCTGGGTGAAGCTCGGCTCCTTTTTCAGCACGGCGCGCAGGCCGTTGACGTTCCACGAGGCAAATCGATACGTGCGCAGCGCGGTGTCGCTCATCGCATCTCCTTTAACTAGAGCGGTCTCAAGTGCCACCATCCTACCAAACGGGGCAGGGGCGGCGGAGGGGCCCGGCGCACGGCGGCCGATGCCCACTCGCGCCAAAAAGGCGCGGTCTGCTCCAAATAGCAGTTGATAACCTATGCGCGCTCTATGTAAGCGGCTCCGACGCACTATAATGTTGCGACCTGTGAGAACACGCTGTATGCAGACGCCGCGCAAGGGATGGCGCCCGCATCTACCAAGGAGGTTACCGTCGTGCCGGACACAGCTCGTTCTACCATTCACTGGTTGCGCGGTTGCATGATTCTTATCAAGATCGCATCGATTCTGTTTTTGCTCGCCGGCCTGCTGTATCTGGCAATCGCCGGTGCCAACTTCGCCGTCATGGGCGCCATCTTCTTTTCGGATGAGCAGGCCGGGACGTCTATGATTGTCGTCTACGCGCTTGCGCTGTTCGCCCTGTTCTTCGCGGCGGGCCTGCTGGGCATTTGGGCGACGGGCGAGCGCGTGCGCCTGCACACCATCATTTTCTGCGTCGTGTCTGCGCTTGCGGCGATCGCGGTGTTCGCGGGCATCGGCACGGGCAATTTCCACGCTCCCGAGAGCGCGTTCGGCAACGGCATTGTGAGCGGCCTGAACCTGTTCTTCGGTATTCTTGCGGTTGTCGCTGCCGGCCTGGGAATTTCCGCCATCGTGTCCGAGAACAAGCTTACGCAGCTTGAGGGTGCTGCACTCGGGGAAGAGGGTTCCGAGGAGTCTTCCGCCGACGAGCTTGGTGCTCATGAGGGCGATGCGCCTGCGGATGAGATCGAGCCTGCCGATGCGACTGTGCTGCTCGATAGCTCCAGCGAACAGGAGGGCGCTCCTGCAGACGCCGATGCCACGGCAGACATCGATGGTGCCGACGACGAGGCGTCCGCTGCCGCAGAGGCTGCCGAAGAGCAGCTCGCCGCAGATGACACCGGCGTCCTCGTTGAGGCTCCCGGCGTCCCTGCCGAGGGTTCCGGTGTTGCCGCCTTCCCCGAAGATGTTCCCGATCCGGATTCGACCGCGATGTTCATCGCTGCGAGCATGCGGGGTAAGTCGACGGTCGATAGCGCGCCTGCTGTCGTCGCGGTTGAGGAGCCGGCTGTCTCCGAGCCCCAGGCAGAGCCGGTGCCCGGCGCCGTTCCGGTTCCGCGCGTGAAGCGCACGGCCATGCACCTGTCCTCTGCACAGCGCGCCGCAGCCGAGCGTCCCCAGCAGCCCGTTGACGATTCTCCCATCGACGAGACCGAGTGGGTCGATTTCGGTTCTCAGGCCGATGACGACGATGAGCCCAGCGGCTTCTTCGGTCGCCATATGCGCCGGTAACCAGCAGCGTTTTCGCAACATAATGCACTGAGCAACAGCCCACGTGCCCCAAACGGCACACGGGCTGTTTTACGTCCGAGCCTCGCGCCATTTTGGGTCTTCCTCTGCCCGCGCTACACTGAAGTCCAGTAACACGCGCAGAAAAGGGGCACGATCATGGCGAAGACCGCAACCATCACCGATCCGCAGGAGGCGGCGCGTGAGCTCGCCCGCCTGTTCGACGAGCACGACCACACGGTATTCTTTGGCGGAGCCGGCGTGTCGACCGCCAGCGGCATCCCCGATTTCCGCAGCGTGGACGGCCTGTATCACCAACAGTTCGCCTATCCGCCCGAGACTATGCTCTCGCATTCGTTCTATGTGAGCCATCCCGCGGAGTTCTTCGACTTCTATCGCAAGAAGATGATCGCGCTGGACGCCAAGCCCAACCAGGCGCATGTGAAGCTTGCGCAGCTGGAGACGGACGGCAAGCTCGATGCCGTCGTGACGCAAAACATCGACGGTCTGCACCAGCTGGCAGGGTCGCGCACCGTATGGGAGCTGCACGGTTCGGTGCACCGCAACATCTGCCAGCGCTGTGGGGCTACCTACGGCGCCGAGTGGATCTGCGCGCGCGAACACGAGGACGAGCGCGGTGTGCCCATCTGCCCGGAGTGCGGCGGCCGCATCAAGCCCGACGTGGTGCTGTACGAGGAGTCGCTCGATCAGCGGGTGCTCATGGGCGCGGTGCAGGCTATCGCCAACGCAGATATGCTCATCATCGGCGGTACGTCGCTCGTGGTGTACCCGGCGGCCGGGCTCACGCAGTACTTCCGCGGCGACAAGCTAGTCATTATCAATCGCGACCCCACGCCGCAGGACCGCAATGTCGACGTGCTCATATCGTGCGACATCGCCAAAGCGTTCCAGTTTTAGCGGGTGCGCTGCTAGCCGGACGCCATCTGACCGAATCGGTTCACCGCCCCGTTTCCTCCCGTTTGCCGACTCGGGATAAACCCACAAACCCCGTCGCATGATGGAGCGTGACGCCGCAATCCGCGCGTCACGCTCCATTCCTATCGATGGGAGGCACGTATGGCAGAGCACATCGACCGCGACGACCGCAGCTTGTTGGGTGGCGGGGGAGAGGAGGTCCAGCCCATGCGCAGCTGCTCGATACGCGAGCAGCGCACGGAGCTCGTGATCGATCTCAAACTGTATCTGGCGCGCTGCACCGACGAGCGCCGTCTGGATGACAAAACGGTCAAGGCGTACCGCTGCGATATCTCGCAGTTTATCGATTGGATCACCGACTGCGGCTACGTGTTCAACCGCGAGGCTATGCGCAAGCACCTGGCGTATCTCAACGGGAGGTTTTCGGCAAGCACGGTACGGCGCAAGCTCGCATCGTTACGCGCGTGGACCAATTGGCTCAAGCGCGAACGCCTTATTGCGTCAACACCGTTTGAGGATTTGGAAGTAAGCGTGCGTCAGCCGCTCTTGCTGCCGCGCACCATCGGCCTTTCCGATATGCGGCGCATGCTGGAGCCCAAGGGGAGACAGGGCAAGGCGTCGCGCACGGTGGGCGTAGCGACCAAAAGTGCGATCGCCCTGCGCGACCAGGCGGTGCTGGAGCTGCTGTGCGCCACCGGAATACGCGTGTCGGAGCTGTGCTCGCTAGACATTGAGAGCATCGACATGTCGACGAAGCAGCTGCGCGTGTTCGGGAAGGGGTCGAAGGAGCGCATCGTGGTGCTGGGGTCGAAGCAGACCCTTGCGGTGCTGGATACATATATAGAATGCAGACGCGGCCCGGCGACGGAGTGGTTTGAGCCAAGGACGGACGCGCTGTTTTTGAATCGGTCCATGCACAGGATCACCGACCAGGCGGTGCGCAAGATCATTCGCAAGCGAGCGAACGAGGCAGGAGTGGAGCTTCATATCACACCGCATATGTTTAGGCACACGTTCGCGACGACGTTGCTCGAGCAGGGTGTGAGTATTAGATACATACAGCAGCTGCTGGGGCACAGCTCGGTGAAGACGACCGAGCGGTACACACATGTATCGAGTTCAAGTTTGCGAACCATCATGGAGGAGCACAATCCAAGGGATGTGATTAGTGAAGCGCAGGAGGAATGAGCTGCCAAAAGGCCAAGACGGACAGCTGTGTGAAATAAAGGCGAAATGATTCCATAAGGTCAGGGATAGTCAAAAGTTAAGAAAGGACCTAGAATTATGTGCCGTAGCGCTGGACTTACCACAATATGTGGGGTCAAAAACCTCTATTCCCTAAAATATGAGGTGAAAACAAGCGCATATAGCCGCTAAACATAAAAAAGGCTGAAGAAATAAGTGGACAAAGGTTAAATCGGTGCTAGACTCATTAACACCGGTAGAGCTTAGGCTACCCTCGTGCGTATTTCGCTTCAAATCGCACGTAGAAGACTAAGCCCAATAACTGGCGATTATCTGTTCCTCACGGAAGGAGAAAGACGTATGACAGCTTGCGTCAACAGGAAGCACACTAAGAA
>CALULJ010000039.1 GCA_944321445.1 uncultured Collinsella sp.
ATTTATTAAGGTTTCGGGCAAATACCGCGCGCTAGGGGGCGCCTGGGGGGAGGGGCGGGGGAGAGGCCAAAGTGGCCTCTCCCGCCCCCGTCCCCAGAGGCGCCAAAGTGGCGCGTGGCACCCCCGTCCCCAGAGAGGACACCCGGGGAGGAAAACTAGATGAGGTGGAAGTGCTCGAGGGCGGTGGCTACGCCATCGTGCTCTACGGGGTCGGTGATGTAGGCGGCTTCCGACTTTACGGAATCGAGGGCGTTGCCCATGGCCACGGGAGTCTCGACGGCGCGCAGCATGGGCAGGTCGTTTTCCGAATCGCCGAATGCAAAGGTTCCCTGAATGCTGTGGCCCAGCACCTCGAGCGTGTGGCGCACGCCTTCGCCCTTGTCGATGCCCACCGGAGCGGCCTCCCCTGCCCCAACGCCAAGGTTGTACAGGCCATAGCTCGCCCTGAGCTCGCCATCCATCTGCCCGACCCGGCGAATCGCGTCGCCGTGATACGAGAACTTGCTGAAGCGCAGATCGGTCTTCGCGCGCAGGTCGGCCATGGAGCGCACTACCGGCGCGCCGAACATGGTGAAGGGGTTTGGGCCTTCCGGCACGAGCGCCGCGCAATTCTCCGAACCCTCGAACATCACCGGAATATTGTGCTCCACCAGCCATGACACCGTATCTTCGAGCAGGTTCTCGTCGATAGTGCGTTCGTAGACCTTCTTGCCGTCGATGATGAGGCAGGCGCCGGCGAGCGTCACAAGGCCGGTGGGATTGAGCGCCATGAGGCCCTCGTTCACCAGCGTGCGCGGGCGACCGGTGCAGATGAACGTCTTGTGCCCGCGCTC
Source organism: uncultured Collinsella sp. (assembly GCA_944321445.1). Taxonomy (GTDB): domain Bacteria; phylum Actinomycetota; class Coriobacteriia; order Coriobacteriales; family Coriobacteriaceae; genus Collinsella. Next base: position 834 of record CALULJ010000039.1, read on the forward strand.
GCGCAGGCGCCGAAACGCGTCGAACGTGCGATCCGTCGGGCGCGCCCAGATGACCGTATCGCCCACGTTGGCCCCCGGACTGTGATAGATGAGGGTTCCATCGATATCGAAAAACAATACAGCGGACGTCTGATCCATGGCGACCTTCCCTGCAGATAAGCAGCTGATTCGAGGTTTTTCACTCCGGTATTGTACTGCGTGTGGGCGCGCGCGGAACGGTTGACAAAACGCGGCGGCATCGTTGTCATAATGGGGAAACGACCGATGCTGCGAGAGGTTTGACATGGAGTTTTACGCCAGCTGTCCCGAGGGTTTTGAGACGGCGCTTGCCGAGGAGCTGCGCGCGCTGGGAACGCCGCGCGTGCGCCGGCTGAAGGGCCGCGTGGCGTTTGAGGGCACGGCGGCGGACGCGGAACGCGTGTGCCTGTGGTCGCGCTTGGCAAGCCGTGTGTTTGCGTTGCTGGGGCGTTTCGCCTGCCGCGATGCAAACGATTTGTATAACGAAACCTATGCGCTGCCCTGGGAACGCATGCTGCGGCGCGGTTCGACCATCGCAGTGTCTGCGCGCGGCGTGAACGACAATCTGCGCAATACTCATTACTCGGCGCTGCAGGTAAAGGATGCCGTTTGCGATCGTCTGGCGGACGAGACTGGCGCGCGTGCGGATGTGGACACCGACGACCCGGACGCGCGGATTCTGCTTTCGCTGCGCGGTGAGCGGGCAAGTTTGCATTTGGATCTTTCCGGCGAGCCGCTCTTTCGCCGGCTTCCGCGCGAGGCGACTCGTCCGGGCGCGGCGGACGTGCTGCGCCCGGACTATGCGGCGCTCGCGTTGTCGCAGGCAGGATGGGGCGCGGCGTGCCATGCCGGCAAAGGTCGCCCCGTGCTCATCGACGTGCGCTGCGGCGGAGGCGGCGTGCTATTGGAAGCCGCCTCGGTGGCGCTCAACCGCGCGCCCGGCATTGCTCGCAAGAAATGGGGATTTACCTGCTGGAATGAGCATGATTCCTCCGCATGGGAACAGCTGGTTGCCGAGGCGCACGAACGGGCGGATGCAGCTGCGTCAGCACCATCGGGCGCGCGCATCGTCGCCACCGACACGGACGGGCGGGCGCTTTCCCTTGCTCGCCGCGTGCTGAAAGCCGCCGGCTTGGACCGCAACGTGATTTTTGCGCAGCCTTCCGCAGACAAGATCGCACCCAAGCTGGGGCTGCATCCGGGGCGGGGCGGCGCCGGTATTGGCGCGGGCGCGATCGTGGTCGACATGCTGACCACGGCGCTTTCCGACGTCAACCCAGTGCTCACGCTCGTCGACGACCTGCGCGAGACCCCGGGCCTGGAGGGCCTGCCGGTTGTGGCGCTCACCCGCGACAAACTGATCGATCGCGCGCTGGGCGGTCGTCCCGCATTCGAGGCACGCATAATGCCGCATAACGAAGAGGCTCGTCTGGCGACGTTTTTGGCACATGACGGCGCGAGCGGAATCGTGCGTGACGAGGCGCGCGGAGACGCGCCCGCATCCTCGGCGGGCCGGGCGCGTGCCACGGTAGACGTGGGTGACGGCCAGCAGGTTCCCGTGCTCGTGCCGGAGTCCGACCAGTTTGCCGCGCGCCTGCGCAAGGTCGCGCGCACGCGGCGCAAATGGGCGAAGCGGGCCGGCGTGACATGCTACCGCGTGTACGATGCGGACCTTCCCGACTATTCCGCAGCTATTGACCTGTACGAGGGGAGCGCTGCGACGCCGGGACGCTGGCTTGTGATTGCGGAATATGCGGCACCCAAGTCGGTCGATGCGGCGCTCGCGCAGGCACGCTTCCTGGATATTCTCGCCATTGCGCCGCGCGTGCTGGGCGTCGAGAGCGACCACGTTGCCGCCCGTTCGCGCACGCGCTCGCGCGGTGGCTCGCAGTATGCCAACGCCGGATCGAGGCGCGGCGGCGGACGTTCCGAAAAGCAGCCGGACGTGCTCATTCAAGAGGGCGGGCTTACGTTCTCTGTTAACTTCAACGACTATCTTGATACGGGCATTTTCCTGGACCATCGCGTCACGCGCGGGATGGTACGCGACCTCGCCGCGGGCTGCGGACAGTTTTTGAACCTGTTTGCCTACACGGGCACGGCGACCTGCTACGCCGCAGCGGGCGGAGCAAAGGGCACCACGACGGTGGACATGTCGAACACCTACCTCGATTGGGCGCGCCGCAACATGGAGCAAAACGGCTTCACAGGGCGCGCGCACCGCTTCGTGCGCGCCGACGTGCTGGCGTGGATTGCACAGCAGCGCCGCACGAACCATCGATGGGACCTCATCTTCTGCGATCCTCCGACGTTTTCCAATTCGTCCAAGATGGGCGAGCGCACGTGGGACGTGCAGCGCGACCATGTGGAGCTGCTCGACAACCTGGTTCATCTGCTGACTCCCGACGGACAGGCGGTGTTCTCGTGCAACTTGCGCACGTTCAAGCCGGATTGGGAGGCGCTCGAGCGGCTGGGGATCGACCTCGAGGACATCTCGGAACAGACCATTCCGGAGGATTTTGCACGCAACAAGCGCATTCACCGCTGCTACATCGTGCGCAGACGGTAGCGGAACCGGGCGGCCGACCAAAAGGAACCGGGTGCCTTTTGGTTGGCCAGGTCGGAACCTGTCCCCACAGAGGCCAAAGTGGCGCCTCCCACCCCCCGTCCCCAGAGACGCCACAGTGGCGCGTGGGACCCCCGTCCCCAGAGGGGACAAAATGTCCCCTGGCACCCCCGTCCCCAGCGGGGACATTGCATGTTGGGGGGAAGCCTTGGATAATAGTGCTCTTAGGTACTGTCGTACTTTAGGAGAGACGAACGTTATGGGTACTTCTGTTACCAAAGACGCAGACTCGTCATCTGCGCATTCATCCTCGCACTCCGAAATTCCCATTAGTATCGGGGCGATGCTGGTCACGCTGGGTGTGGTGTACGGCGACATCGGAACGTCGCCCATGTACGTCACCAAGGCGCTGCTGGCGGGCAACGGCGGCATCATGTCCGTCAACGAGGAGTTTATCCTTGGCGCACTGTCGCTGGTTATCTGGACGGTCACGCTGCTGACGACCGTCAAGTACGTGCTCGTGTCGCTGCGTGCCGACAACCACGGCGAAGGCGGCATCTTCGCTCTGTACAGCATTGTGCGCCGCGGCGCGAAATGGCTCATCATCCCGGCCATGCTGGGCGGATCGGCGCTGCTTGCCGACGGCGTGCTCACCCCCGCGGTGACCATCACCACGGCTATCGAAGGTTTGCGGACCATTCCGGAAGTCCACGCGATTATGGGCGATAACCAGCTGAACGTCGTGATCATCACGCTCATCATCGTGTGCGTTCTGTTCTTGGTCCAGCGCGCGGGAACCTCAAAGATCGGCCGCGCGTTCGGCCCGGTCATGACGTTCTGGTTCCTGTTCCTGGGCGTGAGCGGCCTGCTGCACGTGGTCGACAACCTGGTGGTCCTCAAGGCCTTCAACCCCATTCGCGGCGTCATGTTCCTGTTCTCGCCCAACAACCACGCAGGCATCATGATTCTGGGCAGCTGCTTCCTGGCCACGACCGGTGCCGAGGCGCTCTATTCCGACATGGGCCACGTGGGCCGCGGCAACATCTACGCCACCTGGCCGTTTGTCAAGATCTGCCTGATTTTGTCGTACCTGGGCCAGGGCGCGTGGCTGCTGTCCAACGCGGGCAACGCCGAGCTGCTGTCCATCGCGGACCTCAACCCGTTCTTCCAGATGCTGCCCGACGTCATCCGCCCGTTTGGCGTCGTGCTTTCCACCTGCGCTGCCATCATCGCGTCGCAGGCGCTCATCACCGGCGCGTTCTCGCTGGTGTCTGAGGCGAGCGGCCTGGACCTCATGCCGCACATGCAGGTGTTCTACCCCGCCGAGACCAAAGGCCAGCTCTACATCCCCATGGTCAACAACGTCATGTGGGTCGGCTGCATCATCGTCGTGCTGCTGTTCCAGTCTTCGGCGCACATGGAGGCGGCGTACGGTCTGGCCATCACCATCACGATGCTCTGCACCACGCTGCTGCTCTTCTTCTACCTGCACAGCATCCGTCACGTGAAGGTCTTCCCCTTCATCTTCGTGGCGTTCTTCGTGGCGCTCGAGGGCTTCTTTTTCATCTCGTCGCTCACCAAGTTCTTCCACGGCGGTTACTTCACCATCATGCTGGCCGCCCTCATCATGGCCATCATGGTGAGCTGGTACAACGGCAGCCGCGTGGAGCGTCGCCAGGCCAACCTGCTGCCGCTGCACAACTACCTGGACCAGCTTGATCGTCTGCGCCATGACGAGACCTACGACAAGCTGTGCGACAACCTGGTGTACCTCACCAACAACCCGCGTTCGGACTACTTGGACCGCGACATCCTGTACTCGATCTTCGACAAGCACCCCAAGCGCGCGCAGGCGTATTGGTTCCTGAACGTGCAGGTTACCGACGAGCCGTACACGTTTGAGTACTCGGTTGAGAACTTCGGCACCGACTACGTGTTTCGCGTGACGTTCTACCTGGGCTACAAGGTCAACCAGCGCGTGAACGCCTACCTGCGCCAGGTCGTGAGCGAACTTTCGGCCTCGGGCGAGCTGCCGCCGCAGACGAGCGACTACTCGGTGTACAAGACGCCCGGCCCCATCGGCAGCTTCCGCTTCTGCATGGTGTACAAGACGCTTGCGCCCGAGTCGGACGTCGAAGCGAGCGAGCGCACGGCCATCGCACTCAAGTACGCGATTCGCCGCCATGCGGGCTCGCCGGTGCAGTGGTACGGTCTGGAGAACTCCAGCGTCATCTACGAGTACGTGCCCCTGTTCACCAAGTTCAAGGCTGTCGATCATCTCACGAGGGTGTACCCAAAGCAGTCTTAGCGCGCCGGGGGGCGCTCCCGGAGGTCTTCCTCCCGGGCGCGTCCTCGCCGCTGCGCGGCTGCGAAATGCGCCCGGGAGGAAGACCTCCGGGAGCTTCGCGGGGCGTCTGTTCTCTACGCGGGGATTGAAGTTGGCGGGCCGGCTTTGCCGGCCCGTTTTGTGTATGTCCGGATCGCCCAAGCGTTGGCGCCCTTTCGGGCGCCTCCGCTTGGGCGATCCGGACGGGGTTTGGGTCGTCGCAGGACTTGGAATCCTGGGGGTTTGTGGGTCATAACGTTTTGCGAAGCGGTTGTGTATGGGTTTTTGAGCCCCAGTCGAGTAGACAGCCCTATAACAACAAGAAAAAGCCCAGGTCGATGCCCTGGGCTTTTTCTTGTCTACTCCGAGGGTCGGCAAAAACCCATACACAACTGCTTCGCAAAACGTTATGCGAATTGGTGACCTGCGGGTTTGCTGGAATGTTTGCCTGGTGATTACCAGTTTTGGAGCCAGAGTTCCATGGAGCGGGCCATTTCGGCCATGAAGGGCGAGGTGTGCTTGCGGGTGTAGATGTCGCGGACGCGGTCGCCGGGTTCGGTGGCGTGGGGGCGGAACATGGCGTCCATCTCGGCCACCTGGGCGTCGAGGGTTGCGGCGTCGGCACGGCGGTAGCGCTCAGGCATCACGAGATTCTCGGTGGGGTGCGGGGTCGCTGGGCGCTCCTTGGCGGGCTCACCTAGGATGAGCATGCACAGTGGAATCGTGTGCTCTGGCAGGTCCAGAAGCTCGCGCATCTCTTCGGCGTTTTCGATAACGTCACCGATGTAGCAGGTCCCCAGGCCCACGGCCTCGGCGGCGATCACGGCGTTTTGTGCTGCGATGACGGCATCCTGTGCGGCGATGGCGAACTCCCCCAGCCCGGGCTCGCGGCGCGGTTGCTTGCCCGTGCGCTCGACGAATTCGGGCTCGAAGCAACCGATATGCTTGAACAGGTCGATCCATTTGCAGTAGTCGACCACAAAGATGAGGGCCCACGGCGCCTTGGCGATCATGGGCTGGTTGTCGCAGAGCACGGCAAGCCGGTCAAGCGTCTCCTGGCGGCGGATATCGATGATGGAGTACATCATCATGGCACCGGCCGACGGCGCACGCGACGCCGCATGCAGCACGGCCTCGCGCTGTTCGTCGGTGACCGGCGTGTTGGGCGCGAAGGCACGCGTCGAGCTGCGGTCGTCGATAAGCTGCAGAACGGACTGGTTCCACGGGGTTCCCGGAGCGGTCATTATGCCTCCTTGAGTTCGCGCCTCTGCGCAATCTGTGCTCACCTTGTCGACTCGATAGAATCTCGACAATCGCAAGGTACCATTAGCTTTCACAACAAAACGGAAAGCGCTGGATATGACCGCGCTTAGGATGCACGCGTGCTCTCCGACGTTTTCCGCGAGCTAGCAGGGGAACTGGCGCGCATTGACCGTTGCTGCCTTCCGAAGCTTTTCGGAAGCAGGGTCATCGTGCGCGGCAAATCTCCTGCCCTTCATCACGATATACCCGGGTCGCGGCGTTTGCTACCGGGAAGCGCCGCGCAAAAGGAGCTTACCGTCATGTTCGTCACCATCATCACGTGCATCGGCCTCGTGTGCTCGTCTCTTTCGGCGGCGTTCGCCATCCGAAGCGCCCGTCAAAACGAGCAGCGCATCCCCAAAACCGCCTTCGTGTGGGGCGCCGTCTTCATGCTGCTGCAGGCGTTTATCGCCGTGTGGTCGGGCATCGGCTTGGTCCAGGACGACCCCCTCTCCGCCGCAGCGTTCACGCTTGTGACCACGGCGTGCGCGGCAGCGAGCTTCAACCGCGTGGCCGTGCGCGAGCGCCTGCTCAAGTTCGTCGAGGCCGAGGGGCGCTTCCCCCACCCGCTGGCCGCCAGCGTGATCCTTATGCTTCTGGCCAGCACGTTTGCCGTACTGGGGCTCGAGGTTCCCTCCAACTACAACATCGCGTGGATGTACCCGCTGTGCCTGCTGCTCGAGTTTGGCCTCGTCGCAGCTGTGCTGACCGGTGCGTACTTTATCTTCCAGCGCCGCGGCGGCGTTCCGGCGGCGCTCGCGCTCGTGCTGCACCTCATCGGTATCGCCGAGTACTTCGTCATCACCTTCAAGTCCATGCCCATCTCGCCGGGCGACCTCACCGCGCTCTCCACGGCCGCCGCGGTGGCCGGCACGGGCTACACCTACACGCTTTCGGCCTTCTGCCTCTACGGCATGGCGTTTGCGGCGCTGTCTATGATGCTGTCGCAGCTCGCGGGCCTGCTGCGTCCCGCGCGCGAAACGCGCAGCCGCCGCGGCCTGGTCATTAACCTGCTGGTGGGCCTCGCGCTCATCGGCGGCGTGGCGGCGCACGTCACGCTCATCGACTACTATCACACGCTCAATATCCAGATCTACACCTGGCGCCCGCTTGAGAGCTACTACCGTCAGGGCTTCCTGCCGGCGTTCATCTCGGGCGCGCAGACCATCAAGCCGCCGCGTCCCGACGACTACAGCGTCGACGACGCCAAGGAACTGCTGGACGAGTACGCCGCGACCTACGACGAGACCGCCGGCGCGACCGAGGACCGCACCGCTGCCGCCGCTCAGTTTGACGAGGAGAAGCCCACGGTCATCGCCGTGATGAACGAGACATTCTCTGACCTGTCCATCTACCAGCAGATGCACGCCGACTACACCGGCCCGAAGTTCTTCAAGAGCCTGCGTAACTGCCTGTCGCGCGGCAAGCTGTACGTGTCGGCCTACGGCGGCGGCACGGCCAACACCGAGTTTGAATTCCTCACGGGCAACTCCATGGCCAACCTGGGATCGGGCGTGTACCCCTACACCATCTATGACCTCATGGAGACCGAGAACCTGGCGCAGCAGTTCAAGGACCTGGGTTACGACACCACGGCCATGCACCCCAACCACGCCACGAACTGGAACCGCGAGAACGTGTACCAGGACTTCGGGTTTGACCAGTTCCTTGCTATCGAGGACTTTGAGGGCGCGGACACGCTGCGCGGCATGGTAACGGACCAGGCGACCTACGACAAGATTTTGGAGATGCTGGAGGAGAACAAGAACCCGCAGTTCATCTTCGATGTGACCATGCAGAACCACTCCGGCTACGACACGGGGCTCATCCCGCAGGAAAAGCGCGTTGACCTGCGCATCGACGGTATGAGCAACTCCGAGGTGAACGAATACGTGTCGCTCATCGAGGAGTCTGACCGCGCGCTCGAGTACTTCATCAACAAGCTTGAGCAGCTGGATCGCAAGGTGATCGTGGTGTTCTTCGGCGACCACCAGCCGTTCTTCCCCTCCACCTACAACGACCTGTGGTTCACCGATGAGGACGAGGCCATCCACCAGGAACGCCTGTGGCAGACCAACTACATCATCTGGGCGAATTACGACGTCGCGGGCAACACGCAGGCCAACCAGAACGACGAGATGTCGACGAATTACCTGGGTGCGGAGCTTATGCAGCTGATCGGCGCGCCGCTGACCGACTACCAGAAGGCGCTTGTGACGCTGCGCGATGCGCTGCCCGCCATCAACACGACCGGCTTCGAGGATTCCGAGAAGCTGTGGTACCTGGCGAGCGTTGAGGAGTCGGACGGCAACGAGTCGCTGCAGGCGGCGCTCGATGCGCGCAGCGACTATGCGACGCTGCAGTACTACACGATGTTCGGCGACGGGAAGGACATCTACACCAAGCGCTACCAGTCCGCTGCCAACGAGACGAATCCCAACCTCGACCCGGGGACCACGAAGATCAAGTAACCGTGCCTCACGGAAAGACCCGGCCCGGCGTAAACCCTTCGCTCAGTCCTCGCGCTTCGCGCTGCGAAAGATCGCTCAGGGATTACGCCGGGCCGGGTCTTTCCGGAGGTGACGTTGCTGGGTCTTCGTGCCGTGCTTGGTTGGGGAGATCCAAGAGCTTAGTTTTTTTAATTTGGTGAGGCCCGGGGTTGCCCTCGGGCCTCTGTTTGCTTAGAGGGAGGATTTGGCGGCGCTGATGATGGCTGCTAGATCTTCCTTGGTGGGGTGCGGTTGGGCGGCGTCGAAGTTTTCGATCATGGCTTTGATCTTGGGGTCGTCGGGGTTTTGGGCGAGCATGCCCTCGTAGCGCTGGCGGACGGATTGGGACATCTTGCCCTGGCACATGGCGCCGCCCAGGTAGACGGTATCCTGGGGAAGCTTGCCGCGCACGCCGGTGAGAATGCGGTCGAAGTAGGCTGCGGAGCCGCCGAAGCCTGCTGTTCCGAACAGGAAGACGCGCTTGCCAGACAGGGACTGGAGGACGTCTGCCACCTCGTCGGTGCAGGAGCCCTTGTCGCACCAAAAGCCGATGAGCGATGTGTCTGCCGCCTGGGCGGCTGCGCGCACCTGCTCGACCGTATCCGGCGTGATTTCTTCCAGAAGCACGTCTGCCTGGGAATATTCCTGCGCGAGCGCCTGCTCGAGGGCTTGGGCGACGGCACGCGTGTTGCCGCCTCGACTGTTGTATGCCACGAGGATGGTCTGCTGGTTGCTGCTCATGAAAACCGCCTATCTGTCGTGCGCGGGCGCACCGCGCATGGTCTGCTGTCGCTGGGGTCTATACCCCTTGGCCAGCGGAACATACGAAGCGCTGCATAAACGACACAGAGCGGCTAGCGGTTCGAGCCGAGTGACCGAGCGGTCCAGGGCCTAGAGATGCTCCTCGAGCCAGACGGCGACGCCATCTTCCTTCACCGAAGGGCACAGGTCGTCGGCGATTGCCTTGATGTGCGGATCGGCGTTGCCCATGGCCACGAAGGTGCAGGCACTTTGCGCGAAGGTCTCGTCGTTGCCGGAATCGCCGAACGCCACAGCGCGCGACTCGTCGATGCCCAGCTCGCGGCACAGAATGCCCAACGCAGAGCCCTTGTTGACGCCCGCGCGCGTGATTTCGAGCTCCGTAGGACCCACCTGCGCCATCTCCAGGCCGTCGAGCGGGCTTGCCTCCACCGCCTGACGTGCGGCGCCGAGCTCCTCGGGCGAGGCGAACATGCAGCCGATCTTGAAGACGTCGGTCGACAAGCTGTCGAGCGCGGCGTCGACCGTGGACACTTCCTCCACCGAACCCCAACGGTCCGCGACGCTCTCAACGAAGCTGAAGTTCTCGCGCTCGGGCTCCTCGGGCATCTCGGCGCTGAACATCTCGTTGAGTGCGGCATCGAAGCACGTGCGATTGGGCGCAAAGAGACTCCAGCCTCCCTTGCCGGCACCATCCCCGATGGAGCGCACCACGGACACGATCTCGCGCACCTGGTCGCGCGGCATCATGCGCGCCTTGACCATCGCGCCATCGCGGGCGCTGCTCACGCTTGCGCCGTTGACGGTGATGAGCCAGTCGAGCCACGGGGCCGACATGAGCGTTTGGCCCAGCATGTTGACGGGACGGCCGCTCGCAACCGAGATGCGCACGCCCGCGCGGTGCGCTGCTTCGAACGCACGGACCACGCGGGGACGGATATCCTCGTTATGCGGCTCGGCAAACACCGTGCCGTCCAGGTCGAAGGCGATGAGGTCGAAGTTCGCCATGTGCTGCTCCTATCGAAATGCGCCGCCGCGGGCGCGCGGTTCATCAATTTGCCCGCACTATCTTAGCGAAAGAATGGCGACGTCACAGGACGTCTATCGTGTAGTTCTTCTGCCGTATTGGCCTCTCTGGGGACAGGCGCTGGGAAAATGGGGACAGGCACTTATTTCCCACCGGTGGGAAATAAGTGCCTGTCCCCATTTTCCCGCTTGCTGGTTAGGATTCGGCGAACTGGGAGTTGTAGAGTTCGGCGTAGGCGCCGCCCAGGGCGAGCAGCTCGTCGTGGGTGCCGCGCTCCAGAATCTGCCCGTCGCGCATGTAGAGGATGCAATCGGCATTGCGGATCGTGGAGAGGCGGTGCGCAACCACAAAGCTCGTGCGCCCGGCCATGAGCTCGTCAAAGGCAGCCTGAACCTGCAGCTCAGTACGGGTATCGATGCTGGAGGTCGCCTCGTCGAGCAACAGAATCGCTGGGTCGGTGAGCATGACGCGCGCGATGCACAACAGCTGCTTTTGGCCTGTGGAAAACGAGCCACCGTCCTCGCCAATCACCGTGTCGTAACCCTGCGGCAGCTGCGCGATGAACTTATCCGCATGCGCGCGGCGCGCGGCCTCGATGACCTCTTCGCGCGTGGCGTCGGGACGTCCGTAGGCGATGTTGTCGTGCACGGTGCCCTCGAACAACCACGTATCCTGCAGCACCATACCGAAGCTGCGGCGCAGGCTCGCGCGCGTGATGTCATGCGTGTCGTGCCCGTCGAGCTCGATTGCGCCCGCGTCGATGTCGTAGAAACGCAGCAGGAGGTTGATGAGGGTCGTTTTGCCGCAGCCGGTGGGTCCTACCAGGGCAAAGCTCATGCCGGGCTTCGCGTCCACACAGATATCCTGCAGCAGCTTGCGGTCCTTCACGTAGCTGAAGTCCACGTGCGACAGGCTGACGGCACCCTGCGGGTCGGTGAGCTCGAGGGCGTCGGCGGCGTCGGGCTCCTCCTCCACCGCATCGAGCAGCGCGAACAGGCGACACGCCGAGGCGTAGGCCGTCTGGATTTGCGTGATGACGCTCGTGACCTCGTTGAACGGCTTGGTGTACTGGTTGGCGTAGGACAGGAAGGTCTGTACCTCGCCCACCGTGAGCTGCGCAGGAACGCCCGTGATGACGCCCATGCAGCCGATGACCGCGACCACGGCGTAGATGAGGTTGTTGATGAAGCGCGTGCCGGGGTTCGACAGCGAGCTCAGGAACTGCGCACGCTCGCCGGCGGTGTAGAGCTCGCCGTTCAGGGCATCGAAGCCCTGCTGCGCGTCATTGCCGTGCGAGAAGGTGTTCACCAGGCGCTGGTTTCCCACGTATTCCTCAATATAGCCGCCGAGCTGGCCTTGCACGCGCTGCTGATCGATGAAGCTGCGATTGGAGAACTTGGCGATGAGCGACGCGGCGAGCACGGACGCGGGGGTCACGAGCACCACGACGATAGCCATGGGAACGGAGATGGACAGCATGAACACAAGGGTGCCCAAGATGGTGACCACACCGGTGAAGAGCTGGGTGAAGCCCTGGAGCAGACCGTCGCCCACCTGGTCGACGTCGTTCACCACACGCGAGATGAGGTCGCCGTGCGGGTGCGCGTCGATGAAGGACAGCGGCATGCGGCTGAGCTTTTCGCTGGCCTCGATGCGCATGTCGCGCACCGTCTCGTAGCACAGGCGGTTCACGCAGTAGCCCTGGAGCCACTGGAACGCGGCGGCGCCCACCACGACCAGGGCGAGCGTTTGCACGAGCGGCATGAGGGCGTCGAAATCGACGCGGCCCGTGTCGATGATGAGGTCGATGCCGCGACCGATAAGGATCGGCGTGTAGAGCTGCAGCACCACGGAGATGGCGGCCGAGACGAACGAGACGGAGAATGAGAAGGCATGCGGGCGCACGTAGGACAGCAGTCGGCGCGTGACCTGCATGGTGGAGAGGCGCGCGCCGCCGATGTCACCGCGCGGAGTCTCGCCACCTTCGCCGTTGAGATTGTCGTTACCGGAGACGCTCGCCGTGACGGTCGAGACGGATCCTGCAGAGGCGTACGGGTTCATCGAGCCTCACCTCCTTCGAAGGCAAGGTTGGGAATGTTGGGCGCTGCGGGCTGGACCGGGACGGACGGGGCTGCCTGCGCCGGGGCAGGGGCAGCCGGGACAGGGGCCGTTCCGCCGAGCTCCTCGCGCTTGAGCTGCGATAGGCAGATCTCCTCGTAGAGCGGGCAAGTTTTGAGCAGCTCATCGTGGGTGCCCAAGCCGGCGACGCTACCGTGCGACATGACGCAGATGAGGTCGGCGTCGCGCACGGACGACACGCGCTGGCTCACGATCACCGTGGTGAGCGGCAGGCCGCCCGCAGCGCTCTCCTGCCGACTGCGCGCGTGCACGGCGCGGCGCAGGGCGGCGTCGGTTTTGAAGTCGAGCGCAGAGGCGGAGTCGTCCAGGATGAGGATGAGCGGGCTGCCCACGACGGCGCGCGCGATGGTAAGGCGCTGGCGCTGGCCGCCGGAGAAGTTCTTTCCGCCTGCTTCCACCGGCGCATCCAGGCCTTTCGGCAGCTTGCGCACGAAGTCTGCAGCCTGGGCGCACTCGAGGGCGGCCCACAGTTCGTCGTCGGTCGCGTGCGAATCGCGCCAGGTGAGGTTGGAGCGGATGGTGCCCGAGAGCAGCGAAGCGCGCTGCGGGACCGTTCCCACCACGTGGCGCAGCTGGTCGAGCGGCCAGCGGCGGACGTCGATTCCCATGACCTCGACCGCGCCGGAGCGCACGTCGTACAGGCGCGGGATGAGCGAGACGAGCGTGGACTTTCCCGAGCCGGTGCCGCCGATGACACCGAGCGTCTGGCCGGCGTTCACCTGCAGCGTCACGTTGTCCAGCGTGTTGGCCTGCGCATCGCCGAACGCGAAGCACGCGGCGTCGAAGCGCAGCGCGGGGGCGGCCGTGCCCGCAGTGACCTGCTGCGCGGAGGGCAGCTCGACTGCGGTGTTGCCCTCGTCGGTAATGCTAGGCTCGCAGTGAAGCACCTCGTTCACGCGCGAGGCGCTCGCGCTTGCCTTGGTGAAGACGACTACGAGATTCGCCACGTAGACGATGGAGAGGAGCGTCTGCGTCATGTAGTTCACGAACGCCATGACCTCGCCCTGCGTGAGGTCGCCCACGTTCACCTGGATGCCACCCATCCACAGGATGGCGCACACGCCCAGGTTCATGACGAGGAAGGTGACAGGGTTCAGGATGGACGAGAGCTTGCCCACCGCGATGGCGACTGCGGACTGCTCGTAGGCGGCCTGGCGGAAACGCTCGCGCTCGTGGTCTTCGCGCACGAAGGCACGGACGACGCGCGCGCCCGAAAGGCCCTCGCGCGTGATGAGGCCAATGCGGTCGAGCTTGGCCTGCATCTGCTTGAAATACGGCACACAACGGGCCATGACGAGCCAAAACACCAGGCCGATGAGCGGCGTGGAGATGAGGAAGATCACGCCGAGCTTGAGATCGATGAGCAGCGCCGCGACCATGGAGCCCACAGCGAGGAACGGCCAGCGGATGAGCTGGCGGACACCCAGGGCAATAGCGAGCTGGATTTGGTTGATGTCATTGGTAATGCGCGTGATGAGCGAGGGGGTGCCGAAGCGGTCGAGCTCGACGTTGGCGAACTCGTTGATGCGGCGGTAGAGGGCAGAGCGCATATTGGTACCCATCCCCTGCGAGGCCAGCGCCGCCATCTTCTGGCACACGAGCGTGAAACCCATGCCGATGACGGCCATGGCGAACAGCAGCAGGCCGTAGCGCAGGACGGCATCGGCATCGCGCGCGCCAACGCCCTCGTCGATCATGCGGGCGATGACGAGCGGGGTAAGAAGGTCGAAGAAGACTTCGAGCAGCTTGCAGGCCGGACCGATGACGAAATAGCGGCGGAAGCCCGCAGAAAAGCGCGTGAGCAGTTCGAGCATATGGCGTGGACCTTTACGGACGTGCATGCCGGTGGGCCGGCGTGCGGTGTGCAGCCAATGGTTAATCATACGCTAGAGGGTTGCTCGATTCATCAAGCGCACGTAACCGTTCCTGTTTGTTGAAGGGGCTGTGGCGGGGCGCTGGCTGCGGGTGGAGCGGACTGGCTGATGCTGATGTGGTCACGGAGGGGGTTGGTTGTTTCTACTTGCCGTTTCGTTCGCTAGCTGACGCATTTTCTGGCAGTTAGTGAACGAAACGGCAAGTAGAAATTATTGACCCCGCGTCAGCGGCGCGGGGTGCTGTGCTGAGGCTGGAATATGAGCTGGGGTTGAAAAAGCGCGCGGCCAGCGCGCGATCAAGGCACAAAAAATGTGCGTTCGAGGGGAACGGGTGCCCGGCAGAGGCTCCTTATGGCTGCTTCCTCCCGGACCTGACCAGATTCGGAACGTATCGTCACCCGAACCCCTCGAACGCACAAGTGCAGATTTGTATAGTAGCCCGTCTGCGGGCCGGTGTCTATGGGAAAAAAGTGCCTGTCCCTATTTTCCCATGACGTGGGCGATGCGCTCGCAGGCGTCAAGCAGCATGCAGCGCGGGCTCGGCACCACCATACGCTGGAAGAACTCGCCGCCTTGCGGGTCGAAGTTGGTGCCATCCTGCAGTAGGACGCGAGCATCCTCGTAGATGCGGCGGTGCAGCTCGGCGCCGTCGATACCCAGCGCGCGGCAACGCGCGGTGAAGTCGAACCACAGGATGTAGGTGCCCTCCGGCGCGCGAACGCCCACGTCGGGCAAGTGCTCGGCAAAGTAGGCGATCACCGTGTCGATGTTCCCCTGGATGTAGGCGAGGCACTGCTCGAGCCAGTCTTCGCCTTCCTCGTAGGCGGCGATGGCGGCACTGATGGCAAACGGCGAGGGCTCGGCGTAGCCGCGAACTTCCTCAAAGCGCGCCTTATCGGCGGCGTTGCTGAACACCATGTTCGTGGCGGGGAGGCCGGCCAGGTTGAACGTCTTGTTGGTGGCCGTGCAGGTAATGACGCGGGCTTCGGGCGCGGCCTGGGCCAGGTGCACCATGTGGTGACCGGGCGCCATGAGGTCGCCGTGGATCTCGTCTGCCACGATCAGCACGCCGTAACGGCTGCAGATCTCTGCCAGGCGTGCGAGCTCTTCGGCCGTCCAGGCGCGGCCGACCGGGTTGTGCGGATTGCACAGGATGAGCATGCGGGCGTCGCCACGGGAGGCGAGCTCCTCCAGATTATCGAAGTCCATGGTGTAGTAGAGGTCGCCCTGCTCGCTGTTGGCGGTGTGGCGCACCAGGTGATTGTCGAGTACGATGCGGCCGTTGCCCTCGACCGCGCCGGTGAAGGGCGGGTAGACGGGGCGCTGGATGATGATGGCATCGCCCGGCTGGGTGAAGGCGCGCACGCAGGTGTGGAGCGCCGACACTGTACCCGGGGAATACGAAGTCAACGAGGTATCGATGTCCCAGCCGTCGCGACGGGAGAACCAGGTGCGGAGCGCATCGTAATAGCGCGCGTTGCCCGCCAGACCCGAGTAGCCGAAGATGCCGTGGTCGACCGTGGCGTGCAGCGCGTCCAAGATGGGCTGGGCACAGCGGAAGTCCATATCGGCGGTGAACAGCGCGATGTGGTCGTCGGCGATGGCCGACACGCCGCAGTGCTCGGCGGTCTCGGGCGAGGCACTCCACTTCTCCGAATAGCTCCACCGGTCGTGGCGGCGATCGATGATCTGGTCGAAGTTGTACGTGATGTGCTCCATGTTGGTGTTCCCTTCGCTTGCGTTCAACGACCCGCATCGTACCACGCGCGGCGCATGCCCGTTAGCGGGGCGCGGCGCGCAGCAGATAGGCACGGATGGCCTCCTCGCCGGCGCAGATGAGGTTACGCCGGGTTTCTTCGGGCGAAAGCGCCTGGGCGAGCGACATCGGCGCGCGCACGATGGGAAGCACGAGGTCGATACCCTCGGCGTACACGGCGTCGAGCTGCTCGGCGCGGCCGCCGCCCAAGGCGATCACCGGCTTGTGAATACGCTTGGCGCGGCGCGCGACGGCGACCGGGGCCTTGCCATGGGCCGTCTGGCCGTCGATCATGCCCTCGCCTGTGATAACCAGGTCGGCGTCAGCGAGGGCCTCGTCGAACCCCACAAGGTCGAGCACCGCGTTGCCGCCCGGGACCATCTGGGCACCCAGGGCGAGCAGCGCGGCACCGAGGCCGCCGGCAGCTCCTGCGCCCGGCACGCCCAGCACAGAGCGGAAGCGCGGGGCGTTCGGATCGCCGCCTGCGATGATGTTGCTGCGCGCGGCGTCGAGCGCGCGGCCGTAGGCGACCATGGTCGCATCGAGTTTTTGCAGAATAGCGGTGCGCTCCTCCTCGTTCGCAGCATCGCGTGCCAAGCCCTTTTGCGGGCCGAAGGTACACACCGCCCCGCGGGTGCCCACGAGTGGATTGTCGACATCGGAGAGCACGACGAGCCGGCAGCCCGCGATAGCGTCTTGGGCGGGTGCCAGATCGATGCGCGCGAGGTCGGCCAGGCCCTCGATGCCGGGCGCGACCTGCTCACCGTGACTGTTGAGCAGGCGCGCGCCCAGCGCCTGGAGGAACCCCGCACCGCCATCGCTGGTCGCGCTGCCGCCGATGGCGAAGTAGACCGTGCGCGCCCCCTGGCAGACGGCATCGAGCAGCAGCTCGCCCACGCCGCGGGTCGTCGCGCGCAGGGCGGCACTGTGTGTGCGGGGCGAATACTCGATGCCCGCCGCCTCGGCCATCTCGATGACGGCGATATCGCCCTGATCGCCCGCGCCCTGCAGGTAGCGGGCACGGACCGGTGTACCAATGGGGCCGGTTACCGTGCACGTTTGCTCGCGGCCGCCCAGCGTGGCGCCGATTGCCTCGAGGGTTCCCTCGCCGCCATCGGCGATGGGAAGGCAGCGCACGCGAGCTGCGGGGCAGGCGCGCAGGATGCCCTCTTTGACGCTTTCTTCCACCGCGGAGGATTGAGCTGAGCCTTTGAAGGAATCGAGGGCGAGCAGGACACGGGGTTCAGGCTGGCGTTGGGGTTGAGGTGGGGTTGCCGGGGCTTCGCGGGGG
The DNA here is from genome assembly GCA_944321445.1 of uncultured Collinsella sp. Lineage (GTDB taxonomy): Bacteria > Actinomycetota > Coriobacteriia > Coriobacteriales > Coriobacteriaceae > Collinsella. Next base: position 18,381 of record CALULJ010000039.1, read on the forward strand.
AAGTCGTCCGGAATCTCGCGCGGAGCGGTGCGGGCGCGCGTTTGCGCGAAGAACGTGCGCAGAATGTCCGCACATTCCTGCTCAAGGACACCCGCGGTGACCTCGAACCGGTGGTTGAGGCGCGCGTCACGGCTCAGGTCGTAGAGAGAACCGACCGCCCCGGCTTTGGGATCGCGCGTGCCGAAAACGCAGCGGTCGATGCGCGCGTTGACCATGAGTCCCGCGCACATGGTGCAGGGCTCAAGGGTGACGTAGACGGTGCAGCCGATGAGGCGCCAGCGGCCCAACGCGCGGGCGGCGACGACCATGGCAGAGAATTCCGCGTGCGCGGACGGGTCTTCGTCGAGCTCGCGGCGGTTGTGCGCGCGGGCGATAATTTCCCCCTGGTACACGACGACCGCGCCGATGGGGACCTCCCCTGCCGCAGCCGCGCTCTGCGCTTCTGCCAGAGCTTCACGCATGAAGCGGATGTCGTCTGCGACCTGCTGTTCGGCGTGCGGAACATCCATCCCGATTGTGTCCACGTAGCCCTCCCGGTCTTCTCTTCTTTTGATTCGATGCTATCATTACAACTCACGGAGAGATGGCAGAGCGGTTGAATGCGGCGGTCTTGAAAACCGTTGAGCGCGCGAGCGTTCCGAGGGTTCGAATCCCTCTCTCTCCGCCAGTTACCTTTACGACAATGAAATAGCTTGATGCCCGAAGCCCGCTTCGACTGAGGGCGAGAGGGATTCGAACCCTGGGAAGGTGCGAGCGGAGGAAGCACAGCCATTGGCTGTGCGCCGCGAGCACGCGAGGCGCTTGCGCCGAGCGGAGGATTGCGCGCAGCGCAATCTCGAATCCCTCTCTCTCCGCCCCGAGCGGGACACAGCGGCCTGTCCGCTCCGCCCCACTTTCTCCTCCCCCAACATTGTGTTCACGGGTTTGTCTCAGTTAGATCCTTCTATTTGAAACAAACCCATGAACACAATGATTTGCGGCGGCAACGCCTCGAACAAGACGAGGAGCGTCCGCAAACCCACATGCGGTAAGATATCGACGGTTCACCCGCCCTACATCGTTCGCCTGAGGATTCACCCCATGTCCGCTTCGCTTGCAGCTACAGCCCCCGCGATGCTCGCCGCCGTCTCGAGCAGCGGCCTTGCCGGGCAGATGGTCACCGTGCCCATTGGCTTTGAGATGCTTGCGGTTGTTGCGGCATCGATCACGGGCGCGCTCACGGCGCGCGAGCAGAAGCTCGACCTTGTCGGCGCCGTGTGCCTCGCCGTGCTGTGCAGCCTGGGCGGAGGCGTGCTGCGCGACGTGATTCTGCAGGTGGGAAGCGTCTACATTCTGGACCAGCCGCTCGCGCTGCCCGCGGCGGTCATCACGGCAGCCATCGCATTCGTTATTCCGTCGCTGCTGGAAAAGCAGGATCGACTGATCGCCATCCTCGACATTTTCGCAGTCGGCCTGTTCGCGGCGACGGGTGCGGACAAGGCGTACGTGTACGGGTTTGAACCTATCGTTTGCGTCATGATGGGCTTTTTCACCGCTGTCGGCGGCGGCATGCTGCGCGACATTTGCCTGGGCAGGACACCCAACATCTTCCAACGCAGCAATTTCTACGCCGTCGCGGCCATCGGCGGCGCGATTACGTACGTGCTGGTCGCAGACGCCGGGGTTTCGAACGTCATCGCGCTGATCGTGTGCGTGTCGACCACGATGCTGCTGCGATTTATCTCGCTTGCATACGACATCAAGAGCCCGGCAGATATGGATATTGCCGAGGCTATTCACCGTTCTCGCCGCCAGGTGCGCAACACCACGCGCCCCGAGACCACGCGGCGCTCGCTCGATGAGCTGGAGGGGCGGCGCGAGCGCGTGCAGGCAGACATTGCGCGCCGGCGTCATCTTGAGCGGCGCAAGGCTGCGCTCGACCGGCTGCGCAAGCACCGCAAGGCGCGGGCGCATCGCAAGCTGGACGTATAGCAAAACAGGCCTGCCCTGGGACGCAGCCGGCAAACGGCGCTGTCCCAGGGCAGACCTGTCCCAGGAGGGGACAAAATGTCCCCTGGCACCCCCGTCCCCAGAGAGGACACCCGGAGGGGGCGGGGACGGTGAAGGGGTTTAGGCGTTCATGGCGCGAGCGGCGGCCTTCTTGCGGTCCGTCGCGTTGAGCAGGCGCTTGCGCAGGCGGAGGTTCTTGGGCGTGACCTCCACCAACTCGTCGTCGGCGATGTACTCGAGCGCCTCCTCGAGCGAGAAGGTGCGGGGCGGCACGAGCTGCACGGCGATGTCGGCCGTGGAGCTGCGCTGATTGCCCAGGTTCTTGGTGCGCGCGATGTTGACGACCATGTCGCCGGGCTTGGAGCGCTCGCCCACGATCATGCCCTCGTAGCACTCGGTACCGGGCTCGACGAACAGCTGGCCGCGCTCCTGCAGGGTGCCGAGCGCGTAGGCGACGGCCTTCTCGGTGGTCATCGAGATCATGGCACCGTTGTTACGGTTGCCAATCTCGCCTGCGTACGGGCCGTACTCGAGGAAGGTGTGATAGAACACGCCCTCGCCGTGGCTCACGTTCATGACGCGGTTCTTCAGGCCCATGATGCCGCGGGTAGGGATGCGGAACTCGATGTGCGTGACGGTGGAACCGGCCTGCATGTTGGTCATGGTGCCGCCGGCGTTGCCGAAGACCTCGATGACCTTGCCGGCGTACTCGTCGGGGCACTCCACGACGGCCTGCTCGATGGGCTCCATGCGGTTGCCGTTGTCATCCTTCTTGAACAGGACGCGCGGACGGCCGACCTGGAACTCGAAGCCCTCGCGGCGCATGGTCTCCATAAGGACGGAGAGGTGCAGGATGCCGCGGCCGGACACCTCGACGCCGCTCTTGTCGGGCAGCTCTTCGATGCGCATGGTCACGTTGTTCTCGCGCTCGTTGAACAGGCGCTCCTTGAGCTGGCGGGCGCCCACGATGTCGCCGTCGCGGCCGACGAGCGGCGAGGTCGAGGCCTCGAAAACGATGGAGAGCGTCGGCGGGTCAATCTCGATGGGATCGAGCTCGACGGGGTTCGCGGGGTCGGTGTACACGTCGCCGATGTCGGTGGAGTCGACGCCCACCACGGCGGCGATATCGCCGGCACCGACCTCGGTGCACTCGGTGCGGCCGAGGTAGTCGAAGGTGAAGAGCTGCTTGACCGTGGCCGTAGCGCGCTCGCCGTCGTTCTTGACGACGAGAATCTGGTCACCAGCGTGGATGGTGCCGGAGTACACGCGACCGATGCCAATGCGGCCCACGTAGCTGGAGTGATCGACGGTCACGCACTGCATGGCAAGCGGACCCTCAACGTCAACGTCGGGCGCCGGCATATCGTCGAGAATCATGTCGAGCAGCGGATACATGTCGTCGTTATCGTCGTTGGGGTCGAGGCGGGCGAAGCCGTTCATGGCGCTCGCGTACACCACGTGCTCCATGGCGAACTCAAGCTGGTCGTCGGAAGCGCCCAGGTCGGCCATGAGGTCGAGGCAGTCGTTGTAGGCGCGCTCGGGCTCGGCGCCGGGGCGGTCGATCTTGTTGATGACGATCATGATCTTGAGACCCGTGTCGATGGCGTGGCGCAGTACGAAGCGGGTCTGGGGCATAGGGCCTTCAAAGGCGTCAACGAGCAGCAGGGCGCCGTCGGCCATGCGCAGCACGCGCTCGACCTCGCCGCCGAAGTCGGCGTGGCCCGGGGTGTCGATGACGTTGATCTTCACGCCCTTGTACTCGATGGAGATGTTCTTGGCCAGGATGGTGATACCGCGCTCGCGCTCCTGATCGTTGGAGTCGAGCACGCGCTCCTCGACTTGTTGGTTGGCGCGGAACGCGTCCGTGGCGCGCAGCAGCTTGTCGACGAGCGTCGTCTTGCCGTGGTCGACGTGGGCGATGATGGCGATGTCCCTCAGGTTCTCAACGCGCATGTGCTTCCTCTTCCTCATTGCGACGCGCGCCAGCCGGAATCGGCGGACGCGCGATATTCTCGGTGACCGGTGAAAAAACGTATATATAGTAGCGGTTCTTAGAAGATCGCGGGTTCCTCACCTGCAGGTTCAGGGTCGCTCCACATAAAGTTATCGCCCTCGCCCATACCGTCGAACAGCACGTAGGCGGAGTAGCCGCTCTCGAGGCCGCGCTCGTAGAAGCTCACGAGGACGGCGTTGGCGTATGCGCCGTCGATGTCGACACAGCCCGTGCAGGCGATGGCGTAACGCTCGATGCGCTTAACGCCCTCGTCAGGGATACCGTGGGCGGCATGCTGGGCCACGAAATCGTTGGCAGCAGACAGGCAGGCCTCTTCGCCGTCATCTGTGAAAACCGCCTCGTAACGAGCACCGTTTGCATCCTCGACGCACACCACGACACCCGGATCCTCGCCCTCGGCGAGCGAATCCAGGAACGCCCCGATGACGTCACAGGTCATCGCGTCGAGTTCCGGCGACACGGAACCGCTGGTCTGGTTGTTCTGGGGCATCGCGTGCATCCTCTCGCGCGGGCAGATTTCACTCAACTGGTTAAGTTTAACGTCTTTTTGGAGGTTCGGTACGGGCTGAGCAAAAACACCGAGCTCGTCCACGGGCATGTATACGGTTTTTCGCAAGTTCGGGACGAAATTTGGGGCACCCACGGCCACAGGCAAAATACCCGTCAACAACACCGCAGGAACGAACTGGGGTTTTCTTGGGCTGTATTTTGCCTATGGGGAAAGGAGACCGAAATTTCGTCCCCAATTTTGCTGGGATCGGGCGCGCGCGGCGGAGGCGCGCATTTTTATGCATTTTGTTGAGCGTTTGCCCATATACGATCACAAGAATATGCATCTCGGTTTGAACACCCCATACCGGCGCCCCTACCCGAGCTTAGAAGCCTCCTCGGCGATCTTACGGGCGGTGTCGCGTGCCTGGAGCAGCTCGCGCGAGCGCTTCTGCAGGGCATCGATTTGGCTCGAAAGCAGCGCCGCATCGACGACGCCCCACACCGCCACCATCGAGCCGATGGAAAAGATGGTCGCACCGAAGCCCCCGCGCAGACGCGAGAACAGAAAGGCGACAACCGCGGCGATGGCGGCCATGGTGAGCATGGAACGGCGGCGTTCGCGCAGCGTGCGCGCGTCGGCTACGACGGAGAGGCGAGCGGTTTCGGCAGCATTGGCACGTGCAGTGGCCTCGTAGGCTATGGCGGCGGGCGACGCGGCAGAAGCAGTTGCAGACGAAGGCCGGCGCGAAGTGCGTGTACCCTTGAGCAGCACGTCGCGCGCCTCGTTGATGGCGCGCATCTGCTGCTCCGCGCGGGCGCGGAGGCGCTTGTTGTCGCCGTACTTGTCGGGGTGAAGCATCTGGACGAGCTCGCGGTACGCGATGGCGATCTGGTCGCGCGACGCGTCCGACTTGAGGCCCAGAACGCTAAGGGCTTCGTCCCGCGTCATCGCGTTTCCTCCTTGGGTCGCTCGTGCTTGAATTGGTGAACCATCTTACCATCTGGAACGCCGACGATGGGCAGAAGGTGTTGCAAGGACGATTGGGGGGTCGGGGCTTGCTCGACAGATTCCGCAGAATCTGTCGGTAGGTACGCAAGGTCGATTGGGGGGAAAGGTCCTTTAAACAAGAAAGTACCCCGCGGGTGCGAGGTCCTTTGCATTTGAGGGCGGGCCGTTAGGGGTTCGCGCGCGCCTGCGGCGTCCGCGGCTTCGGGCGCCTCCGCGCCCTCGCACGCTCGCTGGCAAACGCTCGCGCGTTTGCTCAGTCTCGCGACCCCAACGGGTTCGAATCCCTGCAAGGGCTCCTAAAGACGATATGAGAAAGCCATTGAGGGGAAAGCCTCCCCGCGGCATACAGGGTCGCGGGCTGGGCGGGAACAATG
>CALULJ010000040.1 GCA_944321445.1 uncultured Collinsella sp.
TGCAGGACCTGCTCAGGAAGATGCGCTGATGACGCAGCGCGACGTCTCCGGGGGTGACATTTTCAAAATACTTCAACGCTCGTGCGTGCCGATGCCGTAGAAGATCACCTTGAGGACTTCATGCGCGAACGCCTCGGGGTCGTCGCCATCGTCGACGCCCTCTCCTGCGTACTCGACGATCGCGAACGCACCGATGATGGCGACCGACACCAGGTGGCTGTTGGCCTCCGGACGCACCAGGCCCTCGCCCTTTGCGCGCTCAATCTGCGCCTCGAGCACCGAGATGATGTGGTCGAAATCCTCTTTGATGCGTGGCAAAACCTCGCGCTCCACATCCCAGATGCCGTGCGCAAGCGCCAGCGTGAGCGTACTGCCCGGACGCACCGCGCGGGCGACCGTGCGCACGAGCGCCAAGATCGAGGCCCGCGCTGAAGAGGCGCGCGCCACAGACGCCTCGACATCGGCGACGAGCTCGTCCATCGCGCGGTCGAACACCGCCCGCACAAGCTCTCCCTTATCGGCAAAGTAATAGTAGAGCGAGCCCTTGGACATGCCGCAGCGTTCGGAGACCTCCCCCATCTGAAAACCCGTGCCCCCGTGCTCGCGCATGAGCTCGGCCGCGGCAACCATGATCCGCTCGCACGTGAGCGCGCTCTTACGGGTCCGCGTGAGAGCGCCCGCCTTCTCCACCGGAGCGACAACCTCGTGCACGTCCTGCTTCTTTCTTGCCATGGTCAAGCTCCTATCGTTCGCCATTCTTCACGAATTGTATCATTGCTTAAGATTTTTGAACTTTTCTCGAAATTATTGGAATAGAATCGAAATTAAGGGTATCTGATGGAACGCGAGATGGTGCCACACACCTCTCGCGAACTTACTGGACACCAAGACGGACGCGCCCGGGACCCACAGCGACGCGCCGCGAGGAGCGACCATGAGAACCGTACTGTGCATCTTCACCCGCGACCTGAAGCGCATCCTGCACAACCCCGCTGCCATCGTCATCGCACTCGGCGTGTGCATCATCCCCTCGCTCTACGCATGGATCAACATCCTCGCCAACTGGAACCCCTACGAAAACACCGCCACCGTGCCCGTCGCTGTGGTCATCGAGGACGAGGGCACGACCATCCCCGATATGGGACACGTCAACGCGGGCGAGATGATCCGCGAGAAACTCGAGGAGAACCACCAGCTGGGCTGGTCGTTCGTCACCACCGAGGAAGAGGCGAAATCCGCCGTCGAGGCAGGCCGCGCCTATGCCGCCTTCGTCATCCCGCGCAACTTTTCCGTCACGCTCGCCAGCGTGCTCGACGGCAAGACCGCACCGGCGCATATCGCTTACTACGTGAACGAGAAGGCGAACGCTATTGCGCCCAAGGTGACCGATACCGGCGCGACCACGCTCGAGACGCAGATACAAAACGAGTTCGTGCGCGTGGTGGGCGACACGGTCGCCGATAAACTCAAAGGTGCCGCCACGTCCACGGCAAGCAAGGTCGACCAAGCAGCGCTCAGCACGGCAGACAAGCTGCACGAAGCTGCCGCGAGCCTCGCCGCACAGGCTGACAGCTTGGGCAACACCCAGCAGCTCATCGACACGTCGCGCACGTCAGTCACGGATGCGCGCAACGCGCTCACTCAGATTTCGGGCTCTGCCGACACACTCGCAGGCTCCCTTGACCGCGCGATGGGCGTACTGGGCGATGCGCGCACGGGCACGCAGACCCTCGCGCGCGACCTCGCAGGCAGCTTGGGCGCGGGGACCGGAACGCTCGCGAACATCTCCTCGACCGCCGCCTACGATATCGGCGAGATCACCGGCGACATCGGCTGGGCGCAAGGCAAGGTCGACGCCGCCATCGCGCAGATCCGCGCCCTCAACGGCACGGTCCAGAGCCTGAAGACCTCCCTCGAGCTCGCTCGCACAACCATCGTTGAGCTCGAGGAGGCAGAAGGCGAAAGTGAGCAGGTGGCTGCACAGACACAGATCGTGCAGCAAATCGATGCGGAGATCCAAGTGCTCGTGAACCTTTCTGACGAGCAGCTCGCGCAGCTCGACCGCCTGCAGGCGCTCTCCGACGACATCAAGGCTTCCGCCGATGCCGTGCGCGGCCTGTCGGGCTCGGTCAACGGCGCCATCCAAACCGGAAGCAAGGCGCTGAGCGACCTGCAGGCGCAGCTCGCGACGGCCATTGGGCCAGACATCTCCGCCTCACTCGACGCGTTTGCCGATGCGGGCGGACATCTTGCCGGCACCCTGGAGTCGGTAGGCCCCCTCACCTCACAGGCAAACGGCACGCTCGACCAGCTCGACACCCTACTGCAGCAGGCAGCGGACACCATCGACCAAACCGCGTCGGCGCTCCGCGAGGCGGCAACCGGCGTCGACGGACTTGCGACCGACCTCGATGCCCTCGAGAGCGCGCAGACCTTCCGCGGCCTGTCAGACCTCATCGCCCTCGACCCCACCGAGGTCGGCGCGTTCATGGGCTCGCCGGTCGCCCTCAAAACGCATGCAGTCTTTCCCGTGGACACATACGGATCGGGCGTGGCGCCGTTCTACACCAACCTCGCGCTGTGGGTCGGCGGCTTCGTGCTCGTCGCCATCTACAAGCTGGAGGTCGACACCGAGGGCATCGGCACCATCAAGCCCTGGCAGGGCTTTTTCGGAAGATGGCTTCTGCTCGCGCTGTTAGGACAGCTGCAGGCCATCGTCTGCTGCGTGGGCGACATCGCGCTCGGCGTTCAATGCGTGTCGCCTGCGGCCTATGTGTTCGCCGGCATGGTCGAATCGCTCGTCTACGTGCTGTTCGTCTATGCGCTCGCCGTCGCCTTCAAGCACATCGGCAAGGCGCTCGGTGTGCTGCTCGTGGTGCTCCAGATCCCGGGCACCTCGGGTACCTACCCCATCGAGATGATGCCCGGGTTCTTTCAGGCCCTCCACCCTTGGCTGCCTTTCACCTACGGTATCGACGCCATGCGCGAGGCCGTCGCTGGGTTCTATGGCGACACCTATGTGCGCTGCCTGGCGGCCCTGTTGCTGTTCACGGTTCCGGCACTCATCATCGGCGTCGGCGCGCGGCGCCACCTCGTAGGTATCAACACGCTCTTCGACCGCAGGCTCGCCGAGACCGACCTCATGATCGCCGAGCACACGGGCGCAGAGGACGGACTTGCCGGCAGCGCACCGCGTTTCGTGAGCGCAGGCGCCTGGGTGGCAAATCCCGAGCGCGCGATGCGCTTCGAGCGCTCCTACCCCGCATTGGTCGGCCGCGGGCTCATCGCACTCGCCGCGGTACCCGCTGCGTTGCTGCTCGCGCTGTTCGTGCTACCCGCGAAGTTCGCCCTGCTCATCTGCTGGATCGCGTCGCTTGCCGGCACCTGTGCCTACCTCATCGCCGTGGAATACCTGCACAACCGCGCATGCGGCGTACTCGCTGCGAACGAGGCGCGCGGCACGAGCCATCCCCAACACTTCGCTTCCTACCCTGCAGAAAGGTCGTAGCATCATGCACGCCATCTGGTCGTATATCCGTCGCGACGCGCGGCACGTCTTCGCCAACGCCGTGAGCATCGTCGTGGTCGTGGGCATCATCGCGGTGCCGTCGTTCTACGCCTGGTTCAACATCGCTGGCAGCTGGGACCCTTATGGCAACACGAAGAACCTGAAGGTCGCTGTCGCCAACGACGATGCGGGCTATTCGAGTGAGCTCGTTCCCATCGAGCTCAACCTGGGCGAACGCGTCGTGTCGAACCTCATGGCCTCGGACTCCATCGGCTACACCCCCACCACGCGCGACGAAGCGCTCGAGGGCGTGAAGTCCGGCGCGTATTACGCCGCCGTCGTGATTCCCAAGGACTTCTCAGCATGCCTGCTCAACGGCTTTTCTTCCGCGCCGCAGCAGGCCGAGGTCGCCTTCTACCAAAACCAGAAGGCCAACGCCATCGCCGAGATCGTGACCGATAAGGCATCGGCCGCCATCCAGCGCGATATCGACGAGGGGTTCGCGCGCGCTGTGACCGATGTGGGCACCGGCGCCCTCGACGAGCTGGGGAACCTGCTGGATGATGAGGAGCTTGCCCCGCTGGCGCAGCGCCTGGACAATGCGCTTGCCGCCACGGCCGACACGCTGGGCGACACGGCAAACACGGCGCGATCGTTCGCGAGCTTGCTCGGCTCGTCGCAGACCCTCGTCGCGTCGAGTTCCGGCTCGCTTGCCTCCGCGATGACGCCGGCACAAGACATCACCAATTCGCTGAAGCAAAGCGCCGACGGCCTGCGCGGGCTCGACGGGGCGCTCGACGAGGCGGCAAGCGCCGCGAACGCTGCGCTCACACAGGGCGCGTCCGATATGGGTGAGGTCGACACGGCCATCGACCAGGCATTTGACACCGCTGGTGGGCAGGTGGACAAGCTTGCCGGCGCGCTCACCGAGATACAAGGCACCGTCGAGCGGCAGCTGGATATGCTGCGGCAGCTCTCCGACGCCCTCGCGGGCAGCGACACACTCGTGAAGAGCCTCGAGAAACACTACCAGGCGGGGTCTATCCAAATCACGCGCATCCATGAGGCGAGCCTGACCATCGAGGGTATCAACGACCGCGTGCAGCAGGCTATCGCGGAACTTGAGGACCTTTCGCAGGGAGTCGGCAAGACCGCAGGCGACATCGCGCAGGCAACGGCAGACGCCGACGCCGCGCGCAAGGAGCTGCACGACATGGTGGCCGACGCGGAATCGAGCCTCGAGGGCGCGCGGTCGACCTATGAGTCATCGCTCAAGGGAACGCTCGGCGAGCTTGCGGACTGCATCGACGAGGCAGTGTCAGGCGTGGACGGCACCCTGCAGGGGCTCTCGGGCATCACGGGTTCCGTATCGGAAAGCGCGAGCGCTGCGGCAGAAGGCTTGGGCGGCGCACGCTCATCGCTCGACGACACGGCACGCTCGCTCGATGTCGCCGCCGGCGAGCTGCGCGACTTGCAAGGCCGCCTTCACAGCGCCCTTACAGCCAATGACCTCGATAGCGTGCGCGCTATTCTCACGGCGAGCCCCGTTGACCTCGCAGCGTTCATCTCGGCGCCCATCACGATGGACCGGCACGCCGTGTTCCCCGTCCAGAACAACGGGTCGGCCATGACGCCGTTCTACACCACGCTCGCCATCTGGATCGGCGGCGTGGTGATCGCCGCGCTCATCAAGGCGACGCCGAGCGCACGCGCGCTTGCGCAGACGGGCTGCTCTCACGCGCAGGCCTACGTGGGGCGCCTGGCGCTCTTCTGCGCCCTTGGCGCGGCGCAGACGCTGCTCATTTGCGGCGGCGACCTGGGTTACCTGGGTGTCCAGTGCGCACATCCCGTTCTGTTCATGCTTGCGGGGCTCATGGCATCCTTCGTGTTCGTGAACATCATCTTCGCACTCACCGCATCGTTTGGCGACGTGGGCAAGGCCATCGCTGTGGTGCTCATGGTCCTGCAGGTGGCGGGCGCCGGTGGAACATTCCCCCGGCAGATGCTGCCACCGATCTTCCAAGCTATCTACCCGTGGCTACCCTTCGTGCATGCGGAAGGCGCCCTGCGCGCCGCGATGTTCGGCCTGTACGGCAACGACTTTTGGATCGAGCTCTGCCTGCTTGCGGCCTATCTGGTCCCGGCACTGCTGCTCGGCCTCGTGCTGCGCCGCCCCGTCATCCGCGCCAACGAGCGCCTCGAGCATGCGCTCGAGTCGACCCGAATCATGTAGCGACAAGTTGCATCTACCAGCATTTTGCGAGGAAGTGGGCATGAGCGTCTCAACGGCCATCAACCTCTTTGCACGGCAAACTCTCCGTGAGCGCCGCATCCCCTTCACTATCGGTTTGCCCGAAGGGGCGTCTGCGCAGCACGAAGCAATTCCGTCTGTTCTTTCGCTCTCAGATATCAAAACCGTTGTGTCGAGCGAGGCGGCTCGTTTTGCCGGCATTGCTCGCGTTGTGCTCTTTGGCTCATATGCACGCCAGGAAGCAACACCCGAAAGCGATATCGACCTGCGCATCGTCTATGACGACGGGAGGCTCACGCTGCTCGACCTGTCTGCGTTTTCTGAGGCTATACGCGAGCGTACGGGGAAAAAGGTCGATATCGTATCGAGGGCCGACTTGGGCGATGACGCGTTTGCCCAAGCCGTCGAACGCGACGGGGTGATTCTCTATGAGCGCAAGGAACAGCGATGACGCGCGCGCAGCCTAGGCAAGATCACACCCGGCACCTTCTTATCGCTGGGGCACGAGGCGCTGGCAGATCTCGATGCGGTGCTCGCCGAGCAGCTCGACGTCGCTTTCCCTGCGGTATTGGAACTCGAAGCCGAGCTTTTCCTGCACGCGGTGCGAGCGCTCGTTGCCCTCGTAGTAGCCCGCCCAGATTGCCGTAAGGCCCAGTTCGCCAAAGCCGTATGCCACTGCAGCCCGCGCCGCCTCCGTGGCGTAGCCGCGACCCCAGTACGGTACGCCGACCCAGTAGCCGAGCTCCGCCTCGCCAGGGCGCGCCATCTCGGATATCTCCGGATGCTTGAGCGCCATGGCGCCCACGAGCGTACCCGTTGCGCGCTCGATGATGGCGAAGCTGTCCGACATCATCAGTACGTCGCGAATGACCGCGGCACTTTCGTCCACGCTGGCGTGCGGAGGCCAGCCCGCTGCCGGGCCCACCTTCGGGTCGCGCGCGAGCTCAAACAGCTCTTCAGCATCGTCTTCGAACCATGGACGCAGCAGCAGACGTTCAGTCTTGAGCATCGACGCAGCCTTTCAATCGCAGCGGAAACGTTGATGCCCGATGGTACCAGATGCGCGGTGCGCACGCTTCGGCGACAGTACGGGGTGCAAGCGGAAGCCGGCAAGCGTGCCTATCGCAGCATGTAGTCGGACATCCGGACGGCGCCGGCTGCACCTGCCGCGCGTATGAGGGGCTCTGTGTCATCAGTTACCCCGCCTAAGGCGAACACGGGCACATGGGCCGCCTCGATCACCGCGCGCAAAAAGTCCGTCCCACGCCCCGCAACCGGCTTGCACGACGGGGCGAACACGGGGCTCGCGATCAGGCAGTCCGCACCCAGCGCCTCAGCGTGCGCGACCTCGTCCACCTCGTGCACGTTGGTGCCCACAAGCTCAAAACCCTGCGGCCGCCCCGCAACCTCAAACGCCGGCAGCGGCAGGTGAATGTACGAGGCTCCGACACGACGCGCCGCCTCCGCATGCCCGTGCGCCACGAAAGCGATGCCCACCGCGTCACACGCGCGCATGACTTCGCGCGCCAGCACCTCATAGGCGCCATCATCCAGATCCTTCTCGCGCAAAATCAGGGCATCGACCACTCCGGCAAGCCGCGCCACCTGCTCGGCCAGAGGCCGCGGGCAGCCATAGCGATCGCTCATGGCCACCCGCAGAAAACTCGTGCACGCCGGCGCATACGAAGGCGAAACCGACATGTCGCTATACGAGCACATGGTCGTTCATGACCGGTTCGAGCCCCATCTTCCGCATGGCGGCACACATCTCGGCCAGGCTGCGATTGTCGGCGATCTCGAACTGATCGTCACCTTCCTCGGCCTGATGCGTATGCTCGCCGATGCCCGTGGACACGCCGGCCGACACCTTGGTCGCCGTGATCGTGGCCACATGGTCGCGGAAACCCGCGCGCTCGCGCGAAGACACCGTCACGCCGGCAAAGGGCATGAAGATGCGGTATGCGCAGATGACCTGTAGCAGCTGGCGCTCGGTCACGTGCGGACCCTTGGGCGTGACGGCACCGGCCGCCGGACGCAGGCGCGGGCACGAGAACGAGATCTCGGCATGCGGGTAGGCGCGGTTGATGTAATACGCGTGCAGCGCGCAGGCGAGCGCATCGTGCCGGAACTCCGACAGGCCCAGCAGCGGTGCGAAGGCAACGCCGCGCATGCCGCCCTTGAGCGCGCGCTCCTGCGCCTCGAAGCGATACGGCATGATGCGCTTGCGGCCGCGCAGATGCATCTTGCCGTAGCGCACCGGGTCGTAGGTCTCCTGAAACACCGTCACGTAGTCGGCGCCGGCTGCACGCAGCGTGGCGTAGTCGCTAACGTTCGCAGGATAGATCTCGATGCCGACGTTGCGGAAGCGCTCGGCCGCGAGCTCGCAGGCACGCGCAATGTAGGCGATGTCCGAGGTGACCGGGTCCTCGCCAGTGAGCAGCAGAATCTCCTCCTGTCCCGTGGCGGCGATGGCGTCGAGCTCAGCGATGGTCTGCTGTTCGTTCAAGCGCGCTCGGTGAATGCCGCTCTCACAGTTGAACCCGCAGTACACGCAGCGGTTTTCGCAGTAGTTCGCCAGGTAGAGCGGGGTGAAGAACTGGATGTTCGTGCCGAACCAGCGCACGCGCTCCGCCCGGGCGCGCCGCGCCATCTCCTCGATAAACGACTCGGCGGCTGGGGCGAACAGCACGCCCACGTCCTCGGGCTCAACCACGTCCGCATCGAGCACGCGGCGTACGTCGGCCGGCGTCACGGCATCGGGGTCGTAGACCTCCACCGCGTCGAGCACCCGGTCGAACATCTCGCAGCCCAGCACGTCCATATCGGGCAGAAACGCCATGGGGTCAAGCACACGGTCGGTGTGGATGTCCGCCTCGTTCATCTCCGTCAGGCGCCAGCAGCGCTTCCCCACCGGTATGCGCCGCACCGCAGGAGCGCTCTGGTCAAACTCGCTCATCGGGCCTCCTCCTCCAAAAAGCCGGTCAGGGGGCTCGATGCCTCGCCGGCGTTCTCGAGCACACGACCCGGACCGGCGAGATAGGCCGCGCGGCCCGCCTCGACGGCACGCCCGAATGCGTGCGCCATGAGCGGAATGTTGCCCGCGGTCGCCACGGCGGTGTTGGCCATGACGGCAGCAGCACCCATCTCCATGGCCTCGCACGCCTGCGACGGACGGCCAATGCCCGCGTCCACGATCACCGGCAGGTCGATCTCCTCGATGAGGATGCGGATGAAATCGCGCGTCACCAGGCCGCGGTTGGAGCCGATGGGCGCACCGAGCGGCATGACGGCCGCGGCGCCCGCGCTCACCAGGTCGCGTGCCACGTTAAGGTCCGGATACATGTAGGGCAGGACAACGAAGCCCTCGTTCGCGAGCATCTCCGTGGCGCGGACGGTCTCGGCATTGTCGGGTAGCAGGTACTTCGCATCGCGGATGACCTCGACTTTGATGAAGTCGCCGCAACCGAGCTCACGCGCCAAGCGCGCGATGCGCACAGCCTCCTCGGCGGTGCGCGCACCCGACGTGTTGGGCAGCAGCGTCACGCCTGCGGGAATCGACTCCAAGATGTTGCCTTCCTGCTCGGTGTTCGCACGGCGCACGGCGAGCGTCACGATCTGCGCGCCCGCGTCTTCGACCGCCGCCTTCACCACGTCAAGGCGAAACTTGCCCGAACCCAAGATGAAGCGGGAGGTGAACTCCTTGCCGCCCAGACTCCAGGTGTCGACCGCACGGGCCGTATCAGTATGTTCCAGATCTGCCATCAGTCACGCCTTTGGCCATACAGCGATATATGCAGGGCGCACCGCTGCGCCCTCTGAAAAGAATCGGCGCTATTCCTCGCCCAGCACGATGCGCACAGCGACGAGCGCCTGCTGAGCGGCGCACAGCATGACGCGCGGAGCATACAGCACCTCGCCCGCATCGACATCGGACTCCCCATCTCCGCACACGTACAGGCGGCTCCCCAGCCGGCGGGTCACGATCTCAGATGCCGGACCGATGCCCGCCATGCCGTTGCCGGAGACAACGATGGGCCCCGGTGTCAGCGAAAGCAGCTGCTCCACAAGCGTCGCCTTCGCCTGCGCGTCGTCGAACGCCTCGCAAACGATATCGCATCCCCCAAACAACTCGCGCGCGTTCTGCGGCGTCACGCGCAGGCGAAAGGCTTGCATCGCGACACGCGGGTCCACGGCATGAATTTGTTGAGAGAGCGCGTCGACCTTGGATGCGCCCACGTGCTCGCGCGCGTAGTGCTGGCGGTTGAGGTTGCTTTCGTCCACCGTATCGAAATCAGCGATCACCAGGTGCCCCACGCCGCTGCGCGCAAGCATCATGGCGATGTTCGACCCCAAGCCGCCCGCTCCCGCGATGCCGATACGCGCCTTTGCAAGACGTTCGCGTGCCATGCGGCCAATGCGCTGCTCAAGCGGGCCCATCTGTGCACCTTCTCCCATCATCCGCCTCCTACGAAGCGAACGACCTCGAGCGCATCGTGCTCGTCGAGTGCCCGCTCATCGTATTCTGCGCGCGGAACGATTTCACCGTTGAGCTCGCATGCGACTCGCGCGCGATCGAAGCCTAGGCGCTCGAGTGCCGCCCCGATCGTGCAACCGTCGACGGATGTGTCCGTCTTGCCGTTGACCTGCGCCATGTAAATCACCCTCCTTTGGCAACAAAAAAAGCGCGCACGAAAGAACATCACACCCGAGGTGGTGTGCCCCTTCGTGCGCGCTTCGCACTCTGTGAAACAGGGTAGCACATCGGCGCGCGAACGCAACGCGTAGGCAGCGATGCGGATGAAAGCGAAACATCGGCAGTAGAGCCAGATACCGAGAGGTACCGTGCTCCGACGGCACCCAAGACCCGTCTAGACTTCGACGGATGCGCCCGTGTACAGATACTGCAGACGGTCGCCCAACTCGTCGCGCAGCAGACTGTAGGCATCGAGTCCCGTGCAATGGAAGGTGTAGAAGCACGTGGACAGGCTCGCCATCTCACGCCCCAGCAGGCGGATTTGCTCGGCATCCGCCATCGTGCCGGCACTGGGTGCCGTAAGGTGAAAACCGGCAACGACCGCATCGAGCGGAGCGCCCGCCAAGGTTTCTGCCCGCGCCATGATGTTCAAAATCCCTGCATGCGAGCAACCGGATATCAAGATATAGCGGTCGCCCTCGTGAACAAGCAAGCTCTGCTCGTGCAAAAACGCGTCGGGCACAAGTTCGCCCTGAGCGTTGCATGCGAACAGGCGCCCGTTCGACGCGGGAAGCGCATGCTCCCCTCCCGCGCACGAGAACAGCAGCAGGCCATCGCCCAATGCGCGCACTTCGCCCGTGGTCACGACGCGCTCGTCTTCAGCGAGCGCGGGATCGAGCCCGATGCTGCGATGCCGCTCGCGCGTGCCGGACAGGTGCTTCTCGAACGCGTGCTCGCGAACATACACGGGCGCCGGACATGCCGCGTCCCGCGTGCGCTCAAGATACGCCTTCAAGCCGCCGCCGTGGTCGCTATGCCCGTGCGAGATGACCACGGTGTCCGCCGCGGCGACATCGATTCCCAGCGTGCGCGCATTATCGAGAAACGCAGCGTCCGGACCGACGTCGAATAGAATGCGCCGCTCTCCCGTCTCGATGAACAGGCTAAGGCCGTGCCGGGCGATAAACCTGCTCGACGGCGTCGAGTTTTCCACCAGTACCGTGATGTTCATGGAGCTCCCCTTCTCCGAAATCCTTCCCATGATAGCTCAGCGCAGCTGCACGATGCGGGCGGGCACGTGGGTACAATGGAGGCGACGCGACCACGAAAGGACGATGCCATGATGCCCTCGCGACCGCTCGCAAAACCTCTCGCAACCGCTGCTCTTGCCGTGCTGCTGAGCATGGCGGGATGCGCACAGCAGGCGCCTACAGGCAGTACCGCGGCCCCTGCGGGGTCGGCATCCGTTGATCGTAACGAGCAGGGAGACTCCACGGACATGTTCGAGAGCACAGCAATGGTGGTTGCCGGCGCAAACGGCAGCTTATTGTTTATCGACCAGGACAATGGGACGCCCTACGTGCCCACGGCGATTGCCGACGCGCAGGTAATCGGCCTGAGCGGTGAGGTCATCGTACCCGCGGAGCTCGCGAGCGGCAACGTGGTGCGCGTGACCGGCAACGGCATCATGCTCGAAAGCTATCCCGGACAGTATCCGGGCATTTCCAAAATCGAGGTGCTGGAAGAGGGCTCGCCCGAAGACGCCGCGCAATACGACGAGCTCATAGCACAGGTTTTTCCGGAAAAAGATCCGTCCGAGCCCGCGCAGTGCACGTTCACGTACCGCACCGACCTTGCCGTGGTCTCGCTGGCGCCCGTACAGAACGGCTGGACCTGGACGGTCACCGGGACGGACGGGACGGGGCAGACCGTCATCGCCGACGTCCCCCATCCCGCGCAGCTCGTGCGCGACGAGCTGCCCGACGCGGTGGTTTCTGCAGCCACCGACGTGACCGCAGACTTCGACATGTTGCCCGGCGCAGCGACCGTCACCCGCTGGTCGGAGGACGAGATTGCGGCTGCCGTCGAAGCGCACGGTTCTGAGCAGGAAATCGATTCTGCCGCCCTTTCAGAAGAACAGGTTGACGCGACGGTCGAAAACGGCGAGCTTGTGTTTACCATCGAGCCCGGCTGGCGCTACCGCATCGAAGCGACCTTCGACGCCGGCACCGTCGCCTACGTCTTCACGACGAGAAGCTAAAGGCGCGAACGCTCAGACAGACGCCGTTACGCTCCCGAACTGAAGAAGGAGGCGTCGGCAGGGCGCCAGGGACGCAGGCGGTCGGGATCGATGGTCACGTGAGCGCGTTCGGGAACTTCGTGCCACTTCACGGTATAGCCCGCGCCATGGCTGCAGAACACCGAATCGGGCGTGTTGGGGAGGTCCGCCTCCGGGTCGTACGCGGCGCGCTCCACCACGGCATCCGCATCGTGACACGCGCGATAGCCCGCGTATTCGAGCGCCA
Source organism: uncultured Collinsella sp. (assembly GCA_944321445.1). Taxonomy (GTDB): domain Bacteria; phylum Actinomycetota; class Coriobacteriia; order Coriobacteriales; family Coriobacteriaceae; genus Collinsella. The sequence goes on from CALULJ010000040.1 coordinate 12,759, forward strand.
GGCGACCCAAGCCTCCGGAGTATCCGCTCACGTCGAGCGCGTACTCGCGCATCTCGGAGGCCGGCGCGAAGCCGACGAGCGTGGCCATCTCGCCATCGACCTCGGGTGCATCGAAGTCGGCCCCCATGCGCTGCACGTCGGCAAGAGCGCGCCCGATTTTATCTGCCGGAACCACCAGACGGAACCGATACCACGGCTCAAGCAGCAAGCATCCCTGTTGCTCACGTGCCATCATGAGCGCCTGGCGAATGGCGCGGTACGTCGCCTGGCGGAAGTCGCCGCCTTCCGTGTGCTTGGCGTGAGCGCGGCCGCCCAACAGCGTGATGCGCACGTCCGTGAGCGGCGAGCCCTTGAGCACGCCCAGATGCTCACGTTCGAGCACGTGCGTGAGGATGAGCCGCTGCCAGTTGCGGTCCAGGTCGTCTTCTGAGGCGCGCGTGCCCACCTCAATGCCCGTGCCGCGCGGAAGCGGCTCGATGAGCAAGTGCGCCTCGGCATAGTGCCGCAGAGGCTCGAAGTGGCCGATTCCCTCAACCGGTACCGTCAGCGTCTCCTTATACAGGATGCCCCCGGGGCCGAAGTCCACGTTCAGGCCGTAACGTTCCGCGAGCATCTGCTGGATGACCTCCCGCTGCACCGCGCCCATGAGCTGCACGTGCACCTCCTGCAGGTGCTCCTGCCAGCTCACGGAGATCAGCGGGTCCTCGTCGGCAAGCTCGCGCAGGGCGCGTACAACCGTGTGCACGTCGTTGTCGCCCACCAACACCTGGTAGGACAGCACGGGCGCGAGCACGGGCGGCACACCGGCAGGCTCCTCCCCCAGCGCGCTTCCCGGCAGCACGTGCGAAAGACCCGTCACCGCGCATATGCCGCCCGCGGGCACCTCAGCGACCGTTTGGAACGAATCGGCCTGGTAGATGCGTACCTGGTCGATTTTCTCTTCCCACGCCTCACCGCGATCGGTGCCCTGGACGAACATCTTCGCCCGCAAGGTGCCGCCCGTGACCTTGAGCCACGCGAGGCGCTCGCCGCGCGCGGAACGGCTCACCTTGTACACGCGCGCGGCAAAGGCCTGCGGCCAGGTTTTCTCGACCATGAGAGCGTCCATACCGCGCAGAAGACCCTCAACGCCGTCACCGCGTAGGGCGGAGCCGAAGAATATGGGGAATATCGCCCGCTGCGCGACCAAGCGCTGCAGCGTAGCGGGCGCAAGGGTGCCCGCGTCGAGGAATTCTTCGAGCGCCGCCTCTTCCGTGGCGGCAGCATCCTCAAGGGCAGCCTCGTCACCCGCAAGCAACGCCTCTGCATCCAGGCACGACGTGCTCAGGCGATGCCTGATTTGCGCCATGAGGGCATCGCGATCGGCTGTGCCGAGGTCCATCTTGTTGACGAACAGGAAGGTGGGCACCCGGTAGCGCGTCAGCAGGTCCCACATGGTTTCGGTATGGCCCTGCACGCCATCGTTGGCGCCCACCACGAGAATCGCGTAGTCGAGTGCCTGCAGCGTGCGCTCGGCTTCGGCCGAAAAGTCAACATGGCCAGGAGCATCGACGAGCATGAGATGCAGATTCTCGAAATCGAGCGACGCCTGCGCAGAGAAAATCGTGATACCGCGCTCGCGCTCCATAGCATCGGTGTCCAGATGCGCGTCACCGTGATCGACGCGCCCGCGCGTGCGGATGGCCCCGGCGGCATAGAGCATCGCCTCCGCAAGGGTCGTCTTACCCGCATCGACATGGGCAAGAATGCCCACCACCGCCCGCTTCACGCGCATCACCTTCCGCATTCCGATTCACACGCACACGATGGTACCAGACCAAAGCTGGCCACTCTGGGGACGGGGGTGCCACACACCACTTTGTCCTCTCTGGGGACGGGGGTCCCAGGGGACATTTTGTCCTCTTTTGGGACAGGTCTGCTCTGGACGGCAGCCCTCACGGGGAATCGCGGCGAGTAGCCCCGATGCCTGCCAACACGTTCGGGGCATTCGTTCGGGAAGCCATCGCGCAACGACCGGGCTTCACGATACGCCACAAGAGCTACGCCCGCTGGCCAGCATAAGCAGTAGAGCTAAGCACCCTCCCAGGCCTGTCCCCACAGAGGCCACTTTGGCCTCTCTCACCCCCGTCCCCAGAGAGGCCAAAGTGGCGCCTACGACCCCCGTCCCCAGAGAGGACAGCCGGAGAGGTTTGAGGTTAGCGGCCTAGGAGGTGACGGATGGCGGCTATGGGGTGATGCAGCAGCATGCGCGGGCCTGCGTAGCGCATCACCGCGCGGATTTGTTCTTGCCGCGCGGGCGGATAGCAGTGCGTGGCGCACTTGTTGCAGGAGGTCTTGGTCGCCATATGGGGACACAGCTCGGTACGGCGCGCGGCAAAGGCGTCGAGCTCGGCGCACGCGGGACAAACGGGCTCGCCGCACACGCTGCGCTCCGTACGCGCAGCGTCGTCGTGGTGGCCGCGGCAGTACAGCGCGATCATCTGCGAAACAACGCGCTGTTCACGGGCGCGACGGTGCGCGACGGCAGGCGTGTCGGGCGTCTTGGGCATGGGAAACCCCCTTGTCGTACCGAATCGATCAGGCGCCGAGGCGCGCTTCCTCCTCAGGAGAAATGGTCTTGATACGCGTCACGAGGGCGATTCCCATACCGCACACCACCGCGGCCAGAATCGCGCGGGCGGGTAGGAAATCCACCAACATGAAACTCAACCCGCACGTCGCCGCCGTGACGGCGAACATGGACACCTTCTTGCGCGCCGTCATGCCGCCTGTCTCGCGAAAGGGCACCACATAGCTTTTGTACAGGCGCGTGGTGCGCAGCCATGCATCGAAACGCGGGCTGCTTTTGGCAAAGAGCGCCGAAGCCAGCAGCACGAGCGGCGTGGTGGGCAAGATGGGCACCACAACGCCCACGGCCCCAAGGCCGAGCACGAGCCAAGCGAGCGCGAACAGGGCCTTCTCCGCAACGGTACGGTGGATCGAGCGTTTCATGGGTGTCCTTTCTGCGAAGTGGAATGCAAACGCCGGAGCGCGCCGTCAGCTGACGCGACCGCCTTCGAGCGAGACCACCCGATCGGCGATGGCGAGCGTGCTCGGGCGATGGCTCACGATGATGACGGTGCGGCCCGCGCGACCATCTTTGAGCGCGCGCAGGATGGCGGCCTCGTTCAGGCTGTCGAGGTTCGAAGTCGGCTCATCGAGAAGCATGATGGGCGCCGAGCGCAAGAATGCGCGCGCAAGGCCGATGCGCTGACGCTCGCCTGCGGAAAGCACGTCGCCGAGCTCGCCGGCACGCGTGGCGTAGCCCTCGGGCAGCGCGACAATCACATCGTGGATACGCGCCGCGCGGGCTGCAGCCTCGACCTCCTCATCCGTCGCGTCGAGCCGGCCGATGCGGATGTTGTCCGCCAGGCTCTCGTTGAACAGGTGCGTGTCCTGCGCAACGAGGCTTTGCGTCTGGCGCAGCGCATGCGTGTCGGCGCTGCGGACGTCCACCCCGCCCACGCTCACGCTGCCCGCACGCACATCCCAGAAGCGCATGATGAGCGAAAGCAGCGTCGACTTGCCCGATCCGCTCTTCCCCGCGATGCCCACGATCGCGCCTTCCGGAACCTCGAGCGACACATGGTCAAGCACCGGATCGGCACCATAGGCAAACGCCACGTCTCGCACCGCAACCTGGGGTCCCGCCGGTGCGTTACCGCCTTCGATCTCCTCGACCGCCGGCTCCTCATCGAGAACGGCGAGCACGCGCTCGCCTGCGGCAAAGGTCTGCTGCAAGCCCGTGCCCAGGCTCGCCAGTGCGAGCGCGGGGCCGAACGAGCTCATGATGAGCACGGTGCCGATGAGCATGCGCGCGAGCGCGATATGACCGAAGACGACCAGGTGGAGCCCCGCGATGGCAAGCGCCAGGTCGAACACCCAGACCACGATCGACATGGCAGCCTGGTTCGTGCCGGCGCGATCCTTGAGCGCAGCCTCGTGCCCGGCTAGGCGTTTCGCACGGCCGAAGAACTCGTCGCCGCGAGCGAGCGCGGCGCCGTACTGCATGGCCTCTCCGATCCCGCGCAGGCTGTCGAGCAGGTAGGCGTCGAGCGAGCCGAGCTCGTCGCGAAAGCTCTTGCCGGAAGCTCCCGATGCCCTGCTGGCGACAACCGGCGCCACGATACCGACCACCGAGAACGCGACTGCCGCGATGGCGCCGAACACGGGATGCAGCGCAAATTCGAGCGCGATAACGGCCACTGAGACGCCGAGTGCGATGACGATCGGCGAGATGGTGTGCGCGTAGAACACCTCGAGCAACTCGATATCGCCCGTGATGACCGAGATGAGATCGCCCGCACCGCGCCCGGAGAGCTTGGCGGGGGCCAGACGCCGAAGCGCCGCAAACACCTGGTGCCGAATGCGCGCGAGCAACTTGAAGGCGATGTAGTGGTTGGCGATCTGCTCCAGGTAATGAAGGATGCCGCGCGCGACGGCAGCCGCCGCAAGCGCGCCGACAACCCCTGCATACGCAGGTAACCCGGCCACACCCGCCGCTGAAAGCGCCGCAACGACACCGAGCGTGGGCACAGCGATGGCAGCCAGGTGCCCCGCGATACCCGCAGCGATGGCAAGGGCCATGACGCCCCACAGCGGACCCACCAGGCGCACCAAGCGACCCATGATCTGCGGCTTAGTCATGACAGGCTCCCTTCGAGTTCATGTTGGGCACGCCACAGCTCGGCATATGCACCGCCGGCGGCAAGAAGCTCCTCATGCGCGCCTCGCTCCGCCACGCAGCCGTCCGCCATCACGCATATGGTGTCGGCCTCCACTAGGTTCGCCAAACGATGGCTCACCACCACGACCGTGCGCTCGCCGGCAAGCTCGCGGATGAGGGCGGCGATAGCGGCCTCGGATTCGATGTCGATGTTGGAGCTCGCCTCGTCGAAAACGAGGATCTCCGCGTCTGCGAGCAAAGCACGTGCGATGGCGAGGCGCTGGCGCTGACCGCCGGAGAGGTTGGAAGCGCCCTCGGCGATCGGCATATCGAGGCCGCCCGCCTCACGCACGAAGGCGTCGATGCGCGCCCGCGCGAGCGCCCGGTACAGGCGCTCGTCACTCGCATGGGGGTCGCCCATGAGAAGGTTTTCGCGCAGGGTTCCCGCAAACAGGTGGGCGCGCGTGGGCACGACCACCAGATGCTCGGCCAAGCTCTGGGGCGCGATGTCCTTGACCTCGATACCGCCGATGGAAATCGATCCGGAATACCCGTGCAGCCTGCCTGCCAGCAGTGCGGCAAGCGTGGACTTGCCCGACCCTGAGGCACCGGTGATGCCCACGAGCGACCCCGGCTCGATGCTCAGCGATACGTTGCGCAACACCTCACGCTGCGGCACGTAGGAAAACGAAAGGTTACGCACCTCGACGCGGTTGGCACGCCCGTCGAGTTGACGGTTTCCCACTGCAGGCTCGGGCGTATCGAGAATCTTGAAGATGCGGTCAGCGGCCGCCGATCCGTTCATGGCGGTGTGAAAGTAGCTGCCAAGGGTGCGCATGGGAATGAAGAATTCGCTCGACAGCACGATGATGGCAAACGCCGCAGGCAATGCGATGTGACCGGCAGCGAGCTCGCCCACCGCAAGGAAGATACCGAGCGCCGCGCCGCCGTATGCGACGAGGTCCATGATGATGATCGAGTTCAGCTGCATCTGCAGCACGCGCATGGTCACGCGGCGGAAGGTCTCGGCCTCCTCGTCCATCTGCTTTGCTTTGCACGCGTCCGCCTCGAAAACCTTGAGCGTGGCGAGACCCTGCAGGTTCTCCAGAAAGCTGTCGCCGAGCTCGGCATATTGCGACCAGTACAAGGTGAGCAGCCGCTTGGCGATGGTTTGCACCGCAGCGATGGCGACGGGAATGAGCGGCACGCAGACGATGAGCCCGACCGCGACGGGCAGCGACACCGGAGCGATGCAGGCAAAAAGCGTGAGCGGCGCCAGCAGCGCGTAGAACAGCTGCGGTAGGTAGAGGCCGAAGTAGGTTTCGATCTGTTCAACGCCCTCGCCCGCTACCTGGACGACCTCAGAGGTGGAGACGCTTTGCGCATACGAGGGCCCCAAGCGCAGCATCTTTTCGTAGAGTGCGCGGCGCATGGCTTCCTTCACCCCACGCGAGGAGAGGTAGCCCATGTGGGCGGCGGCGCGCGTGGCGACGAAGCGCACGGCAAGACAGCTCGCCGCGCACACGATTGCCGGCAGTGCGAAGGAAGCGGTCATGCGCTCCTGCAGCAGCGCGCCGAGCACCGCAGCGATGCCCGCCACCAGCGCAATGTTGGCCACGAGCGCGACCCATTGCAGTGCCACCTGCGCCGCCACGTAGCGCATGGAGGCACTGCCCATCTTGACCAATCGGCCGTTTATCATGAGGCTGTACTCCCCTTCTGCAAACGCCCGCGCAGGCGTTGAGCGGGCTTACAAGTTAGGCGAGTGTAACATCGGTGGCGCGTACGTCAGGGTCAACCGAAAGTAAGACATAGTAAACCTATAAGTTTGACATGCGATGCATCTGCAGCTTCCAGATACGGCACCGACCGAAACTCCTGCATCTACCAGCCGTATCTCCTAGCTCATCCCCTCAATGTACGCTGTATCATCTCGAGATTCGCGCATCCATCTGTCGAATGTGCTCACCGATACGCCGAGTCGCTTTGCTGCGTCTTGCCGCATGATGCCGCCCGTCAGATACGCACGACGCACCATGGCGAACTCCCGCGGCACTTTCTTTCGCGGCCTTCCAAAACGCACGCCGCGCGCTTTGGCTGCGGCGATGCCTTCGGCCTGCCGCTGATGAATGGATTCCCTCTCTATCTGTGCCACGTAACTCAACAACTGCAGCACGATATCCGCTATCAGCACGCCCGTGATGCCATCGCGCTCCCGCCGTGTGTCCAAAAGCGGCATGTCCAGGACTACCACGGCAGCGCCCTTGGTTTTCGTGATGTCGCGCCATTGTTCAATGATCTCTTCGTAGCTGCGCCCAAAGCGATCGATCGACTTCACAACCAGCACGTCGCCCTGAACCAGAACGCCCTTCATGCGCCGCCACTCCGGGCGCTCGAAGTCCTTGCCGCTCGCTTTATCCGCGAACACCTCGTCCACTCCGAACTCCCGCAGCGCATCAAGCTGCCTATCCAGATTCTGGTCGCGCGTCGACACCCGCGCGTAGCCGTACGTCCTCCCCATGGCCATGCCCCCCTGCCAAAAGGGCGGACAGCGCCGCCCCACTCGATTCATCCATGCGAAGACAATGCTCCTCGACAGGCGGGGCAATCCTTTGAAATGCGTCGCTGCGGGCGCGAAAGCGGGCCCGTTTGGCAACGGGCCCGCTTTTCTATGGGGCCATATGCGGCCATCGGACGACATGGGCAGCTGTGGTTAGACAAATAATCGAGTTTTGGTCACATGTATAGAGTTCGACCTCTCACCGGCGAGATGACGCTGCATATAATAGTCAGCCATCCTGCGGAGACTTCGATATCGGTGCATACTATGTAGCTGTATAACTGCTATCAAGCATATAGGAATAACCAAAACTCGCGTTTTTGTCTTGAGCACTTCGGACAAATCGGCTCCGCGTAGCAAGCTGCCCAGTTTTTATACATATTTGCCTGGTTCTTATGCATTGCGCACCAAACGCGTCGAAACCTGCACTTGAATGCTAAACCCGCACCACAGAAACTCGATAGCTTGGTATCATCAGCCAATCCAGACCGATTCTGCACCGCACTCGATACAAAAAAGCTCGGGAGCCTTACGGCTCCCGAGCTGGTCTTTTGATGGTGGGCGTTACAAGATTTGAACTTGTGACCTCTTCCGTGTCAGGGAAGCGCTCTCCCCCTGAGCTAAACGCCCGTTCAGGGTGCGCTCTTCAGCGCGGGAAATAATATACCGAAGCCTGACCCGTCTGTAAAGCACTTTTTCAAAAAACTTTTTGCAGGCGATTGATTCAGCCGTTTACCTGCGCGGCATGCTGTAACTTCACACCCCTGCGCCCTATCGGTCCGCTGGTACCAAGTCCTCCCCAATCGACATGTTCTCAAAGCGGCGCGCCATGAAGCCGTCGTCGAAGTGGTTGTCGACATACACCTCAAAAGGATTCTGCGGCGGCACCCCATGATGGCGCTGCCCTGCGCGCCAGAAGCACGCGAGCGTCATCACGATGTCGAGCACCATAAACATGGTAAGCAGGCTGGCGACCACCGCCTGCTTACGCGTCGTGGGCTCGCCGATGCGGTAGATGAGCTCGGGCATGATCACCTTGCACCACACGAGCCCGATTACGCCCCACATGAACAGGAAGCGCCATGCGATCCACTGGGTAATGTGATCGGGCAGGCCCAGATACGTCCACGACTGCAGGTCGGCGAAGTGCTCCATGCTCCAACCCGCACATTGCTCGAGTGTGCCACCCAGCGCCGCCGATATCAAAAACACCTGCCACCACGGATTGGTGCGCACCTGCCACAGGCACATGGTGAGCAGCACCGCGCCCACGCCGTACAGCGGCGAGAACGGTCCCCACACGAGACCCACGCGGCTCTCGACAATGCCGAACATGATAAAGGTGTACACCGTCTCAAGCACCAAACCCAGCACAGACGCCACAAGGAAAATGATGATGTACTGATAGATGGTAGGCGTACATCCGTTGAGATACTCGTTGCGAAAGTAGCGTTTCGTGTCACGCAGGATGCGCCGCTGCTCCTTTGCGAGCTTAGCGCGACAGCGACGATGTCCAAGCCACTCGGTCTCTGTCCACAACGCCCCCGCAAACACACTTTGGTCGAGCTTTCCCTCGGACAGCAGGCGCTCAGTGATACGCCCCGATCCGTGAGAGTCCTGGTACTTCTGCACGCACCAACCAATTGCGCGCGCAGCCAGAAACACGAGGACAACGAAGGCGAGAACGAGAAACACAAGGACCTTTCGAGCGTAGTTGGGATGTCGCAGACACTAAACAGTAGTTTGACACGAATCGCTCGCAAACTTTTTTAAATTTGCCCTTGCACAGGGTTTAGAATTCGCGTATAGTACTTCCTCGCAAGCGGACATGGCTCAGTTGGTAGAGCACAACCTTGCCAAGGTTGGGGTCGCGGGTTCGAGCCCCGTTGTCCGCTCCATTGCATGTCAGGAGCCGATTTTATCGAATCGGCTCTTTTCATATCCGGCGAAGTGGCCAAGTGGTAAGGCAGAGGCCTGCAAAGCCTTTACCCCCGGTTCGAATCCGGGCTTCGCCTCCAGTGCATTCAAGGGGTCCGAGAGGGCCCCTTTTCCATGCCCTTCCCCGCCGAGCGCGGCCTAGATTCGAACCGCGCTGGCGGCGCGAGCGTCAAGCGGGCGCGCGAGCGCCCGTAGCGAGCGGGCGAGGGCGCGGAGGCGCCCGAAGCCGGCGTGCATCCGCCCCGCGGATGCACGGAATCCGGGCTTCGCCTCCAGTGCATTCAAGGGGTCCGAGAGGGCCCCTTTTCCGTGCGCGCTTCAGCAGGAGGCAGCCCGGGCTCGAACCGCGCTGGCGCTTGAACAACAAATCTTGTGCAGAAGATGTTGACGCTTGCGCTCGTGACGGATTTCGCGTATAGTACTTCCTCGCAAGCGGACATGGCTCAGTTGGTAGAGCACAACCTTGCCAAGGTTGGGGTCGCGGGTTCGAGCCCCGTTGTCCGCTCCATTGCATGTCAGGAGCCGATTTTATCGAATCGGCTCTTTTCATATCCGGCGAAGTGGCCAAGTGGTAAGGCAGAGGCCTGCAAAGCCTTTACCCCCGGTTCGAATCCGGGCTTCGCCTCCAGTGCATTCAAGGGGTCCGAGAGGGCCCCTTTTCCATGCCCTTCCCCGCCGAGAGCAGCCCGGGTTCGAACCGCGCTGGCGGCGCGAGCGTATCGCTCGCCCACCTGTGGTCAAAAATCCGTCGAGTCGGGAATTTCGGGCCACAGGAACCTCGAAATCGATCCCTAGAGCCCCTTCGCTCCCTCACCCGCGTGGTTCGACCCACCAAAACCGCAGGATAGCGATTCTAGAAAGGTGCCCTCTCGCCACGGGGGCGAAAGGGCACCTTACTGCATTTCATATTTATCGTTGCAATCTACTTATGCGAATTTGTTAAGTTAGATAACTCGAATCCCGACTCGGCGCATTTTTGACCACGGACCAGCGAACGATACGTTTCCACCACCATAAAGCCGCCTCGCTGGCCATCCTACAGGTAGTCAGTCTCAATCAATCTCGGCGGAAGTCGCGCCCTCAAGGTTCGCAAACTCGCCGGTAAAGCTGCCGATCGCATCGACGCCGATGCGCGCGATGCGCGTCTCGCCCGCCTCGAGCTCGAGCTCCTCCTCGCAGCCATCTGAGCCCTCGAACAGCGCATCGACGTCACCGTCGGGAGAGATGCTCACGAGCTTGAACTTGCCGTCCTCGATCTCGGCCTCGCAATCGAGCGTCACGCTGCCGCACGCTTCGGAATTAAAGCGCCATACAACGTACTTGCCCGTAAAGCCCTGGAAGCTCTGGCTCGTGGACTCCCCGCCGCCCGGATCGCCCGAAAACGCTTCATGGGTGTAATCAGTGGTCTGGCCAGCAACGAGCTCGTCGTCATCCCAGTACTTTGCCTGATCAGAATTTGCCGCACCGCCGCAGCCCGTCAGAGCAAGAGCGACCAAGCCTGCGAAAACGATCGGGGTAAGCTATCTCATGACGCCTCCGTTCAACGTTCGAAGCGGGCATTCCCGCCCGCAGCACCATCTTACGCGAAAGCAAAACGCGACCGAACGCCTACGGCGCCACCGGGCGCTCAATGGCGCGAATCAGGCAGCTTCAGCAGCTTTATACAGCTTGATAAGGCGCACGAGCGTTCCGGTCGCCTCGCGGCGACGCCGCACCTCAACGCTGTCCACCAGCATGCGCATAAGGCGAATCCCGCGTCCGCGTTCCTCGCTCTCATCGGGCTCCTCGGT
>CALULJ010000041.1 GCA_944321445.1 uncultured Collinsella sp.
CTACTCGTCGGCACCGGAGACGGTGCGCAGGAACGTGCGCACGCGCTCGTTCGCCGGGTACTCGAAGAACTCGCGCGCAGGAGCCTCGGCCACCACAGCGCCGCCCTCCATGAAGACCACGCGGTCGGCGACGTTGCGCGCGAAACCCATCTCGTGCGTCACCACGAGCATGGTCATGCCCTCTTCGGCAAGCCGGCGCATGGACCCCAACACCTCGACGGTGAGCTCGGGGTCAAGCGCACTCGTGGGCTCGTCGAAGTAGATGATCTCCGGGTCGGTCGCCATGGCGCGCGCGATGGCGACGCGCTGCTGCTGGCCGCCGGAAAGCTCCGCCGGGTAGGCGTCGGCGCGTGCCGCCATGCCCACGCGCTCCAGGCAGCCGCGGGCGATCCGCTCCGCTCGCGCCCGCGGCATCTTGCGGGCAACGATCAGCCCCTCGGTCACGTTGCCGAGCACGGTCCGGTTCCGGAACAGGTTGTAGTTCTGGAACACGAACGCCGTCTTGCGGCGCACCTCCGAGATCTCGCGTCTGCTCGCGCTCGCCAGGTCGTAGCGCCCGCCGCCGAGCTCGAGCGTCCCCGCGTCGGCGCGCTCGAGAAAGTTCGCGCAGCGCAGCAGGGTCGTTTTGCCCGATCCAGACGGGCCCAAAATGGCCACGACCTCGCCGCGGCGCACGGTGAGATCGATGCCGTGCAGGACCTCAGCGCCGCCGAACGACTTGTGCACGTCCTCGAGGCGCAGCATAACGTCTGCCATCGGCTACCCCCTCTCCATGCCAAACGATGCGAGCCGTTTCTCGCCGATGCCCTGCAGCCAGGTGAGCACCGTGGAAAACAGCAGGTAGATAGCCGCGACTTCCAGATACAGCGGCAGCGCTTCGTAGGTGCGCGACACGATTTGCTGCGTGGCCATGAGCATCTCGAGCACGGTGATGTTCGCCGCGAGCGATGTGTCCTTCACGAGGGCGATGAGCTCGTTGGAAAGTGGCGGGAACGCGGCGCGCAGGGCTTGCGGCAGCAGAATGCGGCGCATGATTTGCATGTAGCTCATGCCCACGCAATAGCCCGCTTCGAGCTGGCCCGCCGGCACCGATTCCAGCGCGCCGCGGATGGTCTCGGCCGAATAGGCGCCCGTGTTGATGGAGAACACGATGATGGCCGTCGGGAACGGGTCGAGCACGATGCCAAAGTCCGGCAGACCGTAAAACACCACGTAGAGCTGCACGAGCAGCGGCGTGCCGCGGATGATCCAGATGTAGAAGCGCGCGAGCTGCGTGAGCACGGGCACGCGCGCATACTGCACGAGCGCCACGGCGATAGCGATCACGAGCGCGATGGCGAACGAAATGAGCGCCAGCGGGATGGTGGCGGTCAAGCCCGGGATGAGAATCTTGGTGAACGAATCGGCCAGGATTGCCGCAACGCGGTCACTCATGGGAGGCCCCCTCCCCGCTGTTGGCAGACGCCCTGCGCGGCACGCACTCGCAGCTCACGCGGTGCAGCATGTGATCGATGGCATCGATGCCCCGCTGGCTGGCATGCAGCTCGTCGAGCAGGCGCTGCCGCTCGCTTAGCAGCACGCGCTTGGCCTCACGGACGCGGCCTTCTTCGCACGAGCAGCGGGCTTTCGCCGCGCGCGCCTCGTCGCACGCGCAGTCGCACAGGCAGCGCTCGAGGTCTTCGCTCAAATCACCCATAGCAATCTCCTTTCGGAGCCTATGGTAGGACGCGTCTCGCGCCATGTAAAAGACCTATATCCTATGGCTATGTATAGGTTGTGAGCATGGTTTGGGCGCCATGGAATGGACGCAAAAATGAGGGCGGGTACAGGCCCGCCCCCATGCTGATGAAGCCTTTCGTGTGGTTGCGCGCTAGCGCTCCGATCTCCGGGTCCGATGGATGGCGAACAGGCCGCATGCGATCAGCGCGATGCCAGCACCGCCTACAAGGAGCACCGCTGCCAGCGAGTTGTCGCCGGTCTGCGGCAGAACCTCGCGTACGTTCTTGCCGGTGAGCTCGGCGTTATCGGATGGCTTGGCGGGATCGTCCTTGTTGGCATCCTTCGTGTCTTTCAGTAGGTCAGCACGGGCAATGATCTCGAAGTACCCGCCAGCGGGCGTCGTGAGGTACACCTCGCCACCGCCGACGACGGTTTCGTACGTGTAGGTGTAACCATCGTCGCCGTACAGGACGACCTCAACTGTCTGGCCATCGTAGTCGTGCGTGCGGATGCCGATGCGCGCGCGCATGCCGTCGAAGGTCATGCCCATGACCGTGTCGTCAAGCGGCGTCACGAGCGCGATGGCGACACCGAGGACCGCGCGGTCGCCTTTGCCCAGGCTCGTAACGGGATTCTCACGTGCGCCGGTAAGCACCAGGCACTCCACGGTGACGCCCGAGGGGACGCCTTCCACCGTGATGCCGGCGCTCGTGTTCCGGTAATCCCAGGTCGCTCCGGTACCGAACACCGCGATGCGGCGCGTTGCCGTCACGCTTTCCGCCACGTCCGGGAACGCGCGCGTGGTGGCCGTGATGGTCACGACGCCGTCGGAAACTGCGGTCACCGCGCCATTGGCGTCGACGCGTGCGACCTTGGAATTCGACGAGCTCCACGTCACCGCAACTGCGGAGGCGGCGGGATCGAACACTGGCTTTAGATTCAGCGGGTTGCCCGGAGACGCGTAGGCAACGTCATCGCCAAAGGGATCATCGGGAAGCGCGATCGTGAAGTGCTCGATCTTGGGCTTGGTGGCGATGGCCTGGGAGAACGTCTCTGTCGCCTTGGTGAGGGAGTCCTTCGCGGCATCGACGTCGTTTTGCGTGAGCGATGTCAGCTCTGCGGTTGCGACGGTTTTGGCCGCAGCGCGCGCGGCGTTGAACGCGTCGCCCTGCTCCGTTGTTGCCCACCGGGCGCCGGGAGCGACGTCGAAGATGTCCTCGGCGATGGTCACGCCGTCGTCCGCATCGGCGGCTGCGGCGCGCGCCTTCTCAAGATCAGCGCGGGAAACCTGGGCGACTTTCACGGTGTCCTCGAACGCTGTGCGGGCTATGGCAAGCGCATCCGCCGTGGTGTCGACGGCGTTCTGGCTGGCGTCCTTTGCGTCGAGCATTGTCTTCGCCTCGGCGAGGGCTGCCTTGAGCGCATCGTGATGTTCGGGGGCTGTCCAGGCGGAGCCGTGCTTTACATCACGGCCGTCCTTCGAGGCGGCGGTTTCTGCGAGGGCTTTGTCCGCCGCCGCCGCAGCGTCACTCAGGGCCGTGTGATCGACATGCACCATCTTGATGGCAGCGGCGAGCTTCTCATGTAGGTCTTTGACCTCGCTGCGTGCGGCAGAAATGCCGTCGAGCGTGAGGTCTTCGGCCTCGAGCCTTGCCGCGAGCGCATCCAGCTCGGACGCGAGTGTCGCAGCGTCATCCGCCGGCAGGTAGGCCGTCGCATCAGGCGCGTCTGCCAGCTCATCCTCGTCGAGAACGGTCGCCTCGTCCAGCTTCGCGCGCAGCTCTTCCAGCTCAGCCGTTGCCGCGGCGAGCTCCTCCTCGAGCTTGGCGTCGAGATCCGCACCGGGCTCCTCTTCAGGCTGCTCCTCTTCGAACTGCTCCTCGGGATTCTCTTCGGGGGTCTTCCCCGGCTCGGCTTCGTCACCCTCGCGGGGCTCCGGACCAGGCTCTTCCTCAAGCTCCCGTTCCGCCGGCTCTGCGGGTTCGGAGGCAGCCGCACCGATGACCTCGTAGCGCCCGTTGGCCGTTCCCGTCGGCACGCCGTTCAGCGTGAGGCGCGCGCCGTCCCAGCGCACTTCCACCAGAGCATCCGCCGGGGATCCGTCCGCGCCGGCGACTACGGTGGCGCTCAGCGTCACCGGCTCATCGCCTTCCGCGTAGAACACGATGGTCACGGTGTCGCCAACGGCGACATCGCCTGCGGGGAACAACAGGTTGGCACTGACGGGATCGGTCGAATCGTCGCCTTCCGCAGCCGGATAGGCGAGCTGGCCCACAAAGGTCACGGCCTGGCCTTCCGCGAGCTCCGTCATCCGGGCCTCCTCAACCGGCAGCACACTTGCCTGGGGTACGAGGTCGCCCAACGGCCCGACGATCCAGCCGGACCCGTCGACATCCACAGCGCTCACGGCATCGGTCGTATCGTCGGCGGGCGCGGTCTCATCTTCCGCATCCGGCGGCAGGGTTTCTTCGGTAGCAGCAACCTCCTCATCCGCCGCAGCGGGCGCAAGCTCGACGACCGCCGCTTCGGGCGCGTCGTCGGCATATGCAAGGGAGGGAATCGGACTCACCGCAATCAGCGCAATAGTCAGCAGCATGGCGGGGAAGTTCGCAACGGGCATCCTCTTCATGGCTCAACCCTCCTCCCGTGCGTTTGTGGCGTCGATTCATCGGTCGGCAGGCTATTGCTCTTATTGCCGCGCCGTTGCGCAAAAAGCCCTGCGTCCAGCACGATTCGCTGAACGCAGGGCTTCCGTCGGCAGCCGGCATGCCAATCGCTGTATTTGATGGCAGCGCGCCCCAAACCACGCGTCGGGAACGCAGCGGCGCCGCGTTCCCGACGAGCTATACCGCCCGTTTGCGATTTTTGAACACGCCGAAGATGATGGCCGTGCACACGGCCTCGGCTGCCGCAAAGGCAACGACCAGCAGAAACGCTTGCTGGGTTCCCGTCGCCGTGGCTGCCGCCATGTGCGAGGGGTCGGCAGCCTGGGCGCTCGCCACGACAGTCGACACGAACACCGTGCCGATTGCGCCCGCCAGCTGCTGCATCGTGTTGATGATGGCGTTGCCGTCGGCGTTTTGGCCGGAAGCCAGATGCGCGAGACCGTTCGTCATGTTGCTGGGCAAATTTGCGCCTTTGCCCAGCGAGTACAGCACGAAGAGGCAGATGATGAGCGGCTCGGTGAGCGTTGGCGCAAGCCAGAAAAACAGCAACGTAGATGCGAGCGTGACCACGCAGCCCGTGATGATCGAGACCCCTGCGCCGAGCCGATCGTAGATGATGCCCGACAGCGGCGCCTGCACGGCACCCGCGAGCGCCCCCGGCACAAGCAGGCACCCCGCGGTAAACGCACCGATTCCAAGCGAGAGCTGGGCGAAGTTGGGAATGAGAAACGCCAGTCCGAGCGTGCAGAACTGCACGAGCAGAATCCCGAGCGCCGAGAGGGCGAACACCGGGTCGCGCAGCACGCGCACGTTCAACAGGGCATCGGGCTGGGAAAGCGACCGTTTGCAGAACAGCGCGATCGCAACGGCGGCCACGGCGAACAGCCCGAGCACGAGAGGACTCGTCCATCCGGCCGAGGAAGCGCTATTGGCCGCGAAGATAAAGCAGGCAAAGCCGATGGCAAGCACGATAAGGCCGCAGATGTCGAGCGACGAGGGCTCGGGCCTCGCCTCCTGCCGAATGCACGCGGCCCCCATAACGAACGACACGAGAACGAGCGGCACGAGCGCCCAGAACACCGCGCGCCATCCCGCCGCACCCACGAGGAAACCGCCGAGCGACGGCCCGATGGCAGGCGCCGTCGAGGTGATGAAGTTGGCGATGCCGATCATGAGGCCCATGCTTTTGCGGGGCACCTGCTCCAAAATGATATTGAACATGAGGGGCAGCGCCACGCCCGTGCCCACGCCCTGCACCAGGCGACCGGCAAGAAGCACCGGGAAGGCCGGGGCGAGCGCCGCCGCCAGCGTGCCTGCCAAGAAGCACGAGGCGCCCACGATGAACAGCGTGCGCATGGTGAAACGGCGCCGCAGGTACGATGACGTCGGGATGATGATGGACAGCACGAGCAGGTAGCCCGTGGTGATCCACTGCACCACCGCCGTGCTGATGCCGAACTCGCCCATGAGCGTGGGGAACGTCACGTTCATGGAGCTTTCCACCACCACGCCGGAAAATGACATGATGCCCGCCGCAATCACCGATGCAACGACGCGCGGCGTTAGCTTTTGTTTGCTCTCCACGCTCTACTCACCCGCGATTCCGGCTTCCGCCGCGCGCCGGGCGAGGCGTTCGTTCTGCCAGTTCGTAAGGTCCGCCGCCGCCGTCACCTCGAGCAAGCGCATGACCGTGCGCACCGTCACCTCGATATCGCCTTCCGTCACGCCCGCGTCGCCCAGCAGCTGCGCGGTGTGCTCGTAGACCTCTTCGTACCAGATGCGGTGCGTGGCAAGACCGTGCTCGGTGAGCTCAACCAGCACCTCGCGTCCGTCCGTAGGGCTGGGAATTTTGCGCAGATACCCGTTTCGCTCAAGGTCGCACACCGCGCGCGTGATGCTCGGACGCGTGGTGCCCATGTCCTCGGCGATGTCGCTCACGCGGACCGCACGGCGGCAGGCGGGGTCTTCCTCGGCGCATCCTCCCAGCTCATAAAGGGTGTCGAGCACGCGGGTCCTGCCGTTGGTGAGATCGGGCGGCAAGTCTGGCATCAAGCCGTCGATGCGGCGCGCGCGGCGCAGCGTATCCATAAGGACCTTGAATGAACGCTCTTTCATGGCGATGCCCCCTGCGATCTGCTCTGTGCTCGATTTTAGTTGCCATTGATAATTACCTTGAGTAATTATAGGCACGTGCTTTCGTATTTCAAGGGACATCTTGAGGATATGAGGCGGGTCAATCGCCTGTGCTACGGGCGGCGATATCCTTCACGCGCTCGAACTGGCGCATGATGTAATCGTAGTTCTCCCGGCGATGCGGCACGGTGCAGGCGGAGCAATCCTTGATGTCGCCCGCCTCGCCCACGTAGCGGAAGTTGCCGCCGCAATCGGGGCCCAGGCAGTACAGCGGGCAATAGCAGAACAGGCAGTTGAGGTCTTCTGCCGGCATATCGTGGCAGGGGTAGAACTCGCATGCCGTGTGGTTGAAGAACTTGTAGTGCTCGCCGCCCTGACGCCCCATACGTACCTCGCAGGTTCGAATGATCCACCATTGCCGACATCGTACCAAAGCAGATAGCCCGGCAAGATGCGATGTGAGCACTCAAACGTTTTTGTCCACGCGCGATGATAGGCTTCTATTCAACGGAAGACCTGCAGGCAACAGCGGTAGGAGGCTGCAATGGTACGTGACGGTATGAACTATCGAGAAGCAGTCGAGGCCATCAAGGGCGCAATTCTCCAAGCGCAATATGCTGCAGCCAAGAGCGTCAATGCTCAGCAGCTACAGCTCTACTTTGCCGTCGGGGGCTACCTGTCTCATCAAAGCGAAATACAAGCGTGGGGCAGTGGTGCCATTGACACCATCAGCGAAATGCTCCAGAAAGATCTACCCGGTCTCCGCGGTTTTTCTGGAAGAAATCTAAGGCTTATGCGAACCTTCTACCGAGAATGGAGCCCCTACCTCATCCCCACTCCCAATTTGGAACTTGCGAATTCCGAATTACCAAACGAGCGGACTCCCATAATCTGGAATTTGCAACTTCCGAATTCAAGCGGATGCTCTTTCGATGACTTCTTTTCAATCGGGTTTACCCACCACCGTTGGATCATCACGCACGCAAAGACCCTTGAAGAGCGCTTGTTTTACGTTCACAAATGCGCTGCCGAACACCTGAGCGTGACCGCCCTCAAGCGCTCTATCAGAGCGGATGATTTCCACCGCCAAGGCGCGGCGCCCAACAACTTTCTTTCAGCCCTGTCCAAAAGCCAACAGGCGCTCCGCGCCATCGCCACCTTCAAAGACGAATATCTGCTTGACTTCATCAACGTTGAGGAACTGGGCGTACGCGACACCGAGGATGTCGACGAGCGCGTATTGGAGCAGGGCATCGTTCAAAACATCAAGCAATTCATCATGACGTTCGGCAAGGGCTTCTCGTTCGTGGGCAACCAATTCCACCTCGACGCGTTTGGCGTTGACCAATACGTCGACTTGCTGTTTTTCAATCGCGACCTCAATTGTCTCGTAGCGGTCGAGCTCAAAAACGGCCCGTTCAAAACAGCCTACCTCGGGCAACTTTCCGGATACCTGAGGGTACTTGACGACTTTGAACGTCGCGAGCACGAAAACCCTTCAATCGGCCTCGTGCTCTGCAAAGATATGAATACTGCGTTCGTCGACTATATGATCCGGGACTACACCATGCCGATGGGCGTCGCCACATACAAAACCTCCAAGGACATGTCGCACGAGCTTCTGGATGCCCTGCCCCCAATCGATGCCCTCAAAGCGTTGCTGGAAGGAGACACCTAAGCAAGGCGCAAAAGCCGCCGAGCCTCAGCCTCTGCGAGAAGAAGCTCGGCGCCCCAACAGCACGTTGGCGAAAACCCAGTTCGGGCTCAAGCGCGCCGCGCCGCTACGCTTGCGGGTACTGACTGTCGTCGACCGGCTCGAGCCACTCGTTGGAGGTGTCCTCGCCGGGAGCCTCGAAGGCGATGTGGCTGAACCACGAATCGCGCGCGGCACCGTGCCAATGCTTGACGCCGGCGGGAATCACCACGACGGTGCCGGGCGTGAGCTCCTGCGGGTCCTTCCCCCACTCCTGGTACCAGCCGCGGCCGTCGGTGCAGATGAGGATCTGCCCGCCGCCCTTGCTGGCGTGGTGGATATGCCAGTTGTTGCGGCAGCCGGGCTCGAAGGTGACGTTGGACATGCCGATGCCCGCCTCCGCCGGATTGGTCAGCGGGTTGAGGTACGAATTGCCGATGAAGTACTGAGCATAGGCGTCGTTGGGGTTGCCCATGCCGAACATAGGGGTGAAGTCGGGTGTTGTCATAGTTTCCTCCTTAGAATCGGCACGGGACGGAACAGACAGGCCGCCCCGTCCCGCATGAGTGAATTCGCGCTACGCCATCGTCATGACCAGCATGAGGATGGGCACGATGGCAAACGAGGCGAGCGTCGACACGATGGTGCCGCGCGCCGGGATGTCGCCGTCTTGCCCATAGGTCGCCGCGATGGGGCCGGCCATGGAGCCGGTCGGCATGGCGAGCAGCACAATGAAAACGCCAAGGGCGAGCTCGCTCGGCACGATGGGCGCAAGCGCAAGATAGGCGACGAGCGGGGCGATGAGAAAGCGGATGAGCGTGAAGCCCCACAGGCGCCACTCGGCAAGCACGCTCTTGAGGTCGGCATCGGCGATGGAAAGGCCCACGAGCATCATCGCGAGCGGCGCGGTGATACCGCCGGTCATGTCCGCCGCCTGCATGATGGGCGCCGGCACGGGGATGCTCGCGAAGAACACGACCATAGCGATGAGGCTCACGACAAGTGGCACGTTGAGCATGTTCCTGAGGACGGTGCGCGCGGTTTCCGCGAGCGATGCGCGATGGGCCTCGGCGCCACTCGCCCCACCGCTCGTCAGCGCGGCAATGCCGAGGCTGTACAGGAACACATTCGAGATCGCGATGAAGATCGAGCCCAAGAACACCGACGCGCCGCCGAACACGGAATCGAGCACCGCGAAGCCGATAAAACCCGTGTTGGTGAGCACGCCCTGGAACAGGTAGAGGCCGCGCTGCTCCACCGGCACACGCAGCACCGCCACGGCGACGGCGGCGGCGACGAGCATCACGAAGAAGATCACCGCGCCGAGGACGATCGACCAGGTGATGGCATCGCCACCGGTTGACGGGTCGACCTCCCCCACCGACGCGAGCACGGTACACGGCAGGGTGATGTTGAAGATGAGGTTCGAGATCTTGGGGCGGATGTCGGCGGTGAGGTATCCCACCCGCGCGGCGATGAAGCCCAGAATCGTGACGATGATGAGCGAGAACATGCTCCCCAGCACGCCGGCGATGTCGACCAAAGCGGTTCCCTCCCCTGCCTACGCGCGCGCAGCGACGGCGTTGTCGATGCAGGCCAGGGCATTCAGGCTGCGGGGATAGCCGATGTAGGGCAGCATCTGCGAGACCACGCGGTACAGGAAATCGCGGTCGCGGCCCAGGCTGAGGTTCGCGCCGGCATGCGCCGTGGCCTGCGGCTCGCAGCCGCCCTGGGCCGCGATGTAGCAGAACGTGACCATCTCGCGATCGAGGTCCAACAGGCCGCTGCGGGTGTAGTAGTCGCCGAAGCAGTTGGCAGCGAGCCAGCGGTTGATATGCTCGCGCTCCGCCGGACCGTTTGCCCAGCTCTCGCGCATGCCCTCGCCGAAGTACTCGATCTGCTTCTGATTGCCTGCGGCCTGGCGCGTGTCGAGCGTCGTGGTCTGCTGGCCGGGAAGCGGCAGCTCGACGCCGCGCGCGGTGAGGACCTCGTTGGCCGCGGTGATAAACGGGCGCACGCGACCGATGCCCAGGTACGCTGTTGCCTGGTAGACAACCTCTTTGAGCTCGACGGGCGTCACGCCGGCGCCGAGCGCCTCGGACGCCATCACACGGAACTCGTCGATGCCCTGGCAGCCCAGCAAGGCCGCAAGAATCGCCAGGTAGCGCTCGCGCGCCGGCAGCTCAGCCGCGGGATCGGTCGGCACCTGTTCGCCCGCGAAGTACGCGAAGCGCTCGGCGAACTCCGGATCGGCCTTCTCAAACTCTTTCATGCTCATATCCTCCATCCTGGGAAATTAGGGACAGTCCCTAATTTCCCGCTTTGGGAAAATAGGGACTGTCCCTAATTTCCCGGCTTGGTGTTGGGGTTCGTGGTGCCGGCGAGGGGCTTTTCGCCCGGACGGGCGAGGGGGCCTACGAGCTCGTGAGCCGTGTAGGGATCCTCCAGGTAGGCGACCTCGTCGGCCGTCAGTTCCACGTCGAGCGCCGCCGCAGCGTCGTCCACGCGCTCGGGGCGCGAGCAGCCCACGATGGGCGACTCCACGCCACGCGCCCAGTGCCAGGCAAGCGCAATCTGTGCCATGGGCACGCCGTGGCGCTCGGCAACTTCGGTCACGCGGCGCACGATCTGCATGTCGTTGTCGCGCGCCGCGTCGTACTTGTTGCGCATCGTGGCATCGGTCGTGGAGCGGCAGGAATCGGAATCCCAGGTGGGACGGCACAGGTGACCGGATGCCATGGGCGAATACGGCGTGAGCGCCATGTCGAACTGGCGGCACACGGGAATCATTTCGCGCTCGTCCTCGCGGTAGAGCAGGTTGTAGTGGCACTGCATGCTCGTGAACGGCGTCCAACCGTTCCGCCGTGCCACGACCTGCATGTTGTGCAGCTGATAGGCGTACATCTCGCTCGCGCCGAGCGCGCGAACCTTGCCGGCGCGCACGAGGCCGTCGAGCGCCTCCATCGTCTCCTCGATGGGCGTGTCGTAATCGAAGCGATGGATGATGTAAAGGTCGAGGTAGTCGGTCCCCAGGCGCTTCAACGTGCCGTCGATCTCGCGGTTGATGGCCTCGCGCGAGAGCTTGCCCTCGTTGAAGTAGACCTTGCTGGCGAGCACCACCTGGTCGCGCGCGATGCCGAGGTCGCGCAGGGCGGAGCCGATGTACTCCTCGCTCGTGCCGAAAGAGTAGGTGTTCGCCGTGTCGATGAAGTTGATGCCCAAGTCGAGCGCGCGCTTGATGACCGCGCGTGTGTCGTCGGGCCCGATGGTCCATTGGTGGAAATCGGGCGACGGCTTGCCGAAGCTCATGCCGCCCAGGCAGAGCTTCGAGATCTTGATGCCGGAATGGCCAAGCGTTGTGTACTGCATGCTGTCTCCTCCTTTGGCGTGAAATATCCTCTAGCGTTTTTTCACCTATGCGCGCCGCGCCTCGATGGTTACGTCATGCGATCCGGTGAGACGACGAAGCTCCTCGATGCTGCCCTCGATGTGACCGATGGTGAATTGGTCGCCGTAGCGCTGCGAGTTTTCCTCGTCGTCGAAAAACACCGCGAGCCAGCCGCCGCCAGGGTTGTAGTTGATGTCGCCGTTTGTCCATCCGCGATGGATGCGGGCGGAATCGACAGGAAGCTCGAGCGGAGCCGCCCCGCAGATACCCACGGACGAGGCGCTCATGGGGATGACCACGGGCAGCTGCATGCAGAGCGCATGGGCGGCCGCGGTATCGTTGAGCTGGGCGGAAATTGTCACATCTCCAAAATGCATCACGATGGGCTGCATGCGCCGCTCCTCCTTCCCCGGTATTGCCTAGCTTTAGTTTCAGCCCGCGGGAAGAAGAATACAATTGCTTATACTGTATATCATGATATAAGGTTTTGTAATGGGTTGGAGGAAGCTGTGGAACTCCATGCCTTGCGTTACTACCTCGCTGTTTGCGAATACGGAACCATGTCGCGCGCTGCTGAGGCGCTACATGTGACCCAGCCCGCGCTGTCGCGACAGATCGCTCAGCTCGAGCGCGAACTGGGCTGTGAGCTGCTCGAGCGCCACAGCCGCAGCGTCACACCCACCGAACAGGGCCTGTACCTGCGGCGGCGCGCTCAGGAGATTGTCGGGCTCGCCGACCAGACTGCCGCGGACTTCTCGCACGACGAAGGGATCGTTGCGGGCGACATCCACATCGGCGCCGGCGAGAGCGTCGCCATGCGGCAGATTGCACGGCAGGTCGCCGAGTTCCGCAGGCGCTATCCCCAGGTGCGCTTCCACCTGCACAGCGCCATCGCGACCGACCTGATCGAGCGGCTCGAACACGGGCTCGACGACCTTGTGGTCCTTATGTCCCACCCCGATAACGACCGGTACGAGCACCTGCGCCTGCAGCCCACCGATGCCTGGGGCGTCGTCATGCAGAAGGACGACCCGCTGGCCGCGCAGGAGATCATCGGTCCCGCCGACCTTGCGGATGCGCCGCTCATCATGCCCGAGCGCTCGTGGAGCGATGAGGGGCCGATTGGCCCCTTGGGCATGTGGTTCGGTGAGCACGGACGCGAGCTCGATGTCGTCGCGACATATAACCTGTCTTTCAACGCAGCGATGCTCGTGCAGGAGGGCGCCGGCCGCATGATCTCGCTCGAAGGCCTCACCGCGACGGGCGGCGACACGGGCCTGGAGTTCCGCCTGCTCTACCCGCCCGCGGTCTCGATCATCGACGTCGTCTGGAAACGCAACGCCCCGCGCTCGCGCGCCGTCCAGCTCTTCCTGGAAGAGCTCCGAGCCTAACTGATCCGACAAGACCGACAAGACTGGGCCCGCCCCCAACTTGTCGCATCAGAGCTTTGTAAGCCTTTCCGCGCATCGATGGCTCCGCCGGTACACTAAGCGCTGGAAAGGAGACCCATGAGTGCTGTCGTCGTCTATCGCTCACAGACCGGTTCGGCCAGAATGTATGCGCAGTGGCTGGCTGAATCACTCACGTGCGCGGTCGCTCCGGTGGAAAACATCGACGAGGCCGCCCACGAGGCCAACCTCGTCATCCTTAGCGGCTGGTTCCACGCTGCCTCCCTCAAGGGCTCCAAGGAGCTCAAGGCGTACATGGCGAAACACCCCGAAAAGCACTATGCGGTCGTAGCTGTCGGTGCAACGCCCATGCCTAGCAAGGACTGGCCCGCAGCTGAGCATGAAGAGGCATTTCGCCGCTCGTTTCCCGCCGAGCAATACCCCGATCTTCCATGGTGCTACTGCCGCGGCAGGTTCTTCTTCGACCAGCTGAATGCACTCGACAAGATTGCCATGCGTGTGTACTTCCGCATGCTCGAAAGCGCTGCTCGCAAGGGTTCGAAGCGCGATTCCGCAGCACTTGAAGGAATGCGCCGCGGCTTTGACGCCTGCGACCGCAGCTACCTGGAGCCGCTACTTGAAGAGCTGCGCGCACGAAAATGGATTGGCTAGGGCGGACTGCCTTAACGTCGAAACGACAAGATTGAACCCGGCCCCTTTGTTACTGGCGGATGAAGGCTTGGTCGTGATCGGGTAGACCGGCTTCGTCGGTGATGTAGCGCTCTGCCTTCATGTGCAGGTCGTACTTGTCGCGTAACTCGGCGATCTTCGCCATCATGGGCGAAGCATGATGCACGTCAAGCGCTTCCTGGTCGCGCCACGCATCGATGAGCAGGATGGTCTCCGGATCGTCGAGCGGCTGGAAATAGCGGTAGCGGATGTTGCCCCCCTCAGCGCGGATGGCGTCTGCCGTGCCGGACGCCTCCATCTCCTCGGCGAACTTGCGCGCCGCGCCATTTGTTCCCGTGTAGTACAGATTCGCCGTAATCGCCATGGTCCCTCCTAACCAAAAGCAACCTAGTCTCTTTTGGTTAATTTACGCTACGGTTCGTTACTTGTAAATAGATTTGCTGAATTTTATTTTCCTATTTGCCAAATACGAAAAGCCTGCTACAGTTTTGGAAACAGGCTCAGGCAGGGACGGCAGGCAGATATGGCAGATTTCATCAGAGCGCGCAGCGACGAACAGAAAGAACAGCGGATGGCCGAGATCAAACGGGTCACCGACGAGCTGTTCGCCGAGCATCCCTACCACGAAATCACGCTCGCGGCCATCGCCGAGCAACTCGGCTGGTCGCGCGCCGCCCTGTATAAATACGTCACGACAAAAGAGGACATCTTCCTTGAGATTTGCTCCGAAAAGCAGGACGAATACTACGGCGCGCTGCTAACGGCCTATCCGGCGGGCAGCACGTACTCCCCCGCCGTGCTCACCGAGGTGTGGGTCGAGCAGCTTGCAAGCCACCGCGACTATCTGAACTATTGCGACCTGCTGTTCACCATCATCGAGACCAACTCCGCTGTCGAGCGCCTCGCCGCGTTCAAGCGGCACTACTACGAAGGCCAAGACCAGCTGATCGCGCGCTTCGCGGGCAACCTCGGCTGTGACGCCGCGCATGCATCCAAGCTTCTCAACGCCGTCTATTACCACGCCGTGGGCATCAACGGCTGGTGCCAGGAGAATCCGCTGGTAGACGAGGCAGTGAAACTCGCAGGCATCACGCGGCACACGGTCGACTTCCGCGAGGAGATGCGTGACTTCATCGGGATGTGCCTAGCGCATTACGCCGTAGGAGCGTAGGTCCTCAGCATAACCGGTCCGCTTGCCCGAACTTGCCGGGTGCACAGCAAGCGAACAGGCCACAGATACAACCCAAACTGCAAACGCCCCTCACGGGGTGCAGGGATATCTGTCGAATTTGGGCGCATCGCGCCCACAGCTTGAAAGGTGAACAGCATGGACATCGCAACCGTACGTACAAACGACAAGGGGCAGGCGGTGCCCACCGGAACCGCCGCGCTTACCGCCGACGCCTTTGGCCCACAGGACGTCACGAGGATCTCGTGGCTAGGCGGCGCGGGCTTTTTGCTGAACGCTCGCGGCACTTGCATCATGGTCGACCCCGTGCTCGAGGGCTTCGACATGCCCGTAGTGTTCGACGCGCCCATCGCACCTGCGGACGTGCCAGAGCTCGACGCCATCCTCATCACGCACATCGATAACGACCACTTCAGCCGTCCCACCTGCCATGATGTTGCTAGCGTATGCCCGGCATACCATGCGCCCCAGTACGTTGCGAGCGTGGCGCGCGAGGAGGGTCTGCCGGGCATCGGCCACGATATCGACGAGAGCTTCACGGTCGGGAACGTGACCGCACGCCTTACGCCGGCATGGCACAACTGGCAAAACGATTCCAAGAAATGGGGCTACCGCACCTGGGAGCGTGAGGACTACTGCGGCTACTGGTTCGACACGCCCGACGGCAGCATTTGGCTGCCCGGCGACTCCAAGCTGCTGCCGGAGCACCTTGAGATGCCCGAACCCGACCTCATCATGCTCGATTTTTCCGACAACGAGTGGCACATCACGTTTGACGGGGCGGTCAAGCTCGCGAATGCCTACCCGAGCGCACGCCTACTGTGCATTCACTGGGGCACCGTTGACGCGCCGGATTGGTCGACGTTCAACGGCGACCCGCGCGTGCTTGCCGACCACGTGACGAACCCCGAGCGCGTGCTCGCGCCGCTGCCCGGCGAGGTTGTGGCACTGTAAATAAGGCGGCAGCGGGGAAAGTGGATGAAAATGTCGATTATGCATTTTTAGGACCCACCTTGGCGCGTGCTCGAGGCTTTAAATCGTTTATCCACTTCGGCTCAAAGCACGTGCCATCGCATGCCAAACACCGCCCCCGCCACGCAAGAAAGGGCCCCCTTACCGATGAAAACGCTGCACCTCATGCGCCATGGCGAGACCATGTTCAACGCGCAGCACCGCATCCAGGGCTGGTGCGACTCGCCGCTCACCGCGCGCGGCATCGAACAGGCGCGCACCATGGGTGCCAAGCTGCGCGAACGCGGTGTGCGCCTTGATCGCGCCGCCTGCTCGACCGCCGAGCGCGCAGCAGATACGCTAGAACTTGTCCTGGCCGAACTCGGTCAGCCCAATCTTCCCTATGCACACGTCAAGGGCCTGCGCGAGATGTTCTATGGTGACTTGGAAGCACAGCAGGACTTCCTCGCCGAGAACGATCCCGAGGCCTGCCGGACCTACTACCTCCAATTTGGCGGCGAGTCGTCGGATACGGTCCGCGACCGCATGGTCGCTACCTTGACCGACATCATGCTCGAGCCTGACAGCGAAACCGTGCTCGCCGTGGGCCACGGCGGCGCCAACTTCAACTTCCTGCGCGCCATCCAAGATCCCATGCCCGTCCTCAATGCCGGCTGGGGCAACTGCACGACCTGCGTTTACGCATTCGATGAGGCCCGCGCAGACGAAGCGCCCGATGGCCGCAGCGCTGGACCGTGGCGGCTGCTGGACGTCATCAGGCTATAGAATCTGAAACATAGCCGACAGGCAACTCCATCCCAAAGCACGGGAGGCACCATGTTTCTCACCCACCGCGTCGAGGAAATTACCAGACAGTCCGATGACACGCGCCGCGTAATCGGGGAGTTCATCCTGCGCGAGCGCACGCATCTCTCCGACTACACCATCGCTGACATTGCGCAAGAGACCTTCGTCTCCAAAGCCTCCGTTACCCGTTTCGCCAAAAGCCTCGGCTACGAGGGCTGGCGCGGCTTCATTCGCGACTTCATGGCCGAGGTGCGCTACGAGGCAAACTATGGGGCGGCAATCGACCCCAACTTCCCTTTCCACGCGAACGATTCTGACGAGAAGGTCGTCAACGCAGTGGCGGACGTCGCCTATGACGCCATGGCCGATACGCTGCGCCTTCTTAACCGCGGCGCTCTCGCCCTTGCTGTGCGATACCTTCAACAGGCAGACAGAGTCTGGGTATTTGCGCTTTCGCCCAACACCTACCTGGGGTCGCTGTTTTGCCGTAAGATGCTCACCGTTGGAAAAACGGCCACGGTTGTGAACAGCGCCGAGCGCGGCCTTGTCGCCCGCTCGCTGGGACCAAGCGACTGCGCCATCATCATCTCGTATTCTGGCAACAACCCCGACTACGAGCCTATGGTCCACATCCCCGCGCTCATCGAACGTCGCGTGCCGCTCATTGGCATCACGGGAGAAGGAGACAACTACATTCGGCGGAACATTCGCTGCACATTCACCATCTCGTCGCGCGAAAACCTGTACTCCAAAATCGCAACATTCGGCATGGAGATGTCCATTCAACTGATCTTGAACGCCTTGTTTTCCTGCTATTTTGCGCGCGATTACCAAAACAACCTCGATCGTAAGATCGACTTCGGACGCGAACTCGAACAGAGTCGTGCCGCAGCACCTGGGGCATCGTTCGAACGCTAGACGCCAAGCGGCAGGATTTCGCAGGCAAACGGCAGAACAAACATCCGTGGCGCCGCAAGTTTCACGTAGTTTCACGCACGCAAGCCTTCCCTGAGCTTGCCGCGAAACCTTGTTTCGCGTGTGCGCCCAGACGTCCCCATCCGTTCGCCTCCTCCCTAAACTGCTGGTCAACAGCCCAATGCACAGCCCCAGAATTGCTGCAGCACTACTGGTCGTGCATTCGGCTCCCGACTGAAACAAGGGAAGGAGCACCAATGAGTTCAAAGTATGAGCCCTTGGCGCGCGACATCGTGCGCCTCGTGGGCGGCAAGGAAAACGTCAGTCAGGCGTACCACTGCGTAACGCGGCTGCGTTTCATCCTTGCAGATGAAGGCGCAGCGGACGAGGACGCCATCAACGCGCTCGATGGGACCATGGGCGTCATCCATGGCGGCGGGCAGTTCCAGGTCGTCATCGGACCCCATGTTGCCGACGTGTTCGAGGAGGTCGAGAAACTCGTCGACACGAACAGCGCAGAGGCGGCACCGGCAACGGAGGAGAAGAAAAAGCCGCTCGATGCGGTGATCGACTTCGTCGCAGGCACGTTCCAGCCCGTCATCCCCGCGCTTTCCGGTGCCGGTATGGTCAAAGCGGTTATGGCTCTGCTCGTAGTGTTCAACCTGATCGACTCCGCCTCGCAGACGTATCAGATGCTGAACATCTTCGCCGATGGCGTCTTCTACTTCCTGCCGATCATGCTTGCGTTCACCGAGGCACAGAAGCTTAAATGCAACCCGATTCTCGCCGCGGCGGTGGCAGCCATGATGCTGCATCCCTCCTGGAGCGCGTTCGTTTCGGCGGGCGACCCGGTCAACTTCTTCGGCGCCATCCCGTTTACGCTCGCATCGTACGGCTCCAGCGTCATTCCCATCATTCTCGTGGTGTTCGTCCAGTCCTTCGTCGAGAAGTGGCTCAACAAACACATCCCCAACGCGGTGAACCTCGTGTTCGTGCCCATGCTTACCTTCCTGGTGATGGGAACGCTGGCGTTCTCCGTGCTTGGCCCGATCGGCTATATCGTGGGTGAGTGGCTCGCCGTCTTCTTCACGTTCCTGTCTGAGAACGCAGCTTGGGTGCCCGCTGTCCTCATTGGCGGCCTGTGCCCGATCATGGTCATGTTCGGCATCCACAACGGCATCGCGCCGCTCGGCCCTGTGCAGATGGCACAGCTCGGTTACGACAGCATCTGGGGTCCCGGCAACATTGTGTCCAACATGTGCCAGGCAACCGCGGGTCTCGTGGTCTCGCTGCGCGACCCCAAGCACCGCGAGGCGGCCCTTCCCGGATCTATCACCGCTTTTATGGGCATCACTGAGCCCATCCTCTACGGCACCAACCTGCCGCTTAAGTACCCGCTGTACGCCGCGATGATCGGCGGCGCGGCAGGCGGCCTCTATGCAGGCCTCTCCCAGACGCACCGCTTCGCCACCGGCTCCGGCGGCCTGCCTGCAGTCCTGCTTTACATCGGCGACGACACGATGATGCATATGGTGAACATCATCATCGCCATGGTAATCGGCTCTGTGGTCACTGCCATCCTGACGTTCGTTCTGGGCAATATCTTCGATCATCGCGAACAAGCCAAAGCCGCCGAGCAGGCAGCTAAGAACGCGCCCGCTGGCGCAGATGCCAACGCCCCCGTCGCCCCCACGCCTGCCGCCGAGACCACCACAGGCACCGTAAGCATCGTCTCCCCTGTCACCGGAACTGCGCATCCTGTAAGCGAAGCTTCCGACGCGGCATTCGCCAGCCGCATGATGGGCGACGGCGCCGCGATCGACCCCACCGACGGCACCATCGTGGCCCCCGTTTCTGGCACTATCACCGTCCTGTTCCCCACCAAACACGCCATCGGCATCACATCCGATGACGGTGCGGAGATCCTCATCCACGTGGGCATCGACACGGTCAACCTCGAGGGCAAGCCATTCGATATCACAGTGGCCCAGGGTGACCACGTAACGGCCGGCCAAAAACTCGGCACCTTTGATCGGGTGGCCATCGAGCAGGCGGGCTGTAGTGCCCAGACCATGGTGATTGTCTCCAACACAGCCGAATGGGCCACCATCGAGCTTGAGGCCGACGGCAGCATCACCGCCGGTGATCAGCTCCTGTCCCTGAGGAAATAACCCCACGCGGGCGAAGGAGGCTTGCTTCTCGCCCGCTTCATCTTCAACCAAAAGGAGCGCTTATGTTCTACCGGCATCCCAAACCGTTCCCGAGCGATTTTCTTTGGGGCGCCTCCACCTCGTCCTATCAAGTTGAGGGCGCCTGGAACGAGGACGGCAAGGGCATGTCCGTCCAGGACCTGCACACGCCGCCCGCGGGCATCACCGGCTTCAAGGTCGCGAGCGATCACTACCATCATATGGAGGAGGACGTCGCGCTCATGGCCGAGCTGGGCCTGAAGGCGTACCGCTTCTCCATCAGTTGGTCACGCGTCATCCCACACGGCGACGGCCAGGTGAACGAGAAGGGCCTCGCCTTCTACGACCGCCTGGTCGATGCGTTGGTCGCCCACGGCATCACGCCCGTGGCCACGATGTTCCACTTCGATCTGCCGCTCGCGCTGCACGAGCGCGGCGGTTGGGCCAATCGCGCCACCGTCGACGCCTTCGAGCGCTACGCCCGTGTGCTGTTCGAGCGCTTGGGCGACCGCATCAAGATGTGGCTCACCATCAACGAGCAGAATGTCATGGTCATCCATCCCAACGCGATGAATCCCGGACGCCTGCCCGAGGCGCCCGAGCTCTACCAGCAAAGCCACAACATGTTCGTGGCGAGCGCCAAGGCGACGCTCATGTTGCACGAGATGTGGCCGGATGCCAAGATCGGTCCGGCGCCCAACATCACGGCCATCTATCCGCAAAGCTGCGACCCAGCAGACGTGGTTGCCGCCGATAACTGGGAATCCATCCGCTGCTGGAACTACCTCGACGTGGCATGCTTTGGCCGCTACAACCCCATCGCCTGGGCGTATATGGAGGAGAAGGGCTGCACGCCGGTGTTCGAGGAGGGCGACGCCGAGCTGCTCGCCGCCGCCAAGCCCGACTACCTGGGCGTGAACTACTACGCCACCGCCACCGTCGCCGCGCCGAAAAACGACGGCACCGACCGCGCCGCGCGCGCCGGCGACCAGCAGGTCATGCTCGGCGAGGAGGGCGTATACCGCTCCGGCGCGAACGACCACCTCACCGCGACCGAGTACGGCTGGATCATCGACCCCATCGGCATGCGCACGACGCTGCGCCGCGTTGCCATCCGCTACGGCCTGCCCGTCCTCATCACCGAAAACGGCCTTGGGGCACGCGACACGCTCGAGGCGGACGGCCGCGTGCACGACCCGTACCGCATCGACTACCTGCGGCGGCACTTCGAGCAGGCCCAGCTGGCGCTCACCGACGGCGTGAACCTTATCGGCTACTGCCCCTGGAGCTTCATGGACCTCGTGAGCACGCACCAAGGCTACGGCAAGCGCTATGGCTTTGTGTACATCGACCGCGATGAGGAGGACATCCGCTCGATGGCACGCATTCCGAAGGACAGCTTTGCCTGGTATAGGCATGTAATCGAGACGAACGGGGCTGAGCTATAGGCACAGACGGTCGTTTAACGGAGAGTCACAGCGAGCGCCCGCCACCCACAGAAAGGGTGGCGGGCGCTTCTCCTACTATTCTTGCTATTTCATCGCGACAAGCGAAAGAGATCCTTCATCTCGATCCCCAACTTTGTCGAACAGGTACATCGTATGGCCCCAGGGAATTTGCGCAGCAAGCTGCTGCACAAATTCGAAGTCGTACTCGTGCGCAAGCCTGAGCATGTACTTCAAGCTGCGGACCGAAAAGCCTTTGATGCCCGGGTACGCCACTCGCATGTCCCTGGAGAGGGACTCCACGAAGCGGTTCCCCCACTCAGAGTGCTCATCGATGAGCTTGCCGATCGATCCTCTTTTGCGCGACGAGCCCCACCCTTCCATCAAGAGCTCCCGTAGGAGTGGCATGTCGAACCTCACGAGCCCACTGCCCGCCGGTGCTGCCATAAATAGTGCAACGCGCCGGGTCTCACGAACGAAGCGCCGATATGTCGCAGCAAAATCATGATATTCCGACAATGTCTTTAGCGTTCTACCAGATAAATAACTTTACCACCTACGGAATATCATGATTTCCCGTGCGAGGACAGGCTACCGACAGGGCTGCAGCGCGGACCCCGAAGCGCCGCGGCCTCATGACCATGCAGCCGCCTCGATAACAGCCGGAACAAGCGCTCACCTCTCGCGGGCACGCGACACGCGTATACTTATTCGCAATCCATACCTCGAGCGCATAGAAAGGCCGCGCTATGGAGCTTCGCCATTTGCAGTACTTCCTGATGGTTGCCCGCGAGGGGACCATCTCGGGCGCGGCGAACGTGCTGCACATCTCGCAGCCTTCGCTTTCGCGCCAGATGCAGGACCTGGAGCACGAGCTGGGCTGCAAGCTCTTTGAGCGCGGGAGCCGGCGCATCGAGCTCACCGAGGCAGGCATGCGTTTGCGCCGTCGCGCCGAGGAGATCGTCGACCTGGTGGGCCGCACGGAGTCGGAGTTTTTGGTGTCGGCCGACACGCTTGCCGGCGAGGTGCGCATCGGCGGCGGCGAGACGCAGGCCATGGCGCTCATCGCCGATGCGATCGCCGAGCTGCAGGAGGCCTATCCCTTGCTGAGGTTTTCGCTGTTCAGCGGTAACGCCGAGGACGTGGGCGAGCGCCTGGACACCGGCCGCATCGACTTCGGCGTGTTCATTGGGCAAACCGATCTTTCGCGCTACGAGACCATCGAGCTGCCCGCGCGCGACACCTGGGGCGTTTTCATGCGCGAGGACGACCCGCTGGCCCATCTCGACGTCATCCGCGCCGAAGACTTGCTGGGCCGGCCGCTCATCTTCTCGCGCCAGGCCAGCCAGGAGATGCGCAGATGGTTCAAGCACGACTTCGCCGAGCTGGACATCGTCGCCACGTACAATCTGCTGTTCAACGCCGCGCTGCTCGCCCGGCGTGGCGTGGGTTACGTGGTGAGTCTCGAGGACATCGTGGATACTTCAGCGGGCAGCGGGCTGGCGTTTCGGCCGCTCGATCCGCCCATGCATGCCAACATTATGATTGCATGGAAGCGCTACCAGGAGTTTTCGCCCGCAGCGAGTGTCTTTTTGGATAAGATCCGCAGTCTGTGGGGCGCTTAGCGTGAAAGCGTGGCGGCATGCATGACAAATTGGGGGCGGGCCACTTTTGGTCGACAGATCGGAA
>CALULJ010000042.1 GCA_944321445.1 uncultured Collinsella sp.
CATCAGGGTTCGGAATACCGTGCACCACCTGGTCGTTCACACTGGCGCAGATGGTTCCAGGGAACCCGCCGTAGCCCTTGAACGCAGGGATGCCGCCGTGCATGCGGATGATCTGCTCCGCGAGCTGATCGAGCTCGAAGGTCGAGACGCCGGGGCGCACCATGGCCCCAACGCGGCGGAGCGCCATCTTAGACAGCGCTCCAGCCTTCTTCATCTGCTCGATTTCTTGTGCAGACTTAATTTTGATCATAGACCGAGAACTTCCTTCGCACGGTCATAGACATCGTCGATCGCACCGGTGCCGTCGACGATCTTGAGCTTACCCTGACCGCGGTAGTACTCCACCAGCGGCGCGGTGTTCTTCTCATAGACGTCCAGGCGGTTCGCGATGGTCTCCGGCTTGTCATCGTCGCGCTGATACATCTCGCCACCGCACTTGGGGCAGGTCGCATCGGCAGAGGTACCGGTGTAGCCGCAATCACGGCAGGCGCGACGATTGGACAGGCGACCGATGATAACGTCGGCAGCGACATCCACCAGCAGAGCGCACTCGAGCTCGCGACCCATGCCGGAAAGCTCGGAATCCAGAGTCACGGCCTGCATGGTGTTGCGCGGGAAACCGTCGAGGATGAAGCCCTTCTGGGCGTCGTCGGCACCCAGACGCTCCTTCACGAGGTCGATCACGAGCTGATCGGGAACAAGCTCTCCGGCATCCATGTACTTCTTGGCCTGGACGCCAAGCTCAGAGCCGCTCTTCACGGCAGCACGGAGCAGGTCGCCCGTGGAGATGTGCGCGACGCCGTACTCGGCGACGAGCTGCTGGGCAAGTGTACCCTTGCCAGCACCGGGAGCACCCAAAAGCACGATATTCATGGCTGACTCCTTACGTGTTACTTATTTGAAGAACCCGTCATAATCGTACATCTTGAGCTGGCTCTCAACCTTGGAAATCGTGTCCATCACAACACCAACCATGATGAGAATCGACGTACCGCCGAAAGCCTGGATAAGCTGGTTGCCCGTGAAGGAAAAGACGATGGAGGGCACGATGGCGATGAACGCAAGGAACACCGCAGAGGGCAGGGTGATCTTGTTCAGCGCGTTCTTGATGTACTTGGCCGTGGCGCGACCGGGACGAACGCCGGGGATGAAGCCGCCCTGCTTCTTGAGGTTCTCGGCCGTGTCGTCAGGGTTGAACACCATGGAGGTGTAGAAGTACGCGAAGAACACGATGAGGACCACGTTGAGGATCCAGTTGATCCAACCGGAGGAGAGAGCGCCCGCAACGGCCTGGACCCAGCCGATGCCCGGGAAGAACACCGCGAGCTGAGCCGGGAAGTACAGCAGCGCGCTGGCGAAGATGATGGGGATGACGCCGGCCGTGTTGACCTTGATGGGCAGGTAGGTAGCCTGACCGCCCATGATGCGACGGCCCACCACGCGCTTAGCGTACTGCACGGGGATGCGGCGCTGGCCACGCTCAACGAACACGATCAGCGGGATGACCGCGATGATGATGACCGCGATGATCGCCGTGAGGATGAGGCCCGCCGTGCCACCATCGGAAACGGACTGGAAGATCGCCTGAGGCAGACCCGCCATGATGTTGGCGAAGATGATCAGGCTCATGCCGTTGCCGATACCGCGCTGGGTGATGAGCTCGCCGATCCACATGATGAGCATGGCGCCCGCAACGAGCGTGCCCACGACGGCGATGTCGAGGATGATCTCCGGAGCGCCGGCACCGTGGAAGGAAATGCCGAAGCTCTGGAACAGGAACAGATAGCCAATGGCGTTGAGAATCGCGAGGCCCAAGGTGAGGTAGCGCGAATACTGGGTGATCTTGGTCTGACCGACCTCACCCTCGCGCGCAAGCTCGTGCAGAGAAGGCACAACAGCCTGGAGCATCTGCAGGATGATGGAACTCGTGATATAGGGCATGATGCCCAGCGAGAACACCGAAGCATAGGACAGCGCGCCGCCCGAGAACAGGTTCAGAAGCGCCATGGCGCCGCCGGCGATGGAATCGCCGGCAGACTGGAAAAGGCCCAGCATCTCCTGGAAGGGGATGCCGGGCACGGGAACGTGCGCACCGATACGGTACAGCACGAGCATGGCGATAGTGAAAATGATCTTGCCGCGCAGCTCCTTGATTCGGAATGCGTTTTTAAGACCAGTTAGCACGGGAGCTCGACCCTTCCGCCCGCGGCCTCGATCTTGGCCTTGGCGGAAGCCGAGACCTTGTCGACCTTAACCGTGAACTTCTTCGTAAGATCGCCATTGCCGAGCACCTTGACGGGCTCGAACTCGCTCTTGATGATGCCGGCAGCCTTGAGCGCAGCACCGTCGATGACCGCGCCGTCCTCAAACTTAGCCTCGAGGCGGGAGACGTTCACCGGAGAGAACTCGATGCGACGGGGGTTGCGGAAGCCCGGAAGCTTGGGCAGGCGCATGGCCAGCGGAGTCTGGCCGCCCTCGAAGCCGGCACCCTTGGTGCCGCCGGAACGGGAACCCTGGCCGTTCTGACCACGGCCGGCGTAGGTGCCGCCACCGGAAGAATTACCGCGACCAACGCGCTTACGCTTGTGCGTGGAGCCCGCGTTGGGACGAAGATCATGAAGCTGCATTGCTACTCCTCTACAATCTCGACAAGGTGCTTGACCTTGAAGATCATGCCGCGAACGCTCTCGTTGTCGGCGATCTCACGCACCTCGCGGATGCGGTGCAGACCGAGGGCGCGGACAGTCCTCTTCTGGTCCTCTTTGCAGCCGTTGATGCTGCGGACCTGCATAATCTTGATGGTGTTAGCCATGCCTACTTCTCCTTCCCGACAAACAGCTGGGAAACGGTGAGGCCGCGGCGAGCGGCAACGTCCTCGGGGCTGGAGAGCTCCTTCAGACCCTCGGCAGCAGCCTTGATGATGTTCAGGCCGTTATCGGTGCCGAGAGACTTGGACAGGACGTTCTTGATGCCGGCAAGCTCGAAGAGGGGACGCACAGCGCCACCGGCGATAACGCCGGTACCCTCGACAGCGGGCTTGATGATGATGCGGCCGGCGCCAAAGTGACCGATGACCTCGTGGGGGATGGTGCCCTCCTCGGTCACGGGCACGTGGAACATGTTCTTCTTGGCGTCGAGCGAAGCCTTGGAGATGGCCAGGGGCACCTCGGCGGACTTGCCCATGCCCAGGCCGACATTGCCCTTGCCGTCACCGACGACGACCAGAGCCACGAGCGACATACGACGGCCACCCTTGACGGTCTTGGAAACACGGTTGATGAAGACGACGCGCTCCTCGAACTCGGAGGCCTCGCGCTGCTGCTTTTGATTACGAGCCATAGCTACATACCTCCTAGAACTTCAGGCCGGCGGCGCGGGCGCCATCGGCGAGGGCCTTAACACGGCCGTGATAGATGCGGCCGCCACGGTCGAAGGTGACAGCCTCGATGCCGGCCTCGATGGCGCGCTTGCCAACGAGCTCGCCGACCTTCTCGGCAGCCTCCTTGTTCGAGGTGGTCATGCCCTCGAACTCCTTCTCGAGCGTCGAGGCGGAAACCAGGGTGTGACCCTTGGTGTCGTCGACGATCTGAGCGTAGATATTGGCGTTGGTGCGGGTGACGCGCAGGCGCGGACGCTCGGGGGTGCCGAAGATCTTGCCGCGGACACGACGCTGACGGCGCTTGAGGCCAGCCCTCTTCGCCTTTTGCTTATCCATGAAAAACTCCTTCGAAGTCATGTGCCAGCACCTGACGGGGTACTGGTCTTGGATGAGGCGCTAAACGTCTACTACTTGGCAGCCTTACCGAGCTTGCGACGGATGTGCTCGCCGACGTAGTGGATACCCTTGCCCTTGTAAGGCTCGGGCGGACGCTTGGAGCGGATCTCGGCCGCAACCTGGCCGACCTGCTGCTTGCTGATGCCCTTCACATGGATGTGGGTGTTGTCGGGCACCTCGAAGGTGATGCCTTCGGGAGCCTTGTACAGCACGGGGTGGGAATAGCCCAGCGAGAGGTCGAGCGTGTCGCCCTTGAGCGCGACACGGTAGCCGACGCCGGCCAGCTCGAGGGACTTGGTGAAGCCCTCGGAAACGCCCACGACCATGTTGTGGATGAGGGCGCGGGTGAGGCCGTGCATGGCGCGGGTCTCACGCTCGTCGTCGGGACGGGAGACGGTGAGGACGCCATCCTCGACGCTGATGGTGAGCTTCTCGTAGAAGTCCTTCTCAATGGTGCCCTTGGGGCCCTTGACGGCGACGTGGGTGCCGTCGATTGTCACATTGACTCCAGCGGGAATCTGGACAGGCTTATTACCGATACGAGACACGGGTGTATCCTTTCCTTCTACTCGCCGAAACCGTTACCAAACGAAGGCGATGATCTCGCCGCCGACACCCGTGGCACGGGCGTCGCGGTCGGTCATAACGCCGCGGCTGGTAGAAATAATCGCAGTACCAAGACCACCGCGGACGCGGGGCAGGTCGGCCACGCCGGCGTACTTGCGCAGACCAGGCTTGGAAATGCGCTTGATGCCGTTGATGACCTTGGCCTTCTTGGGACCGTACTTCAGGGTGATGTGGAGGGTCTTCTGGGGGACGGTATCCTCGACCGTGTAACCCTCGATGTAGCCCTCTTCGTAGATGACGCGTGCAATCTCCACGAGCTTCTTGCTGCTCGGCATGGAGACCTCGGCCTTGTTCGCAGAATTCGCGTTGCGAATGCGCGTAAGCATATCTGCGATCGGGTCAGTGACGTTCATGCAGATTCTCCTTCGTTCTTGATGAACCTGTGCCAGCGGTTCTCATCCACCCATAGCGGACAAGCCGGCTGACACGATCTTCCGTGCAGCGCGGAATCCCCTTCCGCGTGCGCTGGCAGTGACTTACCAGCTGGCCTTCTTGATGCCGGGAAGTTCGCCCTTGAGTGCAAGCTCGCGGAAGCAGACACGGCACAGGCCGAACTTGCGGTAAACCGAGTGCGGACGGCCGCAACGCTGGCAACGGGTGTACTCGCGCGTGGAGAACTTCTGCTTACGCTGCTGCTTGACGATCATCGATGTCTTAGCCACTTATTTCCTCCTCACATATGTGTATCAAAGCGCCGGACGGGCGGCGCGCCGTGTGCGCACCGCCCGGAGCCGGAGCAGATGTACCTATTTCTTGAACGGGAACCCGAAGGCGTCCAGAAGGGCCTTGGCCTCTTCGTCGGTCTTCGCGGTCGTCACGATGGTGATGTCCATACCACGGGTGCGATCGACGGAGTCGAAGTCGACCTCGGGGAAGATGAGCTGCTCGGTGACGCCCATGGAGAAGTTACCACGACCGTCGAAGCTCTTGGGGGAGATGCCGCGGAAGTCGCGGATACGGGGGATCGCCACGGAGGTCAGGCGATCGAAGAACTCCCACATGCGGTCGCCGCGCAGGGTGACCTTGGCGCCAATGGGCATGCCGGCGCGCAGGTGGAAGGAAGCGATGGACTTGCGAGCGCGGGTCACCATGGGCTGCTGGCCGGTGATGGTGCGCAGGTCGCGCACGGCGCCCTCGATAGCCTTGGAATCGGTGGCGGCCTCGCCGACGCCCATGTTCACGACGATCTTCTCGAACTTCGGGATCATCATGACGTTCTTGTACTGGAACTTGTCCTGCAGCTGCTGCTTGACCTCGTTGACGTACTTGGTCTTCAGACGCGGGACGTACTTCTCCTCTGCCATGTTCAACTCCTTCGGGGTTTTAAGCACGGGGCTTAGGCTCGGCGCTTGCCGGTCGGTATGCTCGACCTCGCGCGTCGCTGTCCTCGTGCCTCCTGCCGCGCTTGCACCGACTATGGCGTATCGGCACAACGAAAAACCGGCAGGAGCCGGGCAATACGAGTCGGTATGATACGCGCATGTTCGACGAATTGCCAGAAGAACCTTACGTGCTGCGGAAATCCACATTTGCGGCACGGCGCAGGAGCGCGCAGCGTGCGGCTTCGCACTCCCCCGCCGCTTTCCGCTCTTAGTTCATCTGATAGAGCACCGCGTCGAGCGTGCCGTCCGCCGCGCGCGTCACGTCGACGATGGCGGACGCGCTGTACGCGACCCCTGTGGCACCGATGCGCTCGCACAGTTGGTCCTTGGGCAAACCATACGTCTCGTGCTTGATCTTGCTGGGGAGCAGGTCCTTGCCCGGCTTGTACACGTCGAACGCCACCTTGTAGCGGTTGTTGCCCAGATCCGTGACGGACGTCGCGTGCGCGATGCCCTGACTGCCCCAAGCAACGCCAGTCTCGTAGGTGTAATAGAAGTACCCGTTTTCCACCAAACCGCGGTCCGCATTGGGCTGCTGGGTCTCGCCGGGGTTGTTGTCGTAGGCCATCTGCGCTTCACTCAAGGTCATGCCCACCAAGGTGTTGAGCAGACGGTTGAAATCCGCTGCCTTGATGCGCATGGAGAACTGGCCATTCAGCGGGTCATCGGCAGGGACGCTCTGGAGCTCGCGCAGATTGTTGTACGCCACGTGGTACTGGATGAGCTGAATGAGCTTCACGCGCATCTCGTCGGTGAGCGCATCGTCGCGGCAGAAATGGTCGTGCGCGTTAAGGCCGGCAACGAGCTCGGTGAAGTTCGACAGGTTGACGTTGAGCTCGCGGCGGTCCGCCTCGTTGTTGAGGTCGATCGACACGGTGGTGGCAGCGGGAGCAGGCGCAGCAGCGCTGTCCACCGCGCCCGTCTCCTGTTTCGCAGCGGGCTCGCCGCCTTGGTCGGCGGGCGTCGTCACGTCCTTGTTTTCCGCAGGAGCGTCATCCGCCTCCCCGTCGGCGGCACTGGGCTCTTCGGATGCAGCCACCTCGACCTTTGCCGAGCCCGCCTGCTGCCCTGCGGGCTGGATGAGGCCAAAGCCACCGGTCAGTGCGGCGGCAACGCCCACGCCGGCAAGGACGCCGACGGCCGCAGCTGCTGCCACGATGGCGCCGATGGGACGTTTGCGTGCAGCAGGCTGCTCTTCGCGCCCGGAAGCAGCAGAAGCTGCGGGCTTAGGGGCGACCACGACCGGCGGCTGCACAGCGGTGGACCCGGGCAGGCTGCCGGGCGCTGACGCCGGAGCCCGCTCCGACCCGACTGCGCTTGCACCTCCCGACGCCGGAGTGTGGGGGACCGTCGGTTCGGCGGCATCTACGGCATCGGCGACGCCCGCTGCTTCCGAGCCACGTGCCACGGCCTCCCGCGGAACGACTCGCTCGACGGGCGCACCGCAGTTCGTGCAGAATTTCACATCGTCTGCAATCTGGCTTCCGCATCGCGTGCAAAACATATCGACCGATCTCCCGGCTCCCCCGAAGTTTCTTGCCCTATTGTACATGTCGGACATGGGAACGATTAGCCGGGTGGAGGCAGTCCGTCTTCCCCAAGAGGACATCCATCTGACCCCACAGGGGCGCTCGCCTCACTGCCTTTACAGCAATGACCCCCTGCAGACTATGGCCAAACCCACATCTAGATGACGGATTCGGCTTCTAGATGTGGGTTTGGCCATAGTCTGCAGGGGGTCCGCATATGTTGGATACAAAAGACGCACGGCTCCAGACAAGGTTGAACCCAGCGCCATCTTGTCGCTAGAACAGCACGGTGCGCCGGTGGTCGATCATCTGCGCGGCGATGCTCACCGCGATCTCCTCGGGAGTCTCGGCATGGATGGAAAGACCAATGGGCATATGCACGCGCTCGATGTCATCGGACGCAAAGCCGTCTTCTGCTAGCTTTCCGTGCACAAACGCCGTCTTCTTCCTGCTCCCCAAGCAGCCCAGATACGAGGGATGGGCCGCAAGCGCCTGTGAGACCACGGCGTAATCGCTCCCGTGCCCCGAGGTGGCAGATACCACGAGGTCACGCGGACCGATGGCACACGTCGCGGATAGATCGTCGTAGTCGACCAGACGGCGCTCGTGCACACCAGGTAGCAGGTGCTCTTCGAGCATCGCCGAACGGTTATCGCATGCGATAACCTCGAATCCTGCCGCCGTGAGCACGCCCGCGAGCGCACGGCCCACATGACCGCAGCCGAAGATGTAGGTGAAGCCTTCCGGGCAGACGGGCTCAAGGTACCTGCCTTCTGCGACTCCCGCCGAAATGCCCGCTTGGTGCTCGGGGTGCTCGATTGTCCAGGCAAGCGGACCGGATATGGTGCGCGCGGATTCCGCGCCGTGAATCGCACCGTCCGATTCGCCCTCCCCCAATGCCGTCAGATCGATTGCCAAAACGCCTTCTGCGCGCGCAGCCAGAATCCCGCGCTCCCGCTCGAGCACGTCGCGGACCGATTCATCCACAAACGCATAGCACAGATCGATCGCGCCGCCGCAAATCATGCCGGTGTCGCTTTTCTTGCCGCCCATGGTATAGCGCACGGTGCGGCTCTCGCACGCCGCAAGCAGCTCCGCAGCCTCCGTGAGCGCCAGATCCTCAACGCGGCCGCCGCCCACGGTGCCCGCAAACGACCCGTCTGCGAACACCGCCATCCACGCCCCGGCGGAGCGCGGAGAAGAGCCATGCGCCCCGGTCACGATAACGACCTCGGCATGCTCGTGCGCATCGAGCGCCGCGAGCACGCGGTCAACGATCTCGATCTTGTTCATGGTCAGCCTTCAATCGTTTGTTGCGTCTCCTGCTTATGGGCAAAATGGCAAAGCGCCTCGAGAACGCCACCGCCCACGGCGCTCGCCTTGTCCGACACCGTGCGGCAAAACGATGCGTCGCCACGCGGGTCGATATCGCCCGCCTTCATGCCCTCGTGCGCCGGAACGCCCGGGGCAAGCAGGCCACGCAACACGCCGTCGATGGTCGCGAGCATGGGCTTGCCCGCAGCGCGCCCCACGACCTCGCCCGCCTGCACGATATCGCCGATCTGCCGCACGCACTCGAAGGGGCCGTCAGCCGGTGCGCGCAGCACACGCTCGGCACCCACGCCCGCAATGATGCCGGGGATGCCCGTGTTGGCGATGGGCGAGCCCGTGTACAGCACGCGGCCCAGGTAGTGGCCGCGCTTGGTTTCCACGGCGGCGTGACAATCCATGCCCGCAGTAAAGCCGGGGCCGACACCGATCACCACGGGGGCCATATCGATCGTCGTTCCCAGGTTGCGCTTGGCCAAGATGGCATCGACCACGGCGTCGGGCGTCAGGTCGGCGACCATGTGGGCATCGGGATCTACGACCACGGCAATATCACCTGTCGCAACAATCGTGCGGGCCTCATCCGCGTTGGCCGCCAGGCGTGCACGGACGTCTTCGACCACGGCCTCGCCGCAGCGGATGGCCTCCGAGAACGCAACGGTGCGACGGATGCAGGTGGGCTCGGCGATGTCGGCCATCACCACCTGGATTCCCGCGCGATG
The DNA here is from genome assembly GCA_944321445.1 of uncultured Collinsella sp. GTDB lineage: Bacteria > Actinomycetota > Coriobacteriia > Coriobacteriales > Coriobacteriaceae > Collinsella. The sequence continues at coordinate 9,365 of CALULJ010000042.1, forward strand.
CAGGCGCAGCGCAATGCCCGTCGCCAGGTCACCGGCGCCGCGAATATATGCAAGCATGTCTGTCCTTTCACTCAATCGTTGTAGCAGCCGCAAGCACCTCACCGCCGCCACAACTCCATGGTACCGTGTCGTATAGACCTGCAGCGTGCAGAAAGGAGCGCCATGAGCGACCTCGTCAACCTTGCCGATATCCTCGCTACCGTCCCGGGCATCACCGCCGTCATCGGCGGCGGTGGGAAGTCGACGCTCCTCGCGACAGGCGGGCGCGGCCTGGCCGAACGCGGACACCGGGCGATGCTCGCCACCTCGACGCACATGTTCCCCGCATCGGGCATTCCGCTGGTCGAGCGCGTCGACGCAAGCGACGATCGCATCGTGCAGGTAGGCACGCTCGACCAGACGACGGGCAAGCTCGGCGCGCCCAAGGCCTCCTGGAGCGAGCTCGCCGCCGCGGCTGATCACGTGCTCGTGGAGGCCGACGGGTCGCGCGGCCTGCCGTTCAAGGCGCACAACGAATACGAACCGGTCATTCCCGAGGGATGCGCCCGCGTCATCTACGTGGTGGGCGCATCGGGCTTCGGTCGGCCGGTGTACGATGCCGTCCACCGTCCGCAGGAGTTTCGTCGCATGACCGGCGTCGCCGCCTACGAGCCTGCGACGCCCCAGCTCGTGGCGGCGGGCATCTGCATCGAAGGGCTTGTGGGCATGCCGGATGACCTCGTCGTGGTGAACCAGGCGGAAAGCCCCGAATCCCTCGAGGCGGCGCGCGCGTTCGCCCGAGCGCTCATCCCCGTCATCGACTGCCCGGTCTATGCCGGCAGCCTGCGCAGCGGCGCGCTCTGTCGCCTCGCATAGAAAGCTTGAAGCCCGCCGCCCCCTCTTTTAAGGGGGGCTAGACAAATTGGGTCGATTTGCATTTTTTTTGGCAGCCCCTGCTGACAAGGGTTCACGGCCAAAAAAGTTGATTTCGTCAACGAAGTGGACCTCGACGAAGTGTTTTCCCAGGAATAACCACCTCGACGGTCGAGTATCTCTCCCTTTCACGTAACGGGACGCCTGAGATTTCTAGCCTTCTCGCTTTCCAACAATGCATATCGACCCAATTTGTCTACAATGACACGACCTGTCGCAGGGAATCACGCGCCGTCCGCCCGACGACCGGGAAATCCCAGTCGTCGGGCGGCAAGCTGCGGCGAAGCGCTATGATCGGCGCACGTAGGTGCCGGGCTTCTCGCCTGTCGGAGCTCCGTCGCGCGCGGCGAGCACGCCGTTCACGTATACCAGGTGCGCGCTGCCGTGTGCCTCCATGCCCTCGTAGGGCGTGTAGTCGACCGCCTGCTGCTGCGTGGCGGCGCTGATGGTCCAGCGTGCAGAGGGATCCCACACGCAAATGTCCGCATCAGCCCCTTCTGCGAGCCTGCCCTTGCGCGGCCACATGCCAAAAACACGTGCCGGACCCTCGCTCATGAGGCGCATGAGCTCCATCGGTCCAAGCTCGCCCTCGAACGTCGTAGCCATCACAGCGGGACGGTGCTCGATGCCTGGCCCACCGTTGGGGATCTTGGTGAAATCGCCCACGCCGCGGTCCTTTTGTCCATGCAGGTTGAACGAGCAGTGATCGGTGGCAATGGAGTCGACCTCACCGGCGCGCACGGCATCGCGCAGGGCGGCGATATCGGCAGGTTTGCGCAGCGGCGGGCTCATCACGTACTTCGCGCCCGCAAAACCGTCCTCGCCCGCCTCCAGGTAGCGCGTATCGTCGAGCGTAAGATACTGCGGACAGGTCTCCACGAAGATGCCCTGCTGGCCACGGGTGCGCGCGGCGCGAATGACCTCAAGGCCCAGTTTCGTAGACAGGTGCACCACGTTCACCTTGGCGCCCGCGATGTTGGCAAGATACAGCAAGCGCGAGACGGCATCGGCCTCGGCCTCGGCGGGGCGCGACAGCGGATGCCCCTCCGGGCCCGTGATGCCCGCTGCCAGCACCTCGTGCTGCAACTCGTTGACGACGTCGCCGTTCTCGCAGTGCACGCACAGCACCGCATCCAGGTCGCGCACGCACTCCAGGCACTGCAGCGTCTCGGCATCGGTGAGCTTCAGGTGGTCATAGGCCAGATACGTCTTGAACGAGCTCACGCCCGCATCGCGCATGCGGCGCATCTGTGCCGCGCTGTCCGGCCCCCATTCCGCGATGGCCATATGGAAGCCGTAGTTGGCCGTGCAGGTTCCGTCAGCGCGACGATGCCACTCGTCAAGCGCCTCGTCCATGGTCACGCCGCGGTCCGCCGTCGCGTAGTCCACGATGGTCGTGGTGCCGCCGCATGCCGCCGCACGCGCGCCCGTCTCGAAGCTGTCGGCCGTCCAATCCATACCGGTCCAGCACTGCAGATGCGTATGCGCATCGATGAAGCCCGGGAACACCCAGCATCCGCTCGCGTCCTCCACCGTATCGCCCGGCGCGGGCTCGATATGCGCCGCTATGTGCGCAATCGTGCCGCCATCGAGGGCGATATCACCCCGACGCAGGCCGTCCGGGCACACCAGGGCGCCACCTTTGATGATGATCATGCGCTGTGCCTCCTCAACTATTCGTGTTCGATAAAACATCCGATGCCAGAACTGTGCCACAGCCCTACCGCGCGCGGGCAGGCGCGGCGCCAAAGCGCCAGCATCGGGCGTTTCACCGCCCCGGTGCGCCTAGGTGCTCGCGAGGAACGCCTCCATGTGCGCCAGCTCCGCAGGCGTGTCCGCGTCGAGCAGCTCCCATGTGCCCGCCGCCTCGACCAGGCCGACGCGAGTCTCATCACGCAGCAGCGCGGCGCCGCCCTGCTTGCCGTCGAGCGCAAGCAACCGTGCGAACAGCCGCCGTGGAAACAGCACGGGGCTCGCCGACGCGCCCTGCCACGCCAAGCGCACGGGAGCGCTGGAATCCGCCTCGAATGCGCGCGCAAGAGCCCGAAAGCTCTCCTTCCCCACCAGCGGCTGATCGCCGGGAAGAAACAAGCAGCCATCCCATGCGTCCGCACCCGCAAGCAGGCCCGCACGCACCGAGTCGCTGCGCAGATGCCCCTCGTGCAACGCAACGCGCACGCCCAAGGGACCCAGCGCGTCGGCGACCGCTGGCCACCGGGTCGATACCACGACCTCAAAGGGCTCGGGCACCGAACGCACCGTGTGCACCACGAGCGGCTCGCCCGCCAACGGCGCGAGCAGTTTATTGCCCGGCACACCGGCCGCCGCGGCAAAGCGCTTGCCTTCGCCCGATGCCATGACCACGCAACCGATCCGCACGGAGCTCTCCCCTCAAGCCGTCTATCCACAGGCGTCAACACAGCCGCCAGCATGCCCTTGCTATACAAAAAGGATACCCCGCGCGCACGGGGTATCCATGGGAAGGAGAGGCAAATGTTAGGCGCGGGCGATCGTGGTGCCCGTCTTGCCCGCCAGGCCGTCGGCGGCCTTCTCGAGCAGGGTGATGAGCGACGTGCGCCCCTCCTTGCTCTCGACGAACGCCGTAGCAGCCTGGACCTTGGGCAGCATGGAGCCGGTGCCGAACTCGCCAGCCTCGCCAAGCTCGTTGGCGCGCTCGGGCGTCAGCGTGTCCAGCCACTCCTCGTGGTCGGTGCCGAAGCCGATGGCGACCTTCTCGACCGCCGTCAGGATGACGAGCGAGTCGGCATCGAGCTGCTCGGCGAGCTTCTCGGCCGCGAAATCCTTGTCGATGACCGCTGCCGCGCCCTTGAGGTGATGGCCCTCGGTCGGGATGACGGGGATGCCGCCGCCACCGCAGCAGACGACCACGTGATCGGACTCGACGAGCGCGGAGATGGTGTCGAGCTCCACGATCGAGACGGGCTTGGGGCTCGCCACGACGCGGCGGTAGCCCTTCTTCTCGTCGTGCATGAAGTCGTAGTCGCGCTCGCGCGTGAGCTTGTCGGCCTCCTCCTCGCTCATGAACGGGCCGATGGGCTTGGTCGGGTTCTCGAACGCCGGGTCGGCGGGGTCGACCTGGATCTGGGTCAGCACGGTGGCGACGCCCTTGTTCATGCCGCGGTTGAGCATCTCCTCGCGCAGGGCGTTCTGCAGGTCATAGCCGATGTAGCCCTGGCTCATGGCGCCGCACACCGACAGCGGGCACGGGATGTACTTCTCGGGGTTGGAGCGCGTGAGCTCGGCCATCGCGTTGGCGATCATGCCCACCTGCGGGCCGTTGCCGTGCACGATAACGACCTCGTTGCCCTCCTGGATGAGGTCGACGATGGCGCGCGCGGTGATTTTGACCGCTGCCATCTGCTCGGGAAGATTCGATCCCAAGGCGTTACCGCCCAGGGCGACAACAATACGACGAGACATGAATTTCACCTTTCGCGATGTGGTTCGAAACGGCGGCAGCGCCCGGGCGCTTAACGCTCACGCCGCCCGGGCGCTGCCGCGAGAGAGGACGGATTGAAAGGATTCGGGGCCGCCCGATGCGGACCGGGTCTGCAAGATCGCTAAAGATGTGGGAAAAGGAGCAAACCCACGGGAAAAGAGGGAGGCAAAGGTCAACCTTGCAGACCGGGCCCGCATCGGGCGGGAAGGGGGCTCCCCTCCCCGCCATACGGCCCCGGAAATGCCTACTGCTGGTTCCAGCGCGGGGCGGCCGCGGCCTCGATGGCGCGCAGGGTCTCGACCGGGTTCTTGACCTTCTGCAGGAAGATCATGGCAGCGATGGCGTAGGGCTTGTAGCTGGCCTCCTTGTACATGCCCACACGGTGCATGTCGAAGACGTCGGCCATGACCTCACCGTGCTCGCAGGAAACACCGGAGATGTCGGCCGGCAGCGGGTGCATGTAGATGGTATCGTCGCCATGGGCGGTCTTGGCCATGAGCTCGCGCGTGGAGCACCAATCCATGTGGGTGGCGTTCTGGGCGAGCAGCTCCTTCTCGAGCGCCTTGATGCCCTCGTCGTCGCCGGCGGCGTAGAGCTTCGTGCGCTTCTCCATGGCGGCATAGGGCGCCCAGCTCTTCGGGATGACGATGTCCGCGCCCTCGAAAGCCTCGGCCATGGTGCCGACCTGCTTGAAGGTGGAGCCGGACTCGGCGGCGTAGCCCTTCGCCTTCTCGACCAGATCGGGCATGAGGTCATAGCCCTCGGGGTGAGCGAGCGTCACGTCGACGCCGAAGCGGGGCAGCAGCGTGATCAGCGACTGCGGGCAGGACAGCGGCTTGCCATACGAGGGCGAGTAGGCCCAGGTCACGGCAACCTTCTTGCCGCGCAGGTTCTCCAGACCGCCGAACTCCTCGATGAGGTAGAGCATGTCGGCGGAAGACTGCGTCGGGTGATCGGAATCGGACTGCAGGGAGATGAGCGTCGGGCGATGATCGAGCACGCCGTCCTTGTAGGCCTCCTCGACGGACTCGGCGACCTCGGCCATGTAGGCGTCGCCGGCACCGATGTACATATCGTCGCGGATACCGATGACGTCGGCCATGAAGGAGATCATGGTCGCGGTCTCGCGCACGGTCTCGCCATGGGCGATCTGGGACTTCTTCTCGTCAAGATCCTGCAGCTCGAGGCCGAGCAGGTTCGTTGCCTTGGAGAAGGAGAAGCGGGTGCGCGTGGAGTTGTCGCGGAACAGCGACACGGCCAGGCCGGAGTCGAAAATCTTGGGGCTGATGTTGCGCTCGCGCAGGTCGCGCAGGGCCGCGGCGGCGGCGTACAGGGCCTTGAGCTCATCGGTGGACTTATCCCAGGTGTGCAGGAAATCGCTGCCATACATGCCAGCGAAGTCGAGGCCGGACAGATCCTCGAGCAGCTCATTGAAAGACTTGGCCATGATGTTTCCTCTCTCTTCTTGTGACGCGCTCCTCCCCAAAGGATAAGTGCGTCATGGATCACGATGTCATCGACGCGCTTCTCCCCTGGGGAGAAGTGCGTCACGGGGAATCAACCGGAGGGCCCGCGCGGAAAAGCATGGGAGAAAACGCGCGGGCCTCCGTGTTGGTCGAGTGGGCTCTACTGGATGTCGTTATCCGTAGCACCGGCGCGGAAGACGGTGACGTCGCCGGTCTTCTTGGACGGGTCGTAGAGGTTGAGCGCGGCGGTGTAGAGCGCGGCGCAGGTCACGAGGTCCTGCTTGTAGGTGACCTCGTTGGGAGCGTGGGCCTGGCTCTCGGCGCCCGGGCCGAAGCCGACGCAGGGGATGCCGTAGCGGCCCTGGATGGACACGCAGTTGGTGGAGAAGGTCCACTTGTCGGTCAGCGGACGGCCGGCGCGCTTGTCCATGGACTGCTCGACACCGATGCGCTCATCGCCGTACAGGGCGTGGTGCGCGTCGACGAGCGCCTGCACGTGAGCGGCGTTCTCGGCGTTGATCCACGTGGGGAAGTAGGCCTCGGTCTCGTAGACGGTGCCCTTCCAGCTGGGACGGTCGTACATGTACATGGAGACCTCGACGTCCTCACCGTACTTCTTGACGGCGGGCAGGTCGCGGATCTCCTGCAGGCAGGAGTCCCAGGTCTCGCCGGCGGTCATGCGGCGGTCGATGGAGATCGCGCAGGAGTCGGCGACGGCGCAGCGGGAGGGGCTGGTGTAGAAGATCTGGGAGACGGTGCAGGTGCCGCGGCCCAGGAAGCGGGCGTCCATGTAGTGCTCGGGGTTGTACTTGGGGTCGAGCATCTTCACGAGACCCTTGATGTCGGTGGACTCGTCGCAGCCGTTGTTGTTGAGCGAACGGACGTCGGCGATGATGTCGGCCATCTTGTAGATGGCGTTGTCGCCGCGATCGGGAGCGGAGCCGTGGCAGGAGATGCCGTGGACGTCCACGCGAATCTCCATGCGGCCGCGGTGACCGCGATAGATGCCGCCGTCGGTGGGCTCAGTGGAGATCACGAACTCGATCTTCTCGCGGGCATCCTCGGGACCGTTGAAGTACTTGTTGACGATGTACTGCCAGCACATGCCGTCGCAGTCCTCTTCCTGGACGGAGCCGACGACCATGATCTTGTAGCCCTCGGGGATGAGGCCCATGTCCTTCATCATCTTGGCAGCGTAGGTAGCGGAAGCCATGCCGCCCTCCTGGTCGGAGCCGCCGCGGCCGTAGATGACCTCGTCGTCCTCGTAGCCCTCGTAGGGGTCATGGGTCCAGTTGTCGCGGTTGCCGACGCCCACGGTGTCGATGTGGGAGTCGATGGCGATGATCTTGTCGCCCTCGCCCATCCAGCCGATGACGTTGCCCAGGCCGTCAACCTCGACCTTGTCGAAGCCGAGCTTCTCCATCTCGGCCTTGATGCAGGCGACGACCTCGCCCTCCTCACAGGACTCGGACGGGTGGCTGATCATGGCGCGCAAGAAGGCGGTCATGTCGGGGCCGTAGGCAGCGGCTGCCTGCTTGATGGCGTCGAAGTCGAGTTCCTTGGTCATATCAGATCCTCTCTCTGGGGTAAGTAAACGTTTGGGGCGGCCCGCCCATATTCCCACGTGCTCAAACAGTCCTCGCGCTGCGCGCTGCGGAACTGCGCGCGAGGGAATATGGGCGGACCTTCGCACGGTTACCTCAGTCGTGGTTATGCTCCACCGGGCACCGTTCGTTGCAACTCAATCGATCTGCCACCTTCTCTCGTTGCTGGATGGGAAGATGGCGCGCCGCTGCGCGGCGCCTTTTAGCAAGAGGGATAGGCGCCGTCCCAGACCACCTTGCGGTAGTTAACCGGGTCGGTGTCGCCCTCTGTGGAGAAGAGCAGCACCGAGCTCTGGTCGGTGAGGCCAATGGCCTCGCGCAGGTCGGCGTACTCATCGGACTCCATGAGGGTGGCGATGAGGCCCGCGCCCACGGCACCGGACTCGCCGGAGATCACGCGGGGATCGCCCGACAGCGGGGCGCCCAGCACGCGCATGCCCTTCGCGGCGACCCAGTTGGGGCAGGCGACGAACACGGACACGTGGTTGCGCAGGATGTCCCAGCCCAGAATGTTGGGCTCGCCGCAAGCGAGGCCGGCCATGATGGTGGGCATGTCGCCGTCGACGATGCGGGGCTCGCCGTCACCGGCCACGGCACCCTTGTACAGGCACGCGGCCTCGTCGGCCTCCATGATCACGAACGTGGGCGGGTTGTCGGGGAACAGGTTCGCGAAGTAGCCCACCACGGCGCCCGCCAGCGAGCCCACGCCCGCCTGCACGAACACATGCGTGGGGCGCTCGACGCCCGCGGCGGCATACTGCTCGGCAGCCTCGGAGGCCATGGTGCCATAGCCCTCCATGATCCAGCTGGGGATGTCCACATAGCCCTCCCAGGCGGTGTCCTGGACGATGACGCCGTTCTCGCACTCCTCCGCCTCGGCGGCGGCCATGCGGACGCAGTCGTCGTAGTTGACCTCTTCGATGGTCACCTGCGCGCCCTCGGCGGCGATGTTGTCGAAGCGGCTCTTCACCGAACCCTTGGGCATATGCACGACGGCCTTCTGGCCGAGCTTGTTGGCAGCCCACGCCACGCCGCGGCCGTGGTTGCCGTCGGTGGCGGTGAAGAACGTGGCCTGGCCGAAGTCGCGGGCGAGCTCGTCGCTCGTGAGGTAGTCATAGGTCATGTCGGAGACGGGCTTGCCGGTCTTCTGGGCGATGTAGCTCGCCATGGCGAAGGAGCCGCCCAGCACCTTGAACGCATTGAGGCCAAAACGATAGCTCTCGTCCTTGACGGCGAGGTTCGCCAGACCCAGGTCGGCAGCGAGGGCATCGAGCTTCGCGAGCGGCGTCACGCTGTACTGCGGGAAGCTCTCGTGGAACGCACGCGCAGAAGCCACGTGCTCGAGCGACATGATGCCCAGGTGAGCGTCATCGCTTTTGGGCATGGTGTTCGCAACCCATTTGATCTTATCGGCCATGCTTTTTGTTCTCTCCTTAGCTCGTTTTGCCGGTGTGCGAGATACGCGGTTCCGTTTATTATCCTGAGCGGATAGTCCTAAGCGGACAAAACGAACCTTTTATCTGGACACCAAACAAAAAGTTTTGCTAAGAAGTTTTTATCACACCGGAGAGGGGAAAGTCCATACAGATCGTCAGGTTTCATAGACGGTCGAAAATAGCCGGTAAACGGTATTTTTCAGGGACGTTTGTGTCGAGCGGGTCGTTATGTCACGATAAACCTAACAAAAAGTTTGGAAGGAGCTTATATGACTTCCGCTCAGATAGAATTCTACCGTCGTCTCGCACGCGGCCTTGCGCTGCAGTTCGGTCCCAACTGCGAGGTGGTCGTCCACGACTTGGAGACCGACGACATCGACTACTCCATCGTCGCCATCGAAAACGGCCACGTGAGCGGACGGCACTTAGGTGACGGCCCGAGCCACGTGGTGCTCGAGGCAATGCACGACGCGCCGGACAAGCTCGAGGACCGTCCCCCCTACCTCACCAAGACCTCCGACGGCAAGCTGCTGAAGTCGAGCACCATCTTCATTCGCAACGACGCGGGCTGGCCGTGCGGCATCCTGGCGATCAACTTCGACATCACGCTCATGTCCGCCTTCGCGGGCACGCTGGGTAGCCTCATCGGGACCGGCAACTCCAGCGAGCCCGAGCCCATCGCCAAAAACATCGGGGACCTGCTCGACGACCTGTTCCGCGAGTGCGAGCAGGTGGTGGGCAAGCCGGCGGCCCTCATGACCAAGGAGGAGCGCGTGCGCGCCATCGGCTATCTGGACGAGCGCGGGGCCTTCCTCATCAGCAAGTCGAGCCAGAAGGCCTGCGAGTTCTTCGGCATCTCCAAGTACAGCTTCTACAGCTATCTGGACGAGGCGAAATCGGGTTCGGGCAGAGACGACGACCGCTAGGCGCGCGGCGCCGGCCGCCTGCGCGCGAAAACGGCGGAAGCGCAGGCGGTCCCGAAGGCCGCCCGCGCTTCCGCCCAAGGTCGATTATGGCGCGACCGCTAGACCAGGCCGCCGATGACCCTATCGATCACCTCGCCCCAGGCGATGCCACCCGCCACGCCCGCCAGCGCGGCGTCATCGATCTCCCCCTCGGCCCCACTCGCCTGCGCGATCAGGGCGGCGATCTGCCCAGAGGCCTCGGCATCGAGCTCGATGCCGAGATCGAGCGCGACCGCGGCCAGGGCACCCGCATCGGCGGCATCGACCCCCTCGAGCGCCTCCGGGCGCTCCCTCAGGGCATCGAGCGCCTGCTTGACCTTCGCATCGACCGTTTCCGCCATACCAAAGCCTCCTTGTCAGTCGCGCCGGGGCGCATGTGGCGCCCCCAGGCTCACCGAAAGTAAACGGGCTCCGACCGAATCCGCAAACGCTCCCGCGGCCATGCGGCGCCGCCGTATACAGGCCGGCAACATCCATGGGGCGCGGGCGCGTCCCCCGCCGCCGCGACCCTATAATGGGGCGCATCGGCAACGCGCGGCTCGCCGCGCACGGCGCAGGGGAGGGCTGTCCCCTTGAATCTCGACTACGCAGATTCCCGCAAGCTTGGATTCCTCCGCGTCATCCAGGTTCTTCTGGCGTTCAACATCGCCATCACGCTCGCAGTCACGGTCTTTTGGATCAAAGACAGCCATGCGATGGACTACGCGGACATCCTCGACTACGTGAACCTCGTCTTCAACGGGGTCTTCTTCTGGCTCATATGGCGCCGCGCGCGCGTCACGCGCGCCGTCGTGATCTGCTGCTGCGCGTTCAACATCCTTTCGGGCAGCGTCTACAACATCGCGACGGGCGCCTTCAGCCTGCCCGACCAGATCGTCCTCTCGATCGTCGACATCTTCCTCATCCACTACTTCGCGACTTCGCACCGCGTGCGCGCGCAGCTGGACCGGCCGTTCTCGCTCGAGGCGGCCCGCGCCGATCGCGAGCGCGAGGCGGGGTTCTTCCGTCCGCGCACCTGGGCGTTCTAGCGCAACCTCATCATGTACTTCTGCGTGTTCAGCGTGGTCGGCCATTGGCTGGAGGCTGGCTACTGCACGTTCATCCGCCTCGGCATCCTTCCGGGCATCTACGACCCCGAATCGCAGATCTGGAGCGACTGGCTCTACCCGTTTCCCGTCTACGGGTTCGGTGCCGTCGCCTGCGTGCTCGTGCTCTACCCACTGAAGAGCCTGCTGCAGCGCCGCCTGCACGGCACCGTGGCGCCGCTGCTCGCAAGCTTCGTCGCGAACGGGCTCGTGTGCACGGGCATCGAGCTCGCCATGGGCCTCATGCTCAACCAGCCCCTGCCCGACGGTAGCCTGCCGCTGTGGGACCACCGCGACATGTTCTGCAACTTCATGGGCCAGATCTGCCTGCAGAACGGCGTCGCGTTCGGCCTGGTGGCAACCCTTATGACCTGGGTCATCTACCCGGGCCTCGAAACGCTCTTCTCCAAGACGACCAACGATGTGATGAACGTGGTGTTCGTCGCCGTTATCGTGGGTTTCGCGGTACTGTGGTTCCTGTATTACATCAACGTTTTGATGCCCGGCGTTTCCACGGGCGGCGGCACGGATATCTTCATGGGGTTCCTCGATGGACTCTCGGGCTGATGGGACTCCTCGAACAAACGAGGGCACGCGGTGGGCGCAGCTTCTTGAGCGACTGCGCTCCCGGCACTTCTGGCGCAACCTCGCGCTGTACTTCTGCGTGCTGAGCGTCATCGGCCATTGGATCGAGATCCCCTACTGCCTGTTCATGGACCAGTTCGGCATCGTCGACCCCGAATCGCTCGTATGGGACGACCCGTTCTACCCCTTCCTGGTCTATGGCGTGGGTGCGACCGTGTGCAGCGTAGCGCTCGTGCCCGTGCGCGACGAGCTGCGCTCCCGTTGCAAGGGGCGCTTTTCCGCGGTCACATCGTTCTTTGTCATCGCAACCGTGGCGTGCATGCTCATGGAGCTCGTGATGGGCTTCATGCTCAACCAGCCCAACGCGCTGGGCGTCTACCCGCTGTGGGACAACTCGGAGCTGCCCCTCAACGTGCTTGGGCAGGCATGGCTCGTCAACGACCTTACCTTGGGCGCGGTGGCGACGCTCTACACGTGGGTAGTCTATCCTGCCGCCGAACGGGCACTCGACCGCATCCGCCCGCAGTCGCTCGACCGCATCGCCGCGCTCATCGTGGCGGGCTTCGTGGTGCTGTGCGCGGTGAAGTTCCTGCCCGCCTGATGCGATCAAGGCACGCAGACCACCTCCTGAACGGAGAAAGCTGGTCTGCGCGACAAGACGCTCCTGTGCATATCAAGCTGGCCGAACGTGCGCGTATACTGTTTTGTACCGACCGTTCGCGCGGCGCTGCGCCCGCTGTTCCCGATAAGGAAGTCCGTCATGCAGAAGTCGACGTTTCTGGGCAACTTCATCTTTTGGCTCGTCATGGCCGCCATCAGCATCGCGTTTCTGGCGTGGTACAACCTGAGCGGCAACGCTCCTGCAGACATAGCGCAGGCAACACCGATGCTGCAGGTGGGCATGGTCGTCTCCGCGCCCATCCTGCTCTACGCCATCGGGGCGATCATTGGCCTCATCGTGGTGTACCTCAAGCGCATCCATGTCACCAATACCACCAAGACCATGTGCTTCATCCCCGCGACGCTCGTGCTCGCCCTGTTCATCGCAGCCGTCGCTCCCGTCCTTTCGTTCGGCACGCAAGACGGGCTCGCGATCACCACGGTGATCGTGGTCTACGCGGCGTCGATGGCCCCGCTCATGTTCGTGATGTTCGGCGCGCTGTACGCCGTGGGCATCGCTCCGATCAAAGAGTAACCTCAGCGCTTCATCCGTAACCAGCACAGCGGGGAGGCGCGCCGCACAATGGCGTGCCTCCCCGCTTTTTCTCTGTGCCTGCGGCAAACCAACGCCCTCGCGTTGCAGGTTTTTCCAACTTATATGCGACAGAAATCTGGACCCCGAAAAAAGGGCATGCACCGCGCTCCCGCAGGACTCCTTTCCGCAGGATTCAAACGACTCTTTTTGGTGTTTTTCCAAACGCTGATTCCCAGGGGTCTACAAGTTGCAAATACCTGCAATTCACACGGACGATTCTGCCTTTGACGCGCCAGCCGGCATCCGCTACGCGGTAAACGGCCACTCCCCTGCCGCGAGCGCCTCGATGGCCTCAGCGACCGCGTCATCCTTGCAGGCCCCGATGTGCCAGCGTGCAGCAGCAGCGGCCTCGGGCGTGGCGTTCGCCACTGCGACCGGGTGCCCCGCCACCTTGAAC
>CALULJ010000043.1 GCA_944321445.1 uncultured Collinsella sp.
GCGCCGGCGTGCACAGCGGCGAGCGGTGCGGCGTAGGGGGCGGCGGGGTGCCCGATGGAGGTCACGACGCCCTTGGCGGCGAGGGCCGAGATGTAGCCGCACGCGCCCTCCTTCTCGGCAGCAAGCGCGCTCTTGACGATGCGGCCGCCAGCCTTCTCCTGCCACATGTCGAAGACCTCGACGGTGGGCTCGATGAGATAGGCCGGGTTCTGGGCGCCCACGTGCTTCATGGTGAAGAAGGGGCCCTCGAGGTAAATGCCGGGGATGCGTGCACCGACGAAGTCATCGCCACGGGTCTCGTCGGCCTCGGCAATGGCGGCGCACTGCTGACCGATGCGCTCGGGGTCGTCGGTGAACGTGGTCGGGATCCACGCCGTGGTGCCGCGGCGCGCGAGCTCAACGCTCGAGGCGTTGATGCCCGCCGGGTCGCAGTCCGTGGTGGCATGGTTGTAGAAGCCATGAATGTGCGTGTCCACCAGGCCCGGAGCCACCGTGCAGCCGGTGTAGTCGCGAATCTCGCACGCCGGCTCGTTGGCAGACCAGCTGCCGAACACGCCGTCCTCGATGGTGAGGTAGCCGCCCTGCATCATTGCCCCGGGAAGGACGAAGCGGTCGGCCTTGATTGCAAACGTGCTCATGGTTGCTCCTTTACGCCCACTCGTGGATGGTGACGCCCTTGACGACGCGGTTGACCGTACCGCTCGGGCTCGGGGTATCCGGCGTGTTGCCCACACGCACGGAGTTGAGCAGGCTCACGGTCTGGCCGACCATGATGAACGGCAGGGCCAGGTAGCCCTCGGGCAGAGCCTCGTAGCCCTCGAAGGTGAACGAGGCGTTGTCGAACGCGGTCTCGCCCGCCTGCTGGACGGCGATGGTCTTCATGGCGATGCCGTCGCCGTCAATCTCCTCGAGGATGTCGAGGTCGTACTGACGCGTGTAGGCGTCGTTGTTCACGAACACGAACACGAGCGTCTTGTCGTCGACGAAGGACTTGGGCCCGTGGCGATAGCCCATGGAGGTGTCCCACGAGGTGGCAACGAGGCCGTGCGCAAGCTCGAGGATCTTGAGCTGAGCCTCCTGCGCGAGACCGCCGAAGGAGCCGGAGCCAAGATAGGTCACGCGGTTGAAGTCGCAGGCCAGGAAGTCGGCGATCTCGGCTTCGCGGGCGACGACCTCCTCGCCCATCTTGGCCGCGGTCTCGACCCAAGCGGCCTTCTGGTCCTCGTCAGAGCAGTCGAACAGCAGCATGGAGATGAGCGACATGCACGAATAGCTGCCGGTCATCGCGAAGCCCTGATCGTTGGCGCGCGGAATGAGGATGGTGTAGGCGTTCGGGTCATCGGCAGACTCGACGGCGAGCTTGCCCTCGGGGGCGCAGGTGATGTTCAGGAACTTGATGTTCTTGACGACCTTGCGCGCGACGTCCACGGCAGCCAAGCTCTCGGGGCTGTTGCCGGAACGGGCGAAGGACACGAGCACGGTCGGGTCCTCGGGACGCAGGAAGTCGAGCGGCGCGGACACGATGTCGGTCGTGGCGATGGGCTTGAAGTCGAAGGCATCGGTGTCGCCCGCGTGACGCAGATACGGCGCCACGGTGTCGCCGACGTAATCGGAGGTGCCGGCGCCTGCGAATACGACGCTCACGCGACCGAGCGCCTTGAGGTCGGCCAGGAACTCCTCGACAGCCGCTTTGTTCTCCTTGTAGATGTTGAAGGCATCGCGCCACAGCTCAGGCTGCTGCTTGATCTCGGCGGTGGTGATGTGGGCGCCCAGGGACTTGAGCTCCTCGAGGTCCTTCTCGAACATACCCTACTCCTTTGTTTTACCTGCTTTTGGCCTCTTTCCATCCAAAAGCACCGAAACCTGACTACAAGGGTCCTGCACCAAGCGGCACGATGCCCAAGCACCGCGACTCAGTTGGATGCAAGTGCCCCTGCGGGAGCCGAGCGGCACGCGGCCCATCGGCTCCCGCAGAGACGCTGATGAACAGCGCCCTATTCGGCCCGGTAGTGGAAGATCTTGTACTTGAACTGGTCCGCGCGTGCCACGGACAGCGTGTACTCGATGATCTCGTTGCCGACGTCGTAGGTGGTGCGCACAAGGTCGAGCACGGGAGCTCCCTCGCCGATACCCAGCAGATGGGCGTCGACAGGACGCGCGATGCTCGCGAAGAATTCCTCTTCCGCAACGCGGATCTTCTCGTGAAAGACCTGCTCGATAACGGTGTAGAGAGAAGCGTGCTCCAGCATGGGACGCTTGAGCAACATGAACTTGCGCACGGGCATGTAGGTGCGCTCGACCATCATGGGCATGCCGTCGGCGCAGCGCAGGCGCTCGATTTTGAAGAGCTTGTCGCCCATGCGCACGCGCATCTTCTCCGCAAGGTTCTTGTCGGCATCGATCTCGGCGAACTCCAGAATAGTCGTCGAGGGGTCGCGGCCCATCTCGCGCATCTGGTCGGTAAAGCTGTAGGTTTGCGACAGGTTGGTCGCCTGGACCGAGCGGTCGGCCACAAACGTGCCGCGCCCGTGCTGGCGAACGACCAAGCCCAGCCGTTCGAGCTCCTGGAGCGCAAGGCGCACCGTCGTGCGCGAAAGGCCGTAGTACTTCGAGAGCTCGCGCTCGGAGGGCAGCAGGTCGCCCGGACGGTACTCGTGCTCGATTTTCTCTGTAAGGATGTCGACCAACTGGTCGTACAGCGGTTGCTTGCGCGCGGCGATCGCCATAGGCGCTCTCCTCCTTACTTTGGCCTCGAGACGGCTCGGACAGATCTCTTCATTTGCAAACAAGGGGATCTGCCCGAACATTCTCCGCGAATGGATAGAACAACGGCCGCGTCCCTCAACGCGTGCGGGTCGCGGCCGTTCACATCGAACTCAATGTGTGCTGGAGCGCGCTAGCGCGACGCGCTCCAGCTAAACCGTCCTTAACCCCAGAGGTTGATCATGGGGAGGGCGCCCACGATACCGATGAGGAGCAGCAGGATGATGCCCTTGATCGGCGTGAAGTTGTGCTTCGCGAACAGGAAGTAGAGCAGAAGCACGAGCGCGAGCGGGACGAGCTTGGGCAGCACGGAGTCGAGCGTGGAGGCCACGGAGTAGGAAACCGGGGTCTCGGTAACCTCACCGTAGGTCACGGAGCTCATGCCGTTGCCCAGGTCGACGATGCCGGTCTCGACGGCGTTGCCGTCGGCGTCAGCAGCGGTCAGCGGGTTGCCGTCCATATCGGAGATGGCGAGGGAGCCAGCCTCGGCGGTGTCGGTGTCGACAGCCAGGTCAGCGAAGTTCTCGGCATCCTCGTTGGAAACGACGATGGTGTGGGCCACGAGGCCACGGGTGGTGCCGTTGGGGATCGTGAGGTTGATCTGGGTGGCACCCATGGTGACGGTCAGGCAGCCGACGACGAAGACGCCCAGGATGGAGGCGGCACGAGTGAACGCCTGCATGTTGGCCGTCAGGGCGTCGATGGCGCCGGTACCGACACGGTAGGACCAGTTCATGAGGCCGAAGCGGCACGCGAACTGAGCCAGGTTGAAGATCACCAGGAAGATGATCGGGGCCGCGATGTTGCCCGCGATAGCCATGTTGGAGGTGATGCCGGCCGTGATGGGCACGAGCGTCAGCCAGAACAGGGCGTCACCGATGCCGCCCAGAGGCGAAGCAGCGGAAATACGGACGGCGCGGATGGTCTGGGTATCGACCTTGTTCTGCTCGAGGGACAGAACGATACCCATAACGAAGGTCACCAGGAAGGGGTGCGTGTTGATGAAGTCCAAGTTGTGGTACATCGACGCAGCGAGGTCCTTCTTGTTGGTGTGGACCTTCTCCAGGCCGGGGATCATGGCAAAGAGCCAGCCACCGGACTGCATGGTCTCGTAGTTGAACGAGGACTGGAGCCAGCAGGAGCGCAGGGCCATGCGGTTCAGAGTCTTCTGGTCAACCTGCGGAGCAGGAGTCAGATCCTCATAGCGCTCGGGGACGACGAACTCATTAGATGCCATCAGTGAAGTCACCTCCGTCAGCAACAGCGCCCTTCAGCTCGGTCTGCTGCTGGAAGTCCCAGAAAGCGATGCCGAAGCCGATGAGGGTGAGGATAAGCAGCGCGGGGCCGGCGATGGCCTCGATGTTGCTCGCGATCAGGGCGAGGCCGAAGCCCATGAAGAAGAAGCCCCACATATCGCGATTCATCATGATCTTGAGCAAGATGGCGAAGCCGACGAACTTCATCATGTTGCCAGCCTGGGACAGACCGGTGTTGAGCCAATCGGGAATGGCGTCAACGATCTGCTGACCAACAGCCAGACCGCCGATGAAGAACAGGGTCACGATCACGGCGAAGATCAGGCCGAGGATGACCTCGGAGACAATCGTCCACTTGGTGATCGCCTTGGTGTCAGCCTTCTCGGCAGCACCACGGAAGAACTCAAGCAGCGGAGCACGGAGCGTGAAGAACAGGGTCACGCCGTACTGGCCGAGGAGCGCGAACGGGATCGCAGTAGCAACGGCCATGTCGGGATCCATGTCCAGCGTGCACGCGAACACGGCGGCCATGATACCACCGATGACGGCGTTAGGCGGCTGGGCACCTCCGATCGGCATGTTACCGATGGTCATCAGCTGGTAGGTACCGCCGACGATGAGGCCCGTGTTGATGTCACCGAGGATCGCACCAATCACGGCGCCAGTGACGATGGGCTGATACAGCGACTCGAGGAAGTCGAACTGGTCGATAGCCGCGACAAAGGTGACCAAGAAGACCAAGAAGACCTGAACAGGAGTTACGTCCATCTATGCTCCTCCTTTCAAAGATGTTCATTACGAACTAATACGACATGCGCACCAGGCCACATGCGAACCGGTGCGCCGAGGATGCGGACTGGGCCTTTACGAGAAGAGCTTGTCCGTGTCCTCCACCGGCGTGCTCGGGACACGCCTGATCTCCAGCTCCACCCCCAAATCCTGAAGCTCCTTGAAAGCGGCGACGTCGGCGTCGTCCACGGCGACCGTCGTTGCAACCTGCCGCTTTCCTTCCGACATGTGCATGTTGCCGATGTTGACCTTCTTTATAGGCACCCCGCCCTTGACGAGCGTCAGCACGTCCTGCGGAGTCTCGGCCACGATGAAGATCTTCTGCTTGGGCGACGCCTTCGAGATGATGTCGATGGTGTGCTGCAGCGAGAAGAAACGGGTGGCGACGCCGGCCGGGGCCGCCATCTTCATGAGGTTCTGACGCATGGTGTTGGTGGAAACCTCATCGTTCGCAACGAGGATGAGGTTGGCGCCGAGCGTGGAGTTCCACTGCGTGGCGACCTGACCATGGATCAGGCGGTTATCGATGCGGGTGAGAAGAATGTTGGGCTCTGCCATGTTGGTACGCATCCTTTCGTCAATGCCAAATGGACCTATACGTACGATGTTCTATCGCTTGGGCGTATGACCGCCTCTGAGAAGAACCGAATGAATGAACGCCTATCCCTCGATCTGCTGGATGGCGTAGCGCGAAACGTCCAATACCGCTCCGGAACGAACCTTGACCTCGACCTTATCGCCGTTGATGCTCTTGATCGTTCCGTAGATGCCGCCGGCGAACATGATTTCCTGACCGGGGGCGAGCTCGGTGTGGAGCTCCTTGAAGTACTCGCGCTTCTTCTTGGCGCCAACCTGGGACCAGATGAGGTACACCACGCCCATGATGGCGAAAAGTATGAGAAGCGCCACCGACGAGGAAAGAACGTTCTGCCAGAAGTTCTCCCCCATTAAATGCCGTCCTCGTCATCGTCCTCGTCGTCGACAGGAGCGGCCTCGAGCGCCTTGTGCACGATGCCCATCTGGCCGACGGAGACCGCCTGGTCGGCGAGCTCGTTGAGCGAGGAGCCGGCACCGCGGGTGAGCAGCAGCTCGATGAGCATAGGCAGGTTGGTGCCCGTGACAACCTCGACGTCGGCGATGTCCTGAGAGATCATCATGGCCTGGTTGAACGGCGTACCGCCCAGGAGGTCCACAAACACCAGGACGCCATCGGTCTCGTCGCGCATGGCGCTGATGGCGGCACGGAGCTCGTCACCATAGGTGGCAGCCTGGGAACCCTCGAACGGGACGATCTTGAAGGCGGGCTGGTCGCCTGCGACCATGTCGATGGCGCTGGCAAGGCCGTTCGCGAACTGACCGTGACCCGTGAGAATGAAACCAACCATTACTTCCGCCTTTCTTTGGGATGGGCGCCGTTGCCGCCCTGCCTAACCCAATAAACTGGTAGTAACCACATGACGTGTCCTCTATTCTAGCAGTGGTTGACGTGTTCTCCCTGTGTTTTCGAGCGGGCGGTATGAATGGACCGCTCACATGGAATTACCTACCGTCCACCTGAATCTGAAATCGGTACCAGCATGTTTAATGGTTTACAACCGCAATGACGAAATTCGGGAGTTGACAGCGTTACCACTCATAATAGCAGGTTGTGAACATCCTGTGTATCCATAGAACCTACAGGTGTGTGATGAACGGCGCACTGGTATCTATTAGCGGTCATTCCCCCCGTGCTCCGCATCACGTACCGACATCTTGTCACGAGCTGCAACGCAAAACGTGAGAACCGCACCCATTAACGAAATCTATTCCGTTTTGAAATGACGGTGAAAAGACGCTTTTACCCCCGAGTAGAAGAATGTGCGGTTCGAATCCGCCATCTCTTCCAATAATAAAAGGGCCCCTTTGCAGGGACCCTCTCAAGTACGATGGAGCCAACGAGCGGATTCGCATCCGCCTGCGGCGTCCGCAGCTTCGGGGCGCATTCGCGCCCCTCGCACGCTCGCTGGCAAATGCTCACGCATTTGCTCAGCCTCGCGACCTCATCGGTTCGAATCCGCCATCTCTTCCAATAATAAAAGGGCCCCTTTGCAGGGACCCTCTCAAGTACGATGGAGCCAACGAGCGGATTCGAACCGCTGACCCACGCATTACGAGTGCGTTGCTCTACCAGCTGAGCCACGTTGGCTTGTCATTCGGTCGGACGCGCTTGTCCGACGATTGGTTATAGTACGGCCAAACGACTGTGAACGCAAGAGCTGGGACTACTTTTCAGAAATTTACTCATCCCAGAACTCGTCGGCGAGAATCTTGAAGCAGATCTTCTTGATGGACTGGGCGCCATCGTCGCCGTACTGCAGCGTGGGCATGTGGGGCTCGCCGGCGATGAACAGGGCGAACTTGCCGTCGGCCAGGTCGCCCTCGATGCCTGCGGCGGCATCGACGAGCTCGAAGTCGTCCGCCTCGTTGAACGGCTCGACCGGCGTGGTCTCGCCCAGCGCGACCATGAACGCCTCCCTGCCCCGCACGTCGATCTGCACGTCGTGGTAGCGGCGGTGCGTCTCGTAATGGGCGCCCTCGAGCGGACGGGTCGTCGGCTCCATCACGTTCGCGAAGACCTTGGATCCCATAATCTCGTGTGAGCCGCAGTCGAGCGCCGCCGGATCGTTACCGTCAAGCCAATCGATCAGCACGTCCAGCCCGCGCATCATCCCGCGGTACAGGTGCAGGTCGTTCAAAGCGCCGTAAAGCATCCGTCATCCTTTCAGTCGAAATCTTCCGCAGCATGATACCGCAGGGTTAGCCGCGCGTACCCCCGAGATAGCGCAGCACGCCCAAGATCACCGCGGAGCTCTCCCCCGCCGCCGCGTCTGCCATGGTCAGGACCTCGGAATGGGTGTTATCGGATTGCCCGGCGCGATTGGTGACGATGGTGAGCCCCAGCACCTGCATGCCCAGCGCATGCGCCATGATGGCCTCGCACACCGTGGACATGCCCACGAAGTCGGCACCCAACATGCCCAGCGCGCGAACCTCGGCAGCCGTCTCGTAGGTGGGGCCCAGCAGCCCGGCGTAAACGCCCTCGGCCAAGGTCACGCCCGCATCATCCGCGGCGGCACGCGCGAACTCAGCCAGATAGCTCGAATAGCCGCCCGCCATGGACACGAAGGGGTTGTCGATTTCGGCTGCGGCAACGCACTCGGCGCTCGCCAGCGGATTCACGCCGGTCAGGTTCATCTGATCGCGAATGAGGCCGACCGTGCCCGGCACGACATCCCCCACCGCGCCCGAAGCACAGGTGAGGATGAGGTCACGGCACCCAAGACGGTGCGCATGGCGGATGAGCGAGGTGACCTCGAGGGCGGAATAGCCCTGATACAGGTGGACGCGGCCGGGATACACCACCACCGGCACGTCGTCGATCGTTCCCACGATCACCTCGAAACGGTGCCCCTCGACGGGAATCGCCTCGTGGGGAAAGCCCTCGACATCCTCGTACGGAATGCGGCGCACGATGCGCACGCGATCCGCCAAGGCGCCCAGACCGCTTCCCAACACGATGGCGACAGGATGCTCGAAACTCGGCTCGCAATAGGAAACCAGCTGCTCATCGACCACGGTGAATCCCTTCTGCATCAATAGCTCGGCCGCAACGCCGTCCCCGGGAACGAGCGTTCCGGAAAACGTCCCGTCGTAGATGCGACCCGTGCCGCACGACGGGCTCTTCGCTTTCAGGATAGCAAGCGTGGCACCGTGGACCCGCGCGATATCGAGTGAACGGGCGGCTCCGTCCGCGTACGCGCGCGTCACGTCGCGCCCGTCTTGGGTCATGACCCGGTCGCCTATGCGCTCCGCAGGCGGTCGCGGGCAAGCGAGACCGCCGAGCATCTCGGGGCACACGGGGACGCACGCCGCCTCACCCTCCCGTGCGCGCAAGCGCTCAGCCAGGGCAACGCAGGCTAAAACGGGCTTGGAGCCCCCGTCGTACCGACAAGGAGCTCCAAGCAAACAGGAACTTATGATGCAGCGCAGCGCCATCGCAACTTAGACCAACAGGCCGTACAGATCGATGCCGGCCTTCGCGAACAGCTCGTTCTCGAAGTCGGTCCACGCGCTGCTCGCCTGGCTGCTCTGATCGGCATAGGCCTGGTA
The DNA here is from genome assembly GCA_944321445.1 of uncultured Collinsella sp. Taxonomy (GTDB): domain Bacteria; phylum Actinomycetota; class Coriobacteriia; order Coriobacteriales; family Coriobacteriaceae; genus Collinsella. The sequence goes on from CALULJ010000043.1 coordinate 8,958, forward strand.
GGCAGTGTAGTACGCCGTCATGGCCTCCTCGTAGCTGGCGGAATCGGCCGTGAAGTCCGTGCCGGAGAGCGCCTGGTAGAAGGTACCATCCTCGGATGCCCAGGTGCCGGCCTCGGAATCCCACTCGTCGCCCAGCAGGCCGATGATGTAGTCCGCATAATCCTTGGAGCGCGCAGCGGTGTCGCCGTCCGCAGGCTCGGTGGGAGCGGTGGGCATGGAAGCGTTCACCTCGGGCACGATCTGGTCGTAGAGCTTCTGCAACGTAGTCTGCTGGCGCACGACCTCCTTCGCCTGCTCCTCGGAAAGGTTGTACTGCTCGGCCATGGCGGAGAAATCGGAGGTGCCGATGGTCTCCTCGGCGTGCGACGCCATCTCCTCGTCAGAGACGATGATGCCGCGGGCGTCTGCCTCTGCAAGCAGGATCTGGTTGCGCGCATAGTTCAGCGCCGTATCGGCAGACGGCGTGGGATAGGTGCCGTCATCCTGGACCAGGGCCTCGAGGCTGTACTGGGACTCGAGCAACTCGCGCGCGGTCACATCGGTTTTCTGGCCGTTATACGTATAGGTCGCGATAACGGTATCCAGCTGGTCCTCGGCAAGCGACGAAGAGCCGGCGCCCTTGGACCCACCCAAGCCGCCGGAACCGAGCACGTAGCCGATGATGGCTGCGGCGATCACCGCGACGACCGCGATGGCGCCGAAGAGCACCGAGCGCTTGCGCGCCGGAGTGTCCTCCCCACCATCGCCACCGTCATCGTGCGTATCGTCTTCCTTGGAAGCGTGCTTCAAGTGGGAGCCGCCTGCCGGCGCCTTGCCCTTCTCGTCGTCGCCGGAAGGCTCGTCGCCCTCGTCCGCGGAGCCGCCCGCGGCGATATCCTCGGCGCTTGCACCCGACACCAGGTCGAACTCCGTCTTCGGCAGATCATCGGGCGTATCCGAGCGCTCGATCACCTCGATGCCGTCAATGACCTCGTGCTCCTCTTTCTTTTGAACCAGACCCATCGCAATCGACTCCTTATCGTGGGGATACACAGCAAAGCCGGGGTTCCGCCCCGGCTTTGGCGCTATTCGTCTTCGTCCAGATCTTCCTGCTTCGAAACGGCGCGGGCACGCTTCTGGGGATGGTCGAGCTTGAAGCGCTTGACCAGCATGTTATAGATTTCGGCGGAACGGGCCTTGAGGTAGGAACCCTTACCGTTCTCGGCATCGAACTGCAGGCGGCCAGCGAGCTCGCCCGCAACGCTGCCCTCGATCTTGCCGTCTGCAAAGGCGAACAGGCAGCCCAGCATATCACGGTACTCAAGGTCGCCGTGGTAGCACTGGATGGCCTCGTCCAGAATCGGCCAGACCTTCTTGGAGCGGCCGCGCTCCGTGGCACCCCAGGCGCACAGAAAGCGGAATGCCGAGAGCCTCAGCGCAGCGGACAGATCGTCGAACAGCGCGTCCTCTGCACCGTCGTATGCCGCGCCGACCTCCTTGGCATGCTCCGGCACGAGCAGCGTGCAGGCATCGAGGATCTCCCAGCGCGTCTGGGCCTCGGGACGGTACAGCGCGTCGATCAAGTCGGAGATATAGGGCTCGAGAAGCTCGGGTTCGCGCTCTGCCAGCAAATGGATGACGCGCGCGGCGAGCTGGCGCTTCAGGCGACTGCGCCCCGACAGGTCATCGATGAGCGCCGCGAGCGCATCGCGGTCGTGCTCGACCGTTGCGAGTGCCTGGACCTCCTCGACCGACAGTTCCTGCGACTCTTCTGCCATATGTGCATTACCTCGCATTCTTCGCGTTATCGTTCTTCTTGGAGCGGTCGGGGGCGACCGATATCAAATCGGGGCCCGCCTCCCCTGCCTTCCTGCGGCGACGGCGCTCCTCGCCCTTGCCGGACGCTGAGGCCTCGCGGTGGGAGCGGTTAACGTTGAAGTAGCTGTCGAGCTTCTTCCACGGGCCGACCGATTCGCCAAACGACATCTTAAGCCCTGCGATGCATCCCGCCAACAGGCCGATGATCGCGCCGTACAGCAACGGGACGCCGGCCAGGATGAAGCTCAACAGCACCGCGACGATAACCGCGGCCCCGTTCATCTTCCAGTAGTCCGCCGTGGTGACGGCGCGCTTTCCCAGCTCGCTGCCGAGAAGGAAGCCGATGTAGACGCCGAAGACGAACAGCAGGAACATGCAGACGTAAAAAGCCCACATACCAGGCTACTCCTTGTGATGGTGGCCGCAGCCGCACTCATGCTCGCCGTGATCGTGACCGCCGCAGCACTCGTGGTCACCGTGCTCGTGGTCGTGGCCGCACGTGCACTCGTGGTCGTGGTCGTGATGGTGGCCGCAGCCGCACTCGTCCTCATCCTCGTGGGCAGACGTGTACAGCGACCAGTCCAAACCAGCCGCGACCGCCTCGGCCTCCTCCTGGTACAGCAGGGTGATGGCCTGGGTTCCCAGGTCGCCGCCACCGATGGCCTCGAGCATGTCGTAGAGGGTGAAGGCGGTGTCAGTACCGGGCAGCGCGATCTCGCGCTCCTCGGCGACCTGCAGCGCAAGCCCCAGGTCCTTGAGGAAGTGCTTGACCATGAAGCCGGGCTTCCAGTCGCCGTCGAGCGACTTGGGCGCGAGCTGCTCCATGGCGCCGGACTTGCCGGTGCCGCCCAGGATCATCTCGCGGACGAGCGCGAGGTCCAAGTCGGACTGCTGGGCAAACGAGAGCGCGTCGGCCATGCCCACCATGGACGCGGCAAGCGACACCTGGTTGGCGAGCTTGGCCGCCTGGCCCTTGCCCGGACCGCCAAAGCAGAAGATCTTGGACGAGAAAGTCTCGAGCACCGCGCGCACCGGGGCGATATCGTGCTCGGTCGCGCCTACGATGAGCGTGAGGGTGCCGGCGATCGCGCCCGCCTCGCCGCCGGTGACCGGGCAGTCGAACGCGTGCTTGTCCATGGTCTCGGCAGCCTCGGCGATGTCGCGCGCCAGCTCGGGCGCGCTCGTGGTGAGGTCGATGAGGTAGGCACCGGGCTTTGCGCTGGCCAGCAGCCCCTCGCCCGAGAGGTAGATCTCCTCGACATCGGTGGGGAAGCCCACCATGGTGAAGACGATGTCCGCATCGGCCGCGGCGGCAGCGGGGGTCTCTGCCCAGTGGGCACCGCGCGCCACCAGGTCGTCGGTCTTGGACTTGGTGCGGTTGTACACCGTCACGTCGTAACCGGCATCCAGAATATGGCCGGCGATGGGCGCGCCCATGATGCCGGTGCCGATGAATGCCACTTTCTGCTTGGTATCTGCCATGTGAAATGCTCCTATCGACAGCGGGCAAACCTGTGCCCGCACGTAATACGGCGCGACCGTCCCCAGACGTTCGCTCGATATGCTGCCGAGCCGCTACTCCACCCCGCGCACGCGCTTGGCGATGCGGTCGGACAGCGAGATCTTCTCGGCGCGGTTGCGACCCCAGAAGATGAGCGCGACCATGCCCGGGCCCACGTGCGCACCGACGGTGGGGCCCACGGACCCGCGGATGATGGTGAGGTTCGCGCAGCCGTCCTCTTTACGCACGGCCGCCTCGACCCAATCGGCATCCTTCTCGGCATCGGCCGAGACGATGGTGATGGGCATGGTGGGGTCGAGCACGTAGTTTTCCTTGAACGACTTGATGAGCGACTTGAGCGCCTTCTTGCGACCGCGGTTCACGCCGATGAGCGACAGCGAACCGGAAAGGTCGAACGAAAGCTCGGGCTTGATGTCGAGCTTCGAGGAAAGTTGGGCCGCCGCCGGAGGAATGCGCCCACCAGCAGCGAGGGAATCGAGGCTCTCGAGCGTGAAGTAGCCGTGCACGAGCGTCTTGGCCTCGTCGGCCCATTCTGCGAGCTGCTTTGCGGAAAGGCCCGCGGCGCGCTGACGAACCGCCTCGAGGGCGAGAAGCTCGCCGCACGAGCAGGGCAGCGCGTTGTCCACCACGTAGAGCTCGAACTCCGGGTACTCGGCGCGCACCTGTTCTGCCGCCGAAGTGGCGGAGCTGTAGCTGCTGGACAGCGCCGAGGTGAAGCACAGGTACACCGTAGGTGTGCCCTCTTTGGCGCACTCGGTGAAAAACTCCAGGTAGCGCCCGAGCGAAACCGCCGATGTCGAGGCCTTCGAGCCGTGGCGCAGCTTATCGTAGAACTCAGCCGGGGTGATGGAGGTCCAGATGTCGTCGGTGTACTCCACCCCATCCAAAATATAAGGGAACCCCAGGATATCGACGTCAAGCGATGCGGCGATCTCGGGCGTGAAATCGGCGCAGGTATCGACGACGATCCTGCAGCGCTCCTGATGCCCAGAACCCGTAGCGGTGTTGTTCATGCAAACCCTTTCGCGTGTCATGAAAAGCGGCCACCCCGCATGGGGATGGCCGCCATCCTAGACTCATGCCTGTTGGTATTTTACTCGTCGGGAGTCTCGATCTTGGGCTTGATGATGCCGTATCCACCATTCTTACGGTGATAGACCACATTGATGAGGCCCGTGCGGGCATTCTCGAAGACATAGAAGTCGTGGCCCAGAAGGTCGGTTTGGACGAGCGCCTGCTCTTCGGTCATGGGCGTGATCTCGATGACCTTCTCGCGCACGAGCTGATCGTCCTCCTCCTCGGGGATGAGGAGGTCTGCCAGGTCCTCAACGGGCTTGAAGTCCGAGACGTCTGCGGCGGACGGACCCTGCTGACGGTTGTCGACGACCTTGGTCTTGAACTTGCGGAGCTGACGGGTGACCTTGTCGGACGCCTCGTCGATCGCCGAGTACATGTCGGCGCCGTGCTCGGCCACGCGAATCACCGATCCGCGGGCACGTACCGTGACCTCGACGATGGCAGGATTGGGATTGGAGGGGTTCTTTTCGTACCTGAGAACAACGTCGACGGTCATGGGTTCGATGTCGAAAACCTTGCACGCCCCGCCGACCTTTTCTTCTACGCGCGCACGCAGAGCATCGGTAACTGTGGTCTTGCGCCCAGAAACCTTGATATCCATACGTGGCTCCTTTTCTATCCGGGAATAGGACGTACTTGTGTTGTACCCACAATCAAACGCGTGGTAAACGAAAAACCGTCCTTGCCCGTTAGCGAATGGATGCCCACCGGATACCGAAGAGTGACACACGTTGGAATAGTTTTGAGATAGATGCGACGCGGCCCGCGATAGGGAGCGAGCGCGTCGACGCGCCTACAGCTCGGAGTCGTCGGCCTGGTACGTATCGGTCGAGCTGGATACGGACTCGCTGTCGAGGTCCTCCTGGTCATCGGCAAGGGTGTCGGCGTCGAGGTCATCGGTCGGCTCGTCGGCGAGCCCGTCCTCAGACGTGCCGAGCTCGTCTTCGTCCCCCTCGTCATCCAAGGAGCTCTCCGTCCTCGGCTCCTCGACCATCAGGGTGACGCCATCGACCAGCGTTTTGGCAAGCTCGCGGGGAACCGAACCGTACCAGGCGGCATGGACGGCATCGAGCGTGCCGTTGGAAGCGATGTCGCCCAGGGCCTCGGAAACCTTGTCGATGAGCTCGAGCGCGTCGGCATCGGCCACGATATCGTACTCGTCGACCGCATCGATTGTGCCCACGAACTCCACGCCCTCGAAGGCGCGGGCAAGGTAGGACCCGGCTGCGGCATCGCAGGCGACGCAGTCGACCTCGCCGCCCACGAGCGCCGCGAAGCACTCGTTTACGTTCGAGTAGGTCTGCTGAGAGGCAGAGATGCCGGCCTTCACCAGCGCATCCTGGGCAGCCGAAGAGGCCTGCACGCCCACCGTCCACGTCGAGAGCTCCGAGGCCGAGACGGCATCGGCGTTCTCGGTGAGCGCGAACACCGCCGGGGCGTCGTCGAGATAAGAACCGACGGACGTGAGGGCATCGTCCCCATCGTCGGGAGCGGCACCGAAGTACAGATCGGCTTGGTCGCCCTCGAGCACCTCGGCGGCATCGGACGCGTCGACGACGCGGACCTTAAGGCCCAGCTGGTGGGCCAGCGCTGCCGCGACATCGGCGTTGTAGCCCGTGACCGTTCCGTCATCCTGCGTGATGCCCTGGGGCGCATCGGTCGTGTCGAACGCGACCGTGAGCACGCCTTCCTCAACCAGATATTCAGCAGAAATCTGCGGGTCGATATGCTCGGTTCCCGCCGTGCCCGACGTTCCCGTCCCGCCCAGCAGCGAGCAGCCGCCCAAGCTGAGCGCGAGCGCCGTGAACGCACACAGCGCGCAGACGCGCGAGGCGCGCACCGACCGACCGATTGCTTTGCGTATCCTGACCATAGATTCTGCTCCCCGTCGCGAATCGCATGGTGGCGGCGCCGGCATACGACCGGCGCGTCACATCCCGATGTTCCCCCAGCTGACCTGGTCTTTGACCCCACACCTGCGCACCGGGGCGTTTGCTCGGACGGCCGTAGCCGCCTTCACGACTGACCCGCTCGCCCGCGGGGCGCTTTTCGCCCCAAGCAATCGAACGGACGGTGCGGCTTACCTCTAGGACGCGCCATGATCGCGCCGCGCGCACGCGGTCGCTTACGTGGATCCCTTTGGCCGCGTCTGCCTTGGACTAAGAAGCGCAAAACCCGCGCCCCCGCAACCACAGCCTGGTAGGAACGGATGCATTATAGCAGGTCAAATGGTACCCCACCAGATTACGACAAGCTCCGCCACGGGCGAGGAGCTACTGCAACACGCGCGCGAGTGCCAACGCGTCCACGTGCACGGCGCCCGCCCCGCGCAGAGTCCGCGTTGCCGCCACGATGGTCGCGCCCGTCGTAATAACGTCATCTAGCAGTAGGATTCTTCGTTCGTCGACCCGTTCGAGAACCCGATAGGCATCGCGCGCCCGCGCTTGGCGCCCCATCCTTCCCAGCACGCGCTGATCGGCATCGCCCAGCTTCACGAGCACATCGACAAGTGGTATGCCGGCCAGCTCCGACAGATGCCGCGCAATCGCTTCCATATGGTCGAAGCCGCGCCTGCGGAAAGCGGCTGCGGTCGCAGGGACGAACACGATGGCATCGGTCGCACTCAGCACGTCGCCGTAGCGCTCGCCGGCCACGCGCTCGGCGTGCTGTGCGCAATCGAGCAGCATCTCGGCAAACGGACCGAAGAGGCGCTGCTCGCCTGCATCCTTGTACGCGCGGATCATGCGCGACAGAGGCTCGGCGAACTCCGCAACCGCAAGGCATCGGTCCGGCCCGCCTGCCCAAAGTTCGCACTCAGCACCCGCACCGCTCTCCTCGCGCGGCGTGCATTCGGTGCACACGAGGTCGCCATGGGGAGCGCCACAGCGCAAGCAGCTGTGACGGGGGTCGATGAGATTGAAGCGCTCGAGGCAGTCGGGACACACGAGCTCACCCGGACGCTCGCAGCCGGCGCAACGCGTGGGCGACACCGCTTCGAGTGCCCCGTGGCGTATGCGCGCTGCCAGGCGCTCAAGGGACTCCGTCCCGACAGGTTTCCAACACAGCATGAAAAACACCCTCTCCCGGCGGGCGGAAGAGGGTGTTGTCTGGAGTATACACCGCTGCGCACGAGCGCGCAGCATGGGCGCTCAAAGATTACTGGGACGGCGTATCCGAAGAGCGGGAGGACCCGCCTTGGTCGGCGCCGCCCTCTCCGCCGGTGCGCGGCTTGCGCGAACGGCGGCGGCGACGGCGTTTCTTCTCGGCGCCCTCGCCCTGCTCGCGGGCATCGCCCTCGGTGGGCATCGCCCTGCGCTCCGAAGCGGGCTTCGCCGTGCCGTTGTTCGCTTTCGCAGCGGCCCCTCCCCCGTCACCGGGACGACGACGGGACACGCGGACCTCGCCGGATGCGACCTGGTCGGCCACGGACGGAACATCGGGCTTCGCCGACTGCCGACGCTGGCCATCGGAACGCGTGCCGTCCGCTGCGGACTTATGGCGACGACGGCGCGACGGGCGACTCTGGGATGCATCGTCGCCCGCAGGCTTCTCGGCCGTGTCACGTGCCTGTTGGTCGCGGGCAGCGGCGTTGCGGAAGGCCTCGTTGCGCTCATCGGCAGACAGGTGACGACGGCGACGGCGATTGCCCGCGGCTGCCGCCTGCTGCGTCTCGTGCGATGCCGCGATGTCCTGCGCAGGCTCGGCAGCCTCGCTGCGGCGACGGCGACGGCGCGAGCTTCCGCCCTGCTCCGTGGGAGCGGCGTCTGCGGCACCCTTGCCACGGCTGCGCGATGAGCCCTTGTCGCCACGGCTCTTCCCGCCCTTGCCGGCAGCCTCTTCCTGCTGCTTCTTGCGGCGTGGGGTGGGACCGGAGGCCACGATGCGATCGGCGGCGTCCAGGCCGCCTCCCAAATCGACGCCCATCTCGCGATCGAGCTCCATCAGGGCGAGCTTGATCTCGGGCGACTCGATCCTGTCCATGACGTCGCGCGTCACGCAGTCCGGACGGCACGCGCAGCCCTGCTCCTCGCTGCGCTTCACGCATTCGTCGGAGCAGGTCATATCGGCCAGATTCACGCGGAACTGCTTGCCGTTTTCCAGGCGCAGCACCAGCTGCTCCTTGGGGGTGTCGTATTCCTGGATGCGCGCGCGGCCCAGCGGCGTATCGATGACCGCCTTCTTCTTGGGCGCACGGCTCTTGAAGTCTTTGTAGGCCTCGAACTCGTAGCGCAGGCAGCACATGAGGCGGCCGCACACACCGGAGATCTTGGAGGAGTTGAGCGGCAGGTCCTGCTCTTTCGCCATGCGGATGGACACCGGCTCGAACTGGCCGCCGAAGCGCGTACAGCACAGCTCCTGGCCGCAGTGCGCATAGCCGCCCACCAGGCGCGTCTCGTCGCGCACGCCGATCTGGCGCATGTCGACGCGCATGCGGAAGCGCCCCGAGAGATCCTTCACGAGCTGACGGAAATCGACGCGGTCCTCGGCGGCGAAATAGAAGACGACCTTCTCGCCACCGAAGAGAAACTCCACACCCACGGGCTTCATATCGAGCTCGTTTTTGGCCACGAGCTCGCGGAAATCGGCCATGGCGGCCTCTCCCTTGCGGGCGAGCTCGTCGGCACGGTCGTAATCGGCATCGGTCGCGACGCCCAGCACAGGCTTGAGCGGAGCGTTCAGGTCCTTTTCCGCCACCTCGAAGGGATCTGCGGTCACCAGACCGAACTCCGTTCCGCGCTCGGTCGAGCAAATGGCGTGATCGCCCTCGACGATGTCGAGCCCCTGCGGGTCGAACCACAGGTCGCGCGAAGCGAACGCGAACTTGACGGGTACAACTATCGGCATATAAGCGCCTTCCTGATATCGAAGAGCATGACCTCGATGGTCAGCTGGGGAGTAATGTTGCGGGCGATGCGCTTTTCCGCCTTGGAGACGGCTTCGAGCGCGGCGACGGCCCCCGCGGTCGTGGCGGAGCGGCTCAGGCGCTCGACGATGTCCGCGGCATCCTCGTTCACGATGCCGTCGGAAGCGCCCTCGAGGCTCATGAGCACATCGCGCAGCAGGGCGCGCACGCTCGCCAGCGCTTCCATGATACCCGAACGCTCGCGCGCGGACAGTTCGCGCTTGTTCCGCTCCTCCAGCTGCTTCAAGGCTCCACGCGACAGGTAATCGGCATTTTGCTCGAGCACCGCCTGCTGCGTCGACTTCACATCGGCCAGGGGCGCATGGATCACCCCCATGAGCTCCTTCGCCGAAAGCAAGATGTCGGCCTCGTCGGCGTGCAGTAGCGCATCGACGGCGCGAAGCATGCACCTGCGGGCCTCCTGCCTGTCGGCGCTCTTGAGGAAAGCGATGGCGCGCGAGGGACCTCCCGCCACCGCGACCGCCATGCGGCAGCGCGGCTCTGGCAGCCCCGTAGCGCGAGCGACAGCGTCGGTTGCCTCCGCCGTCGAGAGCATGCGGAAGGGCACGCACTGGCAGCGCGACACGATGGTGGGCAGCATGATGTCGGTTGAGGTGCCCAGCAGGATGAACGTTGTGTTCGCAGGAGGCTCCTCGAGGGTTTTGAGCAGGGCGTTAGCCGAATTCGAGCGCAACTGTTCGGCGCGATCGATGATATAGACCTTGCGCGGGGCGCGAATCGGCGCCAGCGCCACGTCCTCCAGCAGGTCGCGGACCTGCGCGATGAGGTAGCCCATGGCGCTTTCCGGCTCGTACAGATGAACATCGGGATGCGTGTGCCGCGCGACGCGCACGCAGCTGTCGCACGCTCCGCAACCGCCGTTTTCGCAGAGCAGCGCCTGCGCGAGTGCCCATGCTGCGTCGAGCTTGCCCGAACCGGGCGCCCCCACGAACAGGTAGGCATGGCTCGCGCGGTCCGCTGCGACGGCGCGCGACAGGAAGTCGCGCACGCGCGGCTGGGTATCGAGGTGTGCCAGCAGGCTGTTCTGAGCGGCGGCGGTCATGCTCGTCACGCCTCCGGCTGCAGCAGGGCAGCGCGGGCATCGGCGGCGTCAACCGCCAGACCGGCGTGCGCGAGCTCGGCCAGCATGCAGGCGAACACGGCGTCCACGGGCTGGGATGCGTCGATGGTTCTCACGCGCTGCGGCTCCTCGCGTGCGATGGTGCGGAACCCTTCCGCCACGCACTGCTGGAATTCGAGGCCCTTTTCCTCCATGCGGTCGGGCGCATCGTTGCGTCCTTCCCTGCGTACCGCGGCCTTTTCGGGGTCGATATCGAACACGAAGGTGACGTCGGGCCGGCAGTCACCCACCGCGAGCGCGTTGGCGCGGTCCGCGTCCTCACGCGTCGAGCCGCCGGCGAACGCTTGGTACGCCGTCGTGGAATCGTAGAACCGGTCGCACACCACCACGCGATCCTGTGCCAGTGCGGGGCGGATGACCTCGTGCACCAGCTGGGCGCGCGCGGCTTCGTACAGCAGCAGCTCGCAGGCATCGCACATGGCGGCGTTCTCCGGGTCGAGCAGCAGACCGCGGATCTTCTCCGAGATGGCGACGCCGCCCGGCTCGCGCAGCAGCAAAACGTCGCGGCCCGCGTGCTTCAGCGCGGCAGCAAGCAGGCGAGCCTGCGTGGACTTGCCGCAGCCGTCGATTCCCTCAAGCGTGATGAACACGGTACCGTGCCCCCTTCGGTCTCATTTCGTCGTTCGAACCATGATACACTGCCCCGCTTGCGCTCACGGCAGCAACAAACTGCGGAGACGCCTATCCAGCCGCCCCGTTCTCCTAGACATCCGGCTGTTGTGAGCGCTTCTGGCCAATCGGGCTCTGTTGTGAGCACTTTTGGCCAACGGAATCCTGGGAAATCCTGAAAAACGTTGGCCGAAAGCGCACAGAACTGGCGGCGATTGGCCGAAAGCGCTCACAACAGGTTGCGACATGGACGCGAGAGCAACCCGAGACGCGCAAAAAACGGGCCGCGAAAGAATGTTTCGCGGCCTGTTTGCTGGAGTGTTATTTCTTGGTTGTCTTTTTCGTCGACGTCTTCTTTGCCGTCGTCTTCTTGGCAGCGGTTTTCTTGGTGCCCGAAGCGGTCTTGCGCGCGCCGCGCCCGCGGCCGGTGGTCTTCTTTTCCTTGCCGGGGCAGTCCATGTTCACGCAGATGCGCCAGGGACCGCGCGCGGTCTCGACGACCACGATGGGGGCGCCGCAGTGCTCACACGTTTCGCCCGTGGCCTCGAGCTTGCCACGGCCGGGCAGCGGGTAGGAGACGCCGCACTCGTCGTAGTTGGTACAGCGGATGAAGCGCTTGCCGCTCCTCTCGGACTTATGCGCGATGAGGTCGCCGTGACGGCCGGCCTCGGCGCAGACCTTGCACTCGCCCACCTTGAGATCAGGCTCGTAGTTGGTCGGGCACTTGGGGTTCACGCAGACCTCGTAGGCCTTTTGGCGGAACGGCTGGCACTTGATGCGCGGCGCACCGCACTCAGGGCACACGGCCGCTTCGCCCTCCAGCGGGCTCACACGCACGCCCGAGGGAACGGGATAGGTCACATCGCAATCCGGCCAACCCATGCAGCCGATGAAGCTGCCGCGAGTCTTGGCGCTCGTCTTCATGACGAGGTCCTTGCCGCACTTGGGGCAGGTGCCGACCTTGGCGTCGGCGGTCACGGCGTCCGAGATGGCCTCGCCCAGGTCGTCCTTGTGCTCGATGAGCGCATCGAGCATGCCCGCGAGCAGCGCACGCGAATGGTAGACCACCTGGACCTGCGTGTCGGTGCCCTCGGCCACGTGCGTCATGTCCTCTTCGAGCTCACTCGTCATATCCGGCGTGGTGATGCGCGGCGCGAACTCGTGCAGCGCGTCGATGATGGCCATGCCCAGCTGGCTCGGCTCGATGGGACCGCTCGGCGTGCCCTTGAAGTACTTCACTGCGTACAGGCGCTCGATGATGCTCGCGCGCGTGGACTTGGTGCCGAGCCCCCGCTTCTCCATCTCCTGGACGAGCTTGCCCTGGGAATAGCGCGCCGGCGGCTCGGTCTGCTTGGCCTCGAGCTGCATGTCGCGCACATCGACGGTGTCGCCGGTCTCAAGCGCAGGCAGCTGCTCGTCCTTCTTGAGGCCGAAGGGATACACCCCACGGAAGCCCGGCACCTTGAGCACGTCACCGGAGGCCACGAACGGCTCGCCCGCGACGTCGATCTCGATCTTGGTGCCCTCGATGACGGCAGGGTCGGAGAGCGTCGCCAAAAAGCGGCGCGCAATGAGGTTGTAGAGCTTCCACTGGGCGGGCTCGAGCTTGGTCGGATCGGCTGCCGCAGTGGGATAGATGGGCGGATGGTCGGTCGTCTCGGTTTTGCCGCGCGTCGCGGTGAGCTTCTCGCGCGAGAGCAGTTCGCGGCAGGCGGGCGCGTACTGCGGCACGGCCGAGATGGCCTTCACGGTCGCGCGCAGGTCGAGCGAACGCGGGTACACGGTGTTGTCGACACGCGGGTAGGAGATGAGGCCGTCCATGTAGAGGGACTCGGCGATGCGCATGGTGCGCGCCGGGCTGATGCCCTCGGCAGCAGCAGCCGCCTGCAGCGAGGTGGTGTTGAACGGCGTGGGCGGGCGCTGGGTGCGACTCTTCTTCACAACCTCGGTGACCGTACCGGTCGTCGCGTTCTCCACATGCGAAAACGCCGTAGTTGCCGCGTTCTCGTCGGTGAAACGCCCCTGCGCGTGAGAGATCTTGAAGGCCTGATCGTCACCGGCACCGGCAGGACGCGCCTCGCCGGAGATGACCCAGTAGTCCTCGGGCTTGAAGGCCAGGCGCTCACGCTCGCGCTCCGCCACGAGGGCGAGCGTCGGCGTCTGTACACGGCCGGCGGAGCGCACGTTGCCGAAGCCGCCG
>CALULJ010000044.1 GCA_944321445.1 uncultured Collinsella sp.
TTCCACGACCGGGGCAACGACATCCTCGAATCCGTCGGGATGCACGAGAACGCGCTGCGGCGGGCAGACCTGCCCAACATCCCCTTCCATTCCGAACCGCTGCTGAATGGCCGAGGCGCGTACGATAACCTGGACATCGCCACACTCACACACTCAAGAAGCTGCTGCACAGCTTTGCCGCCATGGTGCGGTACTTTCCGATTAGCTACCGCACGTTCGCCTACCGGCGCAGCGAATACGAGAACCCTGCCGCGGGCGGAGTAGGCGGCAGGAACCTTCTTCGCTGCGACGACGATGCGCGCGGCGGCTGCCCCTGCTGCGTGCAGTTGCCTGCATGGTGGCATGGGGCGGTCGCCGTTCTCTTTGACGGTGCCGATTCGGAATCGGCTGTGGTCACCTCTGCGCGCAGCGGGTGTTCGCCAGTGCGTCCCGCTTGCAACGCGGTCGGTCGTGCGACGGGCCAGGACGATGATGTTCAGGGGTGATCTGCTGCTGGGACGGGAGGTATGCGATGGCGGACGTCATGGACAACGAGTACTGAGTGCCGGAGAACTTGAGGGAGCACCTTCGGACGCTGGGGTTCGTGTTGCCGCTGGAGGCGATGGAACCCTACATCCGGAGCTGGTACGAGTGAATACAGGCCCCGGGATCGTTCTACGATTACCGGGACACGGACGGCGTGGGGCGGCTGTACGAGGTGCACCGCAGGTCGATACACCCGGCAATGAGGGTCTGTCGTGAGCGGGGTCGCTGCTGCTGAACGACAGGACGCAGGTGGTGTGCGACGCTCAGGAGTGCACGGACTGGCTGGCGAGCTACCTTGCGGAGACGGGATTCATGCCCACCGCGCGGGCGACGGTGCTGTGGGCGTTCAGGATGGGCACGGGGGCGTGGGCACTGTGGGTGGATGCGGATGCGGGAAAGGTGCGCGCCGGCACTACGACGCTCGCATGGTGGTGCCGGTGACGTGGGACAAGGAGGGCGTAGCCGAGTGCGCGTTCGTGACGCGGGCGTTCTACCTGGGGCGCGCGGTCGACCAGCTGCAGATGCACTTGCGCGGGCGCAAGGGGCACCGCATCGAGACGGCGTGCTTCGACGGGCAGGGCAACGAGGTCGCTCCCGTGGGCGTTTGCCCGGCGTACGAGACGGGCTCGGAGTGGCCGACGTTCGCGATCGTGAAACCTGCGGTGGACAACACGCATGTCGATATGTCGCCGTACGGGCAGACCGTCTTCGCGGACGCGGTGGACGCCATCCAGGCGGTGGACCTCGCATTCGACGCGATGATCTCCGAGGTCGACAACGGGAAGATGCGCGTGTTCCTGTCGGATGTGATGTTCGACCAGGAGGAGGACGGCAAGGGTCGCAAGGTGTCGATACCGTTCGGGCGGCAGGACTGCACCGTCTTTCGGAAAGTGATGTTGACCGAGGGCACCATCCAGGAGTTCGCGCCCGCGCTGCGCACGGACGCGCAGGCGAAGGCGCTGCGGACTACGTTGCAGATGCTGGGCGACCTGTGCGGGTTCGGGATCAGCTACTTCGACTTCGACGGGGCCGGGCGCGTGAAGACGGCCACGGAGGTTTCGAGCGACAACAGCGCGCTGATGCGGAACATCCGGCGGCACGAGTAACTGCTGGAGAAGGCGGTCGCGGGGATATGCCGCTCGGTGATGGCGGTGGAACGGCCGATGGGTGTCAGTCTGCCCGTTGAGCGCGACGTGCGCGTCAGCTTCGACAACTCGATCATCTCTACAAGATGCACGAGACGTCGGGAAACATCATCTCGCTGCTCTTCTTGGCTTCCTCGTTCTCCGATTTCATTACGCAGATGAAGTGCCTCAACGCCATCCAGGATGACAACGCGAGCGTGCTTGCGGACCTCGAGGAGGCTTCGGCTGAGCTCAACGCCAAGCTGGCCGAGCTGACCCAGGCAAAAGACGACGCGCTGTCGGAGGAGCAGAAAGCCGCCGAGGCGCTGGACCAGGTCTCCGCCGCGCAGGCTGCCCTCGAGGAGCGCACCGCGAGCGATGTTGCCGCCGTGTACGCCACGGTCACAGATGCACTCGATGCGGCAAGCCGCGCCGGGCAGCCTCTGGTAGCTGCGGGAACTATCACGCTTGCCGGCGAGGTTGCCGCCCTTTTGAGGGGCTGAACGCGCCCCTGCAGCCATCGAGCGGTATGTGGGCGTGGCGTAGAGAAGCATCAAGTTTAACTTTAAGGTGAACGTCTCCACTATACTGAAAACCGTTATGTCGATGAATGGAGTGGCTTTCAGCATGAAGTACACCTCGTATGCACAGCAGCGCGGGCAGCGCGCGTGGGGCCGGACGGCGTGTGTCGCCGGGCTCACCGCGGTTCTTGCCGGCGCGGGCGCTTTCGGTCCGTGGACGCAAGCGGCCTATGCCGCGTCGGCCCAGACCGAGGCGGAGCTGGCACAGCTGACCGCTCAGGTCCAAGAGGCGGCGGCGCAGCACAGCGAGGCCGTTTCGGCAATGAACGATCTCGACGCGCAGATCTCCGAGCAGGCGACCGAGATCGTCCGCATCGAGCAGGAGGTCATCCCCGAGCAGCGCGACCGCGCGTCCCAGGCGGCGGCGAACCTGTACAAGATGGGGGAGTCTTCCAGCAGCATCATCACCATGCTCTTCTCCTCCAATTCGTTTGCCGACCTGCTCACCCAGGTGAAGTACCTCACCGTGATCCAGGACGCGAACGTGCGCGAGCTGGAGGACCTCGAGCAGACGCGCGCCGACCTGAACGAGCAGATGGCTGAACTCTCGGCCAAGCGCGACCAGGTGAATGAGCAGCAACAGAAGGCAGAGCAGGCACTTGCGAGCGTGTCCGAGGCGCAGGCAGCCATGCAGGCGCGCGCGAACAGCGAGGATGCCGCGGAAGCGGAGGCAGCTCGCCAGGCTGCCGAGGCCGCAGCCGCCGTTCAGCAGCAGATGCAGCAGGCGTCTGGGAACACCTCTACGGGCAGCTCGACGTCTTCTGGCGATACGGGCTCGTCGGCTCCCTCCCAGCAGCAGCCTGAGCAATCGCCCTCTCAAGAGCAGACGCCCCAGCAGCCCGCCGAGGAGGAGCCTTCTCAGCCTGCAGAGGAAGAGAAGCCCGAGGAGACTCCCGATAGCGGGTCGAACGACGCGGGCGGTTGGCTGTCCGGTGTCGCTTCGCACTACGGTACGGGTGACGGCCTTATGGGCAGCATGACGGCGAGCGGCGACGTGGTGACCGAGACCTCGATGGGCATCGCCATGCTCAACGTCCCGCTGGGCACCTACGTCGAGATTCGCTACAACGGTCGTTCGTGCGTCGCGGTGGTGAACGACCGCGGCCCCTACATCCATGGTCGCGTTATCGATATGCAGCCTGCCGTGGCACGCGCGCTGGGCTTCTTGTCCGTCGGTGTCGGAACGGTTGAGTACCGCTTCCTGTAGCGCAGGCGGTTCCCGTGGTTTTGCGGCGCCGCCGCATCGGGCTTGTCGTCCGGTGCGGCGGCGCTTTTTTGCGTCTCGGCCCTGCGGTACGCGCTAAAATGGGCGCGGTTGCACGCGTCGAGAGAAGCGAGGTTTTGCTGTGGCACAGGTCGATGAGGCGCGCGTTGCGCGCGTGCTGGAGCTGCTTGAGAAGAAGCATCCGGGAAGCCAGCTGTTGGTGACCGATCCGTGGTCCATCTTCTACCTCACGGGCTTTTACGCCGAGATGTTCGAGCGCTTCTCGGGCGTGCTGCTGCGCGCGGGGAAGCGTCCCGTCATATTCGATAACGCGCTGTATCCCATCGATTCGTACGACAACGCGGACGTTGTGGTCTTCAACGACACCGACGACATCGCGCGCGTGCTCATGGAGCATATCGACCCCGCGTGTCCGCTGGGCATCGATGCGCAGATGCGCTCGGGATTTCTTATCCCGCTGCAAGAGCGCGGTGCCGCGGCTTCGTGCTTCTTGGGCTCCTGCGCCGTCGCGCAGACGCGTGCCCACAAGGACATCCGCGAGCGCGAGCTCATGCGCGCGTCGAGTCGCATCAACGACGCCGTTATGGCCGAACTGCCGGCGCTTGTGCACGAAGGTGTGACGGAGCACGAAATCGCATCGCAGATGCTCGCCTTGTATCGCAAACATGGCGCGCAGGGTTTCTCGTTCCCGCCCATCGTGAGCTTCGGCGCGAATGCCGCCAACCCGCACCATGAGCCGGATGACACCGTACTGCACGCCGGGCAGGTTGTGCTGTTCGACATCGGCGGCCAGCATGAGGGGTATTGCTCGGATATGACCCGCACCTTCTTCTTCGGCGAGCCGGACGAGGAGTCCCGCCGCATCTACGATATCGTGCGCCGCGCGAATGAGGCGGCGGAGGCCCTCGTGGCGCCGGGCGTACGCTTCTGCGACCTCGACTGCGCCGCGCGCCAGGTGATCGAGGATGCGGGCTACGGCCCGTACTTCACGCATCGTTTGGGGCATTCCATCGGATTGCAAGACCATGAGCCGGGGGATGTGTCGGCAGTCAACGAGGACGTCGTCGAGCCGGGCATGACGTTTTCCATCGAGCCGGGCATCTACCTGCCGGGGCGCACCGGTGTGCGCATCGAGGACCTGGTGCTTGTGACCGAAGACGGCTGCGAGGTGCTGAACGCCTATCCCAAGGAGCCGCGTCGCATCGATTGCTGATGCACGCTTCTCGCGCCGCAGCACCTGGCTTCAACTAGCCGTTCATATGTCGATAGCGTGTCATATGGAGGCCGTATGGCGGAGCGGGGTAAAATGGGGCGAGTCTATATTGCGTTCGAGACTGAAAGGTTGTTCTGTCATGTCTCAGTACATCCAGGAGCTCATGTCTCCTGAGCTCATGGGAGCCATCTACCTGTTCGTCGGATTCATCGCCGCGCTGTATGTCCTCTCGGTCATCTACGTGTTCATCGACGCCAAGCGCCGCGGCGTGAAGGCCTTCTGGGCGTGGGGCATCGTTTCGCTCGTTCCGTTCGTCGGCCTCATTGCCTACCTGGTCCTGCGTCCTAACTCCTACCTGGCCGATCGCGAGGAGCAGGAGCTCGACATGGCACTGCGCGAGCGTCAGCTCGCCCAATACGGCACCTGCCCGCAGTGCGGCGCGCCCATCGAGAAGGATTTCGTGGTGTGCCCCGTGTGCAACACGCAGGTGCGCAACGTCTGCCCCAGCTGCCATCGCCCGCTCGATGCGCACTGGAAGGTTTGCCCCTACTGCCGCACCCACATCCAGTAAGGATCGCCCAAAGCCCTCCGCAACCCCATGCGGAGGGCTTTTTTCATGCCACATGTCCTCTCCGGGGACGGGGGTGGGAGAGGCCAAAGTGGCCTCTTTTGGAACAGGCCTGCGATGGATGCCGCTTCTCGCGCTTTTGCTGGTCATGGGACGGGGCACTGCGGGGTATCGGGCGGCCCCGCCGTTGTGCGGCAGCCTTCCGAGTGGATGCTCACGACGCACTTCTCCCCAGGGGAGAAGTGCGTCCGAGGCCTGTCCCAGGAGGGGACAAAATGTCCCCAACGACCCCCGTCCCCAATGGAGACAGTCGAAGAGGGCAGGGGATTTGTGTATCGCTTTCGCGTCGGGCTGCTGCGATCTGGCGTTTGAGCTGGACCTTGCGGGCCGCACGTGGTACAACTTATTCGTCCAAGACTCTAAGGAGTTCATCTATGCAGCGCATGCTCGCACATATCGTTCGAACTCAGACTATCTAGGCGTCTGTCTCATCGCATGGCCGGCAGGCCACGGACAGGCGCCGCATATCGCTCGCCGTCACAGCCTGTGGCGCGCGGGCGTTTTTCTTGGCTCTCCTACATCGAAAGAGGAATCTCATGAAAGCACTGTTCAACGACGGCTCCGTGGCAGATCTGCCCGAGGACGAGGTCACGCACGTCATCCGTCACTCCGCTGCCCACATCATGGCCCAGGCCATCAAGCGCCTGTACCCGCAGGCCGACTTCGCCTACGGTCCGGCGACCGACAACGGCTTCTACTACGACGTCGACCTGGGCGACGAGAAGCTCTCCGAGGACGACCTGCCCGCCATCGAGGCCGAGATGAAGAAGATCGTGAAGGAGAACCTCAAGTTCACGACCTTCGAGCTTCCCCGCGCCGAGGCTATCAAGCTCATGGAGGAGCGCGGCGAGAAGTACAAGGTCGAGCACATCGGCGACCTCGACGAGGACGCGCGCATCACCTTCTTCCAGCAGGGCGAGTACATCGACATGTGCGTCGGCCCGCACATCACCTACACGAAGGCCCTCAAGGCCTTCAAGCTCACCGGCGTGTCCGGCGCCTACTGGAAGGCCGACAAGAACAACAAGATGCTCACGCGCGTGAACGGCACGGCGTTCGCCACCAAAGACGAGCTCGACGAGCACCTGCGCATGCTGGAGGAGGCCAAGAAGCGCGATCACCGCAAGATCGGCCGCGAGATGGACCTGTTCATGATGCGCGACGAGGCGCCGGGCTTCCCGTTCTTCCTGCCTAACGGCATGATTCTGAAGAACCAGCTGCTCGATTACTGGCGCGAGATCCACCACAAGGCGGGCTACGTCGAGATCTCCACGCCGCTCATCATGAACAAACAGCTGTGGAAGACCTCCGGCCACTGGGATCACTACAAGGACAACATGTACTCCACGATCATCGACGAGGAGGAGTACTGCATCAAGCCGATGAACTGCCCGGGCGGCGTGCTCGTGTACAAGAGCCATCCGCACAGCTACCGTGAGCTTCCCATCCGCGCCGGCGAGATCGGCCTGGTGCACCGTCACGAGCTCAAGGGCGCCCTGCACGGCCTGTTCCGCGTGCGCTGCTTCAACCAGGACGACGCGCACCTGTTCGTGCGCCCCGACCAGCTCACCGACGAGATCGTGGGCGTCGTGAACCTCATCGACTCCGTGTACCAGAAGTTCGGCTTCACCTACCACCTCGAGCTCTCCACGCGCCCCGAGGACTCCATGGGCTCCGACGAGGACTGGGAGCGCGCCGAGGCGGGTCTGCGCGAGGCGCTCGACCGCTTGGGCAAGGACTACGTCATCAACGAGGGCGACGGCGCGTTCTATGGCCCCAAGATCGACTTCCACCTGGAGGATTCGCTCGGCCGTACCTGGCAGTGCGGCACCGTTCAGCTCGACTTCCAGATGCCCATCAACTTCGATCTGGAGTATGCGGACGCCGACGGCACGAAGAAGCGTCCCATCATGCTGCACCGCGTTGCCTTCGGCTCCATCGAGCGCTTCATCGGCATCCTCATCGAGCACTATGCGGGCAAGTTCCCCACGTGGCTCGCGCCGGTGCAGGTGAAGGTCCTGCCCGTGTCCGAGAAGAGCCGCGCCTACGCGCACACGGTCGCCGATGCGCTTGACGCAGCCGGTATCCGCGTGGTCGTGGACGATCGCGACGAGAAGATCGGCTACAAGATCCGCGAGGCCCGCAGCATCGATCGCGTGCCCTACATGCTCATCCTGGGCGAGAAGGAGGCTGAGGCCGGCAATATCTCGGTGCGTGACCGCACGAACGAAACGCACGAGTCGACCGTCGAGGACTTCATCGCGCAGCTCACCGCCGAGATTTCCGAGCGCCGCAGCTAAAACATCCCAACCAAAGCAACCAAATGGGGGCAGGTCACTTTTGGTTTTTCCAAGGGTGGCCTGCTTCTATTTGGATACGTTTGGTTGATTTTTGTTGGCGATGCCGCGGGGCGGTCGCATGTCAGCAGGTATACTTGTTTGATACGCACACATAGGAAGGGGAATCGCACGTGACGCAGGCGAATATAGAGCTCGAGCGGGAGTTCTCCGCTGCCGGGTGCGCACGCGCATCGTGGTTCGTGCGCGCGCAAAACGTTCCCCAGACCATCGCCAAGCTCGGGCTTGTTGGCCCCTCCGATCGCCTTGTGGTGCGCGCTAACGATTTCACCGCTGCCTATTTGCGCTTTTTTGGAACGGGAACGCTCACGTTCGCGAAGGGCCAAACAGTCGAGGCGTTCATGGATGCCACGCGGGCTTCGAACCATCCCGCAGCCGGCGGCCCCAAAGAGGGACACGCCTCGTATGCGGACGGTGCGGGTGCACGGTTCGACCGTCTGTTTTGGCTCGTGAACTCTATCGGGTGCCGTGGTCTGCGCGTGCCCGACATCCGCGCTCTTGCTGCCGCCGCGCGTGAGGCGGGCGCCATCCTCATCGTCGACAACACCGTTGCCTCCTCGTGGGGCTGCAAGCCGCTTGCCCTCGGCGCGCACATCGCCTTCGAGGCGCTCGATCGCGTGGCGAGTGGCGCCTTGGCGGCTAAAGCCGTCGCTATCTCGGTTGCCCGCAGCGTCACGGGGCGCGGCCGCAAGCAGCGCACCGATGAGCTGGCCCACCAGGCCTACTGCCTGCTTGCGCAGCGCTTGGGAGGGGAGCGCTCACAGCTCGTCTTCAACGTCGACGGCGCCGACCTGAACATCATCGAAAACGGGCTCAATACGCTTGCCGCCCGCATGCAGCAGCATGTGGACCACGCCCGCGTCATCGCCGAGTATCTCTCGGCGCATCCGCTCGTCCCGCGCGTGTGCTATCCCGGCCTTACGTCCCATCCCGATCACGCCATCGCGGCGCAGGTCCTGCAGCATGGCTTTGGCCCTGCAGTCGACTTCGAGCTGCCCGACTCCGTGACCGCCGGTGAATTCATCGAGGGCTGCACCTGCTCCGGCAGGCCGTATCCTGCTGGCGGCGCGCATACGCGCATGTCTGCCCTCTGCGGCGACGAGGCGCACTTCATCCGCCTGTTCGCCGGCCTCGATGATCCCATCGACATCGTGGACAGCCTCGAGCAGGCCATGCGCCTGTATTGCAATCCTCCCCACGCGTGATCGCGCGCGGCGCCCGCCGCATCCAACATGTGAATAGACCTGTACGATCCATACATCGGGGAGGATGTTATGGGCGCTTCGTTTGCTTTCGCCAACCTCATCGAGGCTCTCGTTTTGGGTGTCGCGCTTGCCATGGACGCGATGGCCGTGACGCTTTCCAACAGCCTGTGCGAGCCGGACATGCCGCGCTCCAAAAAGCTTGCCATGCCCGTCGCGTTCGCTGTGTTCCAGATGGCCATGCCCATCGCCGGCTTTTTCGGCGGCACGTTCGTGGCCCCACTCATCGAAGCATACGCCGGCATCGTGTCGCTGGCGATCCTTGCGTTTGTGGGCGGAAAGATGATCTGGGAGGCGGCACGCGAGCTGCGCGAGCCCGAGAGCTGCCCGGCAACGCGCCTCACCTGGGCGACCATTGGCATGGAGGCCATCGCGACCTCCATCGACGCGTTCGTGGTGGGCGTGTCGTTCGCGGCAAGCGGCAAGGACATCGTGCTCTACGGCGGCGCAATCGGCGTCACGACGCTGTTCTGCTGCCTGGCGGTGCTTGCCATCGGCCGCAAGCTGGGCGAGCACTTCGGTGCGCACGCGCAGATTGCCGGCGGCATCGTGCTCGTCATCATCGGCCTCAAGGCGTTTTTCGGCTAAAGGTTTTCGGCTAAAGGCGTGAAATCAGGACAGGGGGTTTCACGCGCGCTTACGCTTCGAGTTCGTGGACGCGGCGCTCCAGGATCTCGGTCACTTCCCGCTTGATGCTCCAGTAGGTCTCGAGCGCGTGCTTGCCCTGCGGGGTGAGCGTGGAGCCGCGCGCGCCGTCGCGGTCGAGCAGCTCGTATCCCAGCTGCGCCTCGGCTTCCTTGATGATGCGCCACGCCTTGGAATACGCCATGCCCATGCGCTTCGCCGCTCGGTTGAGAGAGTGCTCTTCCTCGACGCCCTCCATGAGCAGCGCTATGCCTTGGCCGAATGCGCCGGGCAGATTATCGTCGCTTATGAAGGTGATGCGAGCCCTCGCTTGGATCGTCATGTCCCTCGCTCCCTTCGGCTAAAGCCCTTGCTGTGATTTTGCTGCCACGCGCGCACAATCCGCGTGAAGTTGTTGCAGAACCCATTGTAGCAGCGAAGATTGCTCTACAATAGCCGCGAACCGCTTGCCATACGGTTCGCTCGCGAAACCGTGCGGCGTGAATCCGGAGCCGCTGCGCCCGGGTCTGGACCGCACCCGAACTCTGAGGAGGAGTATCCATGGCAATGTTTTTCCCCGGCGAATCCCATACGTTCTCTGAGTACCTTCTGGTGCCCGGCTACTCGTCTTCCGAGTGCGTCCCCGCGAACGTTTCCCTCAAGACTCCGCTCGTGCGCTACAAGCGCGGCGAGGAGCCCGAGATCAGCTTGAGCATCCCCATGGTCTCCGCCATCATGCAGTCCGTCTCCGGCGAGCGCATGGGCGTCGCCCTGGCCACTGAGGGCGGCATGGCCTTCATCTACGGCAACCAGACGCCCGAGCAGGAGGCGGCCATGGTCAAGGCCGTGAAGGACCACAAGGCGGGCTTCGTCGAGTCCGACTCCACCCTCACGCCCGATATGACCATGGAGCAGGTCATCGCCCTCAAGAACAGGACCGGCCACTCCACCATGCCCGTCACCGACGACGGCAGCTCCCGTGGTCGCCTGCTCGGCATCGTCACGAGCCGCGACTACCGTCCCAGCCGCGATGACCACCAGAAGAAGGTCCGCGACTTCATGACCCCGCGCGAGAAGCTCATCGTGGGCGACAAGGACATCACTCTCAAGAAGGCCAACGACGTCATCTGGGATAACAAGCTGAACGCCCTGCCCGTCGTCGACGACAACGACCACCTGGTCGGCATCGTGTTCCGCAAGGACTACGATTCCCACAAGACCAACCCCGACGAGCTGCTCGATGCCAACAAGCGCTACATGGTGGGCGCGGGCATCAACACCCGCGACTACGCCGAGCGCGTGCCGCTGCTCATCGAGGCCGGTGCCGACGTGCTGTGCATCGACTCTTCCGAGGGCTATTCCGAGTGGCAGAAGCGCACCATCGAGTGGATTCGCGCCAACTACGGCGAGTCCGTCAAGGTGGGCGCCGGCAACGTCGTCGACGCCGACGGCTTCCGCTTCCTGGCCGACTGCGGCGCCGACTTCATCAAGGTCGGTATTGGCGGCGGCTCCATCTGCATCACCCGCGAGACGAAGGGCATCGGCCGCGGCCAGGCCACGGCGGTCATCGACGTGTGCCGCGCGCGCGACGAGTACTTCGAGGAGACCGGCATCTACGTGCCGGTGTGCTCCGACGGCGGCATCGTGTACGACTACCACATGACGCTCGCCCTTGCCATGGGCGCCGACTTCATGATGCTCGGCCGCTACTTCGCCCGCTTCGACGAGAGCCCGACCGACCGCGTGAACGTGAACGGCCAGTACATGAAGGAGTACTGGGGCGAGGGTTCCGCGCGTGCCCGCAACTGGCAGCGCTATGACCAGGGCGGCGAGACCAAGCTCGGTTTCGTCGAGGGCGTCGACTCCTACGTGCCTTACGCCGGCTCGCTCAAGGAGGGCGTGCGCCAGACCATCTACAAGATCAAGTCCACGATGTGCAACTGCGGCGCACTCACCATCAAGGAGCTGCAGGAGAAGGCGCGCCTCACGCTGGTGAGCTCGACTTCCATCGTCGAGGGCGGCGCGCACGACGTCGTCGTCAAGGACTCGCAGCAGAGCGTGAGCTACAACTAACGCATCGCTTGCGACACATTCTTTGTGCATCAGGGCCCCACGGCATAGCTGCGGGGCCTTTTCGCCAAAAGTGACCTGCCCCCTTTTGGCGAAACACCACGGGGCTTTTTGCTAGAATTTGGAGCGTTACTGTTTGAACCCTCTAAGGAGCCCCTATGTGCGACTGCACCGATCATAAGGCGATTCCCGCGTACGACGCGGCAGCGATCGAAAGCAAGTGGATCGAGGCGTGGGACCGCGACAACGTGTTCGCGGTGGACACCGATGCCGACAAGCCGAAGAAGTACGTGCTGGAGATGTTCCCGTACCCCTCCGGCGACCTGCACATGGGCCACGCGCGCAACTACACCATCGGCGACGCCATGGCGCGCCAGGCGCGCATGCGCGGCTTCGACGTGCTGCATCCCATCGGCTTCGACGCCTTTGGCCTGCCCGCCGAGAACGCCGCCATCAAGCACAACACGCAGGCAGGTGCTTGGACCTACAAGAATATGGACCAGGCGCTCGCCACCATGAAGCGCATGGGCTTCTCCTACGATATGGACCGCCTCGTGAAGACCTGCAGCCCCGATTATTACCGCTGGGGCCAGTGGATTTTCGAGAAGATGTGGGAGCGCGGCCTTGTCTACCGCAAGAAGAGCCCGGTCAACTGGTGCCCCACCTGCAAGACGGTGCTCGCTAACGAGCAGGTCACCGAGGGCAAGTGCTGGCGCTGCGGCTCCGAGCCCGAGAAGCGCGATCTTGAGCAGTGGTACTTCAAGATCACCGACTACGCCCAGGAGCTGCTCGACGACCTCGAGAAGCTCCCCGGCTGGCCCGAGCGCGTGAAGCAGATGCAGGCCAACTGGATCGGTCGTTCCGAGGGCGCCGAGGTCGATTTCACCCTCTGCGACGCCGAGGGCAACCCCATCGAGGGCGACGAAGGCAAGATCACCGTCTTCACCACGCGCGCCGACACGCTGTTCGGCTGCACGTTCTTCCTGCTCGCTCCGGAGTACGAGGGCCTGCACGACCTCGTTGCCGGCACCGAGTACGAGCATGACGTCATGGCGATCGTCGAGGGCGCCAAGAAGATCTCTGCGGTGGAGCGCGCCCAGGGCACGCTCGAGAAGCACGGCGCCTTCACGGGCCGCTACGTGGTGAACCCCGTCTCGGGCATCAAGGTGCCCGTGTGGGTCGCCGACTACATCGTGTCCGACTACGGCACCGGTGCCGTTATGGCTGTGCCCTGCGGCGACCAGCGCGACTTCGAGTTCGCGCGCAAGTATGACCTGCCCATCGTGCCCATCATCCTCATGGACGACGAGCTCGCCGCGCTCGAGGAGGCGGGGGAGTCCATCGACACCTATCACGCCGAGACCGTGGACTGGGACTGCGCGCACGCCGCGGAGGGCACGCTCGTGCAGTCCGGCAAGTACACCGGCATGCGCGGCGGCAAGCACTCCGAGGGCGAGGCTGCGATCGTGGCAGACCTCGAGGCCGCCGGCACGGGCCGCCGCAAGGTCGAGTTCCGCCTGCGCGACTGGCTGATCTCGCGCCAGCGCTACTGGGGCAACCCCATCCCGGCTATCCACTGCGAGCACTGCGGCATCGTTCCGGTGCCCGAGGATCAGCTGCCGGTCATGCTGCCCGACAACCTCGATCTCGGCGCGGGAGAGACGCTCGCCGAGTGCGCCGACTTCTACGAGACCACCTGCCCGGTATGCGGCCGTCCGGCTCGCCGCGAGACCGACACCATGGACACCTTCACGTGCTCCAGCTGGTACTACCTGCGCTATTGCGACCCGCACAACGAGGAGCTCCCGTTCTCCCGCGAGGCGGCCGACCGCTGGATGCCCGTCGACAACTACATCGGCGGCATCGAGCACGCCATCCTGCACCTGCTGTACTCGCGCTTCTTCACCAAGGCGCTGCGCGACATGGGCATGCTCGACGTGGACGAGCCGTTCACGAACCTGCTGTGCCAGGGCATGGTGAAAGACGAGAACGGCGACACGATGTCCAAGTCGAAGGGCAACGTGGTGCCGCCGTCTTCTGTCATCGAGCCCTACGGCGCCGATACCATGCGTCTGGCCATCCTGTTCATCGCACCGCCCGAGAAGGACTTCGACTGGGATCCCGATGCCGTGGCCGGTGCGAACCGCTTCCTCAAGCGCGCTTGGCGCATCGTGTGGACGCTCGCGAACGCTGCGGATGCGAATGCGCAGCTCAACAAGGGCAAGCTGTCTGCTGCCGCCATGAAGCTCTACCGCGAGCGCCATCGCACCATCGCCAAGTGCACCGAGGACTTCGATCGCCAGCAGTTCAACACCGCTATCTCGGCGATTATGGAGCTCGTGAACGCGGCGAGTGCCTACATCAACACCGGCGAGGAGCTCGATTCGGCGCTGTGCTCGCTCGTGGCGACCGACATCGTGTCCACGCTCGCGCCCATCTGCCCGTTCTGGGCCGATGAGCTGTGGCACGCCGCGCTTGGTCACGACACGTACGCCTATACTGCCGCGTGGCCCGAGTTCGACCTGGCCGAGACCGTCGAGGACGAGGTCGAGATCGCCGTGCAGGTGCTCGGCAAGATGCGCGCCCACGCCATGGTGCCCACGAACGCGACGACCGAGCAGATGCAGGAGGCGGCCGTGGCCGTTGCCGGCAAGTGGATCGAGGGTAAGACGATCGTCAAGGCCATCTGCGTTCCCGGCAAGCTCGTGAACCTCGTGGTGAAGTAGCCAATCAGTTCCAATGCTAGCGTGTGAGCCGCGGCCCCATTCTGTGGGGCCGCGGCTTTTTGCCAATTGGGGGCGGGCCCCTTTTGGTCGACACGGACGCACTTCTCCCCTGGGGAGAAGTGCGTCGGAGGCCCGCCCCGATGGGCGAGTTTGTCCAAAGAAGACACTTCGCGGGAGTATTTCGACCGTCCACCCGTCCCGATTGGATAATCCGCGTTTCTGCTAACGAATTCTTCACACCCGTGATAAGATTTTTTCGCGGAGATGCAATAATTTTTTATTGCATTTCGCAGGTTGTGTTCTGTACCAAGGAAGGGAAGAGGGGATCAGATGCATCTGCAAACGCAAGCGCTGGTGATCGTTGGCGTCTACCTCGTCGTGATGCTGTCGATCGGCTTCATCGTCGGCAAGCTCAACATCAAGAGCAGCGAAGACTACATGGTGGCTGGTCGCCGCATGGGTCTGTTCTTCGTGGCGTTCTCGCTGTCCGCCAACAACATCGGCGGCGGCTCCACCACCGGTCTGGCGCAGCGCGCCTACGGCGAGTGGGGCATCAGTGCCGTGTGGTACGTGCTCGCGGCATCCATCGCCATGATTCCGCTGGCCTACTTCGCGCCCAAGATCCGCAAGACCATGGCCGTGACGATTCCCGAGGTCGTCGGCCGCCGTTTCGGCAACGTCTCGAGCACCATCACCGCCGTGCTGTCCGTTCTGTCGCTGTTCTGCCTGACCTCCTCGCAGATCACCGCCGCCGGCAGCGTTGTCTCCACGCTGCTGGGCATCCCCACCAACGTGGCGCTCATCGCGGCAGGCTTCGTCGTGATCTTCTACACCACCTTCGGCGGCATGATCGCCGACCAGGTGGCCGACCTCATCCAGTTCTGCGTCATCCTCGTCGGCCTTGCCATCGCGACCCCCATCGTCATCGAGGGCTGCGGCGGCTGGGACGCCGTGTCCGCAGCGCTGCCTCCCGCGCAGCTCGACTTCACCACCATCGGTGTCGTGACCATCGTCGGCTACATATTCAACTACTTCTGCACGTTCCTCGCCGGACCCGAGATGGTCTCGCGCTTCGAGTCCGCCAAGGACGAGAAGACCGCTACGCGCGCCGCTTGGCTCTCCGCCGTCCTGATGGCCGCCATGGCCTTCTTCCCGACGCTGCTCGGCCTCTGCGCCGCCGCGACCATGCCCGGTCTTGCCAACGAGGGCGCCAACGCCATGCTCGAGGTCACGACCGCCCATGCGCCGGGCTTTGTCTCCGGCATCGTGTGCGCTGCGATCATCTGCGCGACCATGTCCTCGGCCGACTCCAACCTGCTGTGCATGTCGACCATCCTCATGAGGGACCTCTACCTTAAGTTCGGCGGCCGTGAGCTCAACGACAAGCAGACGGTGTTCTACACCCGCACCTGCAACGTCGTGTTCGCCATCATCGCCATCTGCATCTCGATGTTCGGCGTGCCCATCGTCACCATGAACACGTTTGCTTTCGGCATCCGCTGCGCCGGTCCGTTCGCGGCATACGGCCTTGGCCTCGTGGTCAAGAACGCCACGAAGAACTCCGGCATCATCTCACTCATCGGCGGTACCATCGGCTTCATCTTCTGGCAGGTTCTCTCCGGCGGCGACTTCCTGTTCGGCATCCTGCCCGTCGTCTTCGGCTGCTTCGTCTCCTGTGTGGTGTTCTTCGTCGTGAATGCCATCGAGTGGAAGCGCGGCGTACCCGCGGCTCCGTCCGCCTACCTGGAGAAATAGCTCGTCTGAGCGCATAGAGGCTCTCCCTTTTGCACCCCGTTCGCCCAGGCGAGCGGGGTGTATTGTTGGGATGCCCCTGCCGGCCGTTGCCAGCGAGCGAGATTCCGCGGAATCTGTGGTGCCAAAAAGTCGCGTATCTGGGGAAACGCGAATTGTTTGCCACAGATTCCGTGGAATCTGTAACCACCGCGCAAGCGCACTAAGGGTATAAGAGCGTAAAAGCCGGCCCAATGTCGTAGGGGAGGGCATCATGAGGCGTCTGCGTATCTTTGCCGCGGTGCTCGCGCTCGCATCGGTGGTTGCCGTCGCACTGTTCTGGACGGTGTTTCGGCAGCGCGCCGAGATGTATTACGAGGCCATCCACATCGCCGTCTACCATTTCGTCTCGTTGCCGGCGCTCGTGTTCTCGCTCGTGCTGCTCGTATGTCTTGTGGTCAAGGTGCGCATCTACGGAACGCGTCAGCGCAAGGTGATCGCGGTGGCTGCCGTGGTCGTCGGCGCGGTGTACGCAATCGCGGTCGGAGCGCTCTTGGCTGGCGTGCAGCTGCCCGACTTCGCGGTCTTCATCATGTCCACGACCATCGGCTGGCTGCCGCCCGTCATAGCCGCATTCCTCGGCGCCTCCGCGGGCCTCGTGGCAAAAGGGTGACTGGCGTGCGTGGCCATACTTAAGCCAACGATTGCTGGACTCCTACGAGCCAAATATGCAAGTGTTTCCCTGGCTGCTAGTATGTGATTGTGAAGCAACGAGGAGGTGCGCGCATGCTGCTCTACCATGGATCGAAACATGGGATTTCGGGCGAGATTGCTCCTTTGAGTCGTGATCGCTGCGATTTCGGCCGCGGGTTTTATATGGGGTCGGATATCCTGCAGCCTTTAACCCTTGTATGCGGCTACGAAGATGCGCATCTCTACACGGTCGATTTCGATATTTCGGGCCTTAACGTCGTGCGTTTCGAATCGGATGTCGATTGGGCGCTCTATATCGCCTACAGCCGCGGGCGTCTCGATCATGTGCGGGATTCAGAGCTGTACCAACGCATCGCCCATCTTGCGGACGGTGCGGACGTTATCGTTGGAAGCATCGCAAATGACCGCATGTTTGTCGTGTTCGATCGGTTCGTTGCTGGTCAGCTGACGGATACCGCTCTCGTCTCGTGTCTCTCTGCGCTCAACATCGGGGATCAATACGTCGCAAAGACCGAGAAGGCGTGCAGCAGGGTTCGCATCGTCGAAGATCGCCTGATCGGTGAAACCGAGCGCGCGGAATACGCCAAGATGAGCTTCGAGAATCGCAAACTGGGCGTCTCGATTGCCGATCGCATCGCGCGGCAGCATCGACGCGACGGTAGATATTTCGACGAGATCATCGGCGGTGAGGATCAATGACGCTCGACTCGCTCTCGCTGCAGCTGTGCGACATCCAGGGCAGGCTCTTTGTGTACGCCTGCGAACAGGGCTGCGCAAGCGTTCCCTTTGTCGAAGCCTATATGTTGGGGGATACCGCGGCGGCATTCGACCGCCCCTATGACCGCACTCAGTGGATGGGGGAGGAGTACCTGTTCGAAGAAGTCGATGAGGCGTCGGGCGGGTTGCCTCGAACAAAGGAATCCTTTCCAGAGGAGACGCTGTATTGGATGGGCTACACCTATCGATACTGGCATTTCTATACAGGGGAATCGAGCCGGGAGATATATTCCACGGCGAGCGCGAACACGATGGCGCTCGTGTACCCGGGTTTCCACACACTTGATGTCGAAGTCGCCATCGATCGCCTTCGGGAGATGGGGTCGGAGAAGCGGTCCTGATGCCGTTGACAAGACGGGTTCGGCTCGCGTTCATGAAGTTAGGACCTCCATCGGGCATGCGTTCTGTGCGCTTTCGGCCAATCGGCACCTGTTCTGTGCACTTTTGGCCAATGGATTTACCGGGATTCGCCTGATTCGTTGGTCAAAAGTGCACACAACTGACGCCGATTGGCCGAAAGCGCTCAGAACAGGTTTGGGCACGTAGCTCAGTGGCCTTGTTCCTGCCCGCCGCTCCGCCATGGGCGCCCAAGGAGGGCGTCCTCGCAGCCCGCATGTGCCGCTTACCGAGCAGGAATGTGTGCAATTTGTATAGGCGCACAGCCGGAAATCTGCTGCCCACACCCACGTACTACCCAATTTACCTGCGTGTGCTATGATAGTTACGCAATTGAAGCTGTAACGTAAAGGAGTGCGGGTTCGCCCGCGCTTCTTTTTTGTTTGGGGAGGTGTTGCATGGTCAAGAGTGCGCTCGAGCAAAAGATCATCGATGCGCTGGAGGCGATCGCACCCGAGCACGGCATCGATATCGTCGATGTCGAGGTCGTGGGCGCGACGAAGGCCCCGTGCGTTCGCGTGCGCATCGATCGGGCAGATGGCGAGGCCATTTCGCTCGATGAGGTCACCGCGCAGAGCAAGTGGGTGAGCGATGCCGTGGAGGGACTCGATCCCATCGCAGGCTCGTACACGCTTGAGGTTTCGAGCCCGGGCATGGCGCGTCCGCTGCGCCGCCCGTCCGATTTCATCCGCTTTGCGGGCGAGGACGTCGAGCTCACGACCACCGCAACGGAGGGTCGCCGCAAGTTCAAGGGCGCCATCGCCAGTGCGGATGACGCCGGCGTCACGCTTGCGCTCGAGGGCGACGAGACCGTGACGATTCCTCACGACGAGATCAAGAAGTGCACCTTGAAGCCGGTCTATGACTTCAAGGGCGGAAAGGGTGATAAGTAATGGCATCGGAGATGATGGAAGCGCTCATGGCTCTTTGCCAGGAGAAGCATATCGACCAGCTCTACCTCATCGATCGCCTCGAGCAGTCGCTCGCCAAGAGCTACGCCGAGATCCTGCACCTGGATTGGGGCGCGAAGGTCACCATCGACCGCGCCACCGGCAAGATCTACGTCTACAAGCTCATCCCCATCGATGACTCCATGGACGAAGAGGGCAACTACACCGAGTTCGAGGAGATCGACGTCACCCCGCGCGACACCTCCCGCATCGCCGCTCAGCACGCCAAGGCCGAAATCAACGCCATCGTGCGCAACTCCGCGCGCGAGCAGATCTACGAGGAGTTCTCGACCCGTATCGGCGACATCATCACCGGTACGGTCCTGCAGTCCACGCCGGACTTCACCATCGTGAAGATCCGCGAGGGTGTCGAGGCAGAGCTGCCGCACTTCGACCAGCGCCGCTACGAGAACGAGCGCAACGAGCGCCCCATGGGCGAGCGCTACATGCACAACCAGCGCATCAAGGCCGTCATCATCGACGTCCGCGACCCCAACTCCACGCTGCCGCCCGTCCGTGGCGAGCACTCCCGTCCGCCCATCGTGATCTCGCGCACGCACCCGGCGCTTATCCGCCGCCTGTTCGAGCTCGAGGTCCCCGAGATCTACGAGGGCACCGTCGAGGTCATGTCCATCGCCCGCGAGCCTGGCCAGCGCTCCAAGGTCGCCGTCCGCTCGCTCGATGACCGCCTGGATCCCGTGGGCGCCTGCGTGGGCCCCAAGGGCAGCCGCGTGCGCACCGTCGTGTCCGAGCTGCGCGGCGAGCGCGTCGACGTCATCCTGTGGGATGAGGACCCGGCGGCCTATGTGGCCAACGCCCTTTCGCCCGCGAAGGTGACGCGCGTGCTCATCGACGACGAGAAGAACTACGCCGGCGTCATCGTGCCCGACGACCAGCTGTCGCTCGCCATCGGCAAGGAGGGCCAGAACGCCCGCCTCGCCGCCCGCCTCACCGGCTGGCACATCGACATCAAGAGCGAGTCCCTTGCGGCCGACATCCTGCGCAACGTGCCGGTGATGCCCGAGCCCGCCGAGGACCTGCTGGCCGAGGACGACGAGCCCGAGCGCTGCGCCTATGTGGGCGAAAACGGTATCCGCTGCCGCAACCAGGCGCGCCCCGGCTCCCGCTTCTGCGGCGTGCACGACCCCGAGGGGTTCGGCGAGTCCGATGCATTCGAGGATGCTGAGGACCTCATCTAACGGGAATCGCGTCCCCAGCGGGGGCGCAGATGACACGTTCGCATCCCGTTAGCTTGTTATGGGGCGCCCAGCGCCCGAGAGGTAGGTGATTGGCACATGGCAAAGGTTCGCGTTTCCAGCCTGGCCAAGGAATTTGGAATGACGTCCAAGGAGCTGCTCGACCATCTCGCGGAGATGAAGATCCCCGCGAAGTCCGCGTCGTCGGCCCTTGAGGACGCATACGTCTCTATGGTGAAGAAGAAGCTCGCGCCCGTGCTCGCGGCGCGTGCGGCCGAGATCGAGGCCGCCAAGAAGGCCGAGGAGGAGGCCGCCGCGGCAGAGGAGGCCGCCAAGGCAGCCGCCGCCGAGGCTGAGCGCATCGAGGCCGAGCGCCGCCGCGAGGAGGAGCGCCGCCTGTCGCAGGCCGCGCAGGCAGCCGAGGAGGCCGCCCGCGCCGCTGCCGCCGAGGCCGAGCGCGTCCGTCGCGAGAAGGAGGCCGAGGAGGCCCGTCAGGCGGAGCTCGAGGCGAAGCGCCGCGCGGTCCCCGCGTCCGACTCCGGTTCGCGCTTCCGTTCGCTGCTCGACCAGATCGCGGCCCAGGAGGTCGTGCTCAAGGAGAAGAAGGAGGCCGAGACCAAGAAGAAGTCCGAGCCTTCCGATGGACGCCGCTCCGATCGCGGTCGCGGCCGCCGCTCCGAGCGTCCCGCTCCCGCAACTGAGAGCGCCCCGCGCTCCCGTCGCTCCAACAGCGCTCCCGCCGTGCCCGCGGGCATGGACGTCCCGTCTCCCGACAAGGCTGCGCGCGGCGGCAAGAAGCGCCGTGGCGGCCAGCACGAGGAGCACGGTGACCATTACT
>CALULJ010000045.1 GCA_944321445.1 uncultured Collinsella sp.
ACGAGCGGCCAGATAATCGGCCGTTCGTCGCATGCCGCGTGGAACATGCCCATGAGCACGAGCACGATGGCCACAGCGTACATGGCCCCCAGCAACGGAACCGAGAACGCGAGGATAGCGTCGAGGCCGAAGTTGGACAGGAAGCACGAGAACGCCGCGAACACGAAGGCGCATGCGCGATACGACACGCCGGGAATCTCGTTGGAAAAGTACGTTCCGCAGCAGCTGATCAGGCCGGTGCAAACATTCAGGCAGGCAAGCAGGAAGATGGCAGCGACCACCACGGTTCCCGCGATGCCGAAGTGCTGGGTCGCAGAAGCAGTGAGCACGGCGGCACCGTTCGTCGCCCCCGCCGCCACCTCGCTGGCAGAGACGCCCACGTAGGCCAAGCCGCAGTAGATGAGTGCCATGAGGACGCCTGCGAACACACCGGCACGCGAGATGGCACGCGTGAGGGAACCGGGCTCGGTCACGCCCATCTCGCGGATGTTGGTGGCAATGACCAAGCCAAAGGTGAGGGAGGCCAAGAGGTCCATCGTTTGGTAGCCCACAAGGAAGCCCTGCACCGCAGCTCCGTTATCGTAGGGTGCCTGCGCGGCGGACAGCTCGGGCAGGGGCGTGAGGAACGACGCGACGGTCACCGCAACGATGAGCAGGATAAGCGCCGGACCTGTCACACGGCCGAGCAGGCGCGTGAGGCGCCCCGGATGCATGGCGAGCACGTAGGCAAGGGCGAAAAACGCAACGGAGAAGATCAGACGCGGGATATCGACCGCAAGCGATGCGGGCAGCAGCGGCTCCAACATCTCAAACGCGGTGGAAGAAGTGCGCGGAATGGCGAGACACGGACCGATGGCCAGATACACCGCCGCCACGAACACGCGGGCGAACATGGGGTGCACGCGTCCGGCAAGGTCACGTGCCGTACCCGCAAGCGCCACCGCGATGATGCCGAGCACGGGAAGGCCGATGGCCGCCACGAGGAAGCCGAGCGCTGCGGGTATGGTATCGGTTCCTGCCTGCAGGCCCAACAGAGGCGGCAGAATGAGGTTTCCCGCACCGAAGAACATCGAGAAGAGCGTGACGCCCACCACCACGGACTGCCGCGCCGAAAGAGTCTGCTTCGCCATGATCCACCAATCGATGATGCGCTGAATCGAATCGACCCGATGCGCACGGTGGCGCATCGGGTCAACAGCATAGTCCATTTTGCGCCGAAGCGCAGGCTCGCAAGCGGGCGTGTCCCTTTATGCCTCCGCAGCGCGCAGGGCCATGTAGGCCGCGCCGAAGATGCCGGCGTCGTTGCCCAGCGATGCGATCTCGATGGGCGTGTCGGCGCAAACCGCAAGGGCATAGCGACGATACGCGGCGTACAGCTCGTCAAGATACTGGCTGGCGGAATTGGAAACGCCGCCGCCCAGCACAAACGCCTCGGGATCGACGACCGCCGCGATGAGGGCAAGCGCGCGGCCCAGGTACTCGCACATGGTGGAAACCGCTGCAGCTGCAGCCTCGTCGCCCGCAGCGAGCGCCTCGAAAACGGCACGCGAGTCACTGGGGCCCACAAGCTCCACAGGATCGGAGCCGCGCTTGGCGCACTCCTCCTTATAGCTGGTCACGATACCTGTTGCCGAGGCGTACTGCTCGAGGTGACCCTTGCCGCCGCAGCCGCAGGTGCGCTCCTCGTCCGGGTTCAAGCACATGTGGCCGATCTCGCCGCCGGCACCCACGAAGCCCTCGATCATATTGCCGTTCACCACGACGCCGCCGCCGACGCCCGTGCCGATGGTCACCATGACCATGCTCTGCTTGCCGCGCGCACTGCCGCGCCACACCTCGCCCATTGCTGCCGCGTTGGCGTCGTTGCCGAACTTCACCGCGGCATGGGGGCAGTGGGTTTCGAGCGCGCGCATGAGGCCGGGCGCATTGAGCTGGATGTTTGCCTGAAGACGGATGTCGCCGTCAGCGGGAACCGGGCACGGAACGGCCAGGCCGATGCCGTACACGTCGTCGACCGTGCCGTGCGCTTGCTCCACCAGCTGGTCGATGCCGCTGCACACCGCATCGTAGCCGTCGGTGTCGATGAGCGGCGGCGTGGGGACGCTCGCCCGGGCGATGAGCGCACCCTCCTCGGTAAAGAGACCCTCCTTGACCGACGTTCCACCGACGTCGATGCCCACGAAGTACTTGACGGATTCTGCCATAGTCGAAAGCTCCCTTCGCTCCCCTGCAAACGGGCGTCGCCGCATGCGCGGTAAACCATCCGATACGCCCTATAGTACCGCGAAGAATGAGTCCCGTCGTGTCTCGGCCGGACTTCCTTTCGTTAACCCCCTGCAGACTTTGGTCTTAGCCACATCTGGAGGAAGGAATCCGGGTCCAGATGTGGGTTTGACCAAAGTCTGCAGGGGGTTATCTTTACTGATAGAGGGCGGCGCGCCAAGATGCGCGGGCAGCATCCGCTACTGCACCTCGACCTCGACTTCCTGCTCCATGATGAAGGCCATGCGATCGGCTTTGTACACGTTGCTCAAGTCGTTGGGGACGTCATACCAGCCCCAGGAGCCGCCGGACTTCAGCATGACCAGACGGTCCTCGATGCCCTGGTCATTGTTGGGCTCGCCGGATGCCCAGGCGTTGAACTCAAACGGGCTGCCATCCACCCATTCCCAGCTGTCACCGGAACGCATGCCGCCGATCCAGCATACCGCGACGCCCTCGGCGGGAAGCTGCGCGAGCACCTGGTTGTACTCATCGGCGCTCGAGACGGTCGCGAGGTATCCCCCGTG
This sequence comes from uncultured Collinsella sp., assembly GCA_944321445.1. Classification (GTDB taxonomy): domain Bacteria; phylum Actinomycetota; class Coriobacteriia; order Coriobacteriales; family Coriobacteriaceae; genus Collinsella. The sequence goes on from CALULJ010000045.1 coordinate 2,790, forward strand.
CGCCTCGCAGTAGGCGCGCGCGTCGCTCCAGGTCATGGCCTGGCGCACCAGCGTGTATCGGTGCTCGATGACCGTCTTGGGACCGGTGGAGACCACGAGGTCGACCGCGGAGTTCTCCTCCGCCTCGCCACCTGCCGCAGGATTTTGCGAGATGACAGAGCCCTCTGCCACCGTGGAGCTCGCTTCCTCGGTCACCTCGCCCACGGCCAGACCGGCGTCCTCGAGTGCTGCTTTCGCCTCATCTTGCGTTTTGCCCGTGACGTTCGGGATCGCGATGGGATCGGGCTCGACGAGCGAGACCTGCGCACTTTCCTGCTGTGGGCTCGCCTGCGGTGCATCGAGCACGCCCAGGCCGAAGACCGCGAATGCACCGGCCGCGCCCACCACCGCGATCGCGGCGACGATGCCGATGATGAGCGGTGCATGGGAGCGCTTGCGCGGAGGCTCGGGACCGGGCTGCGGGGTGGCCGGCATCTCGCCGACGCCAACAACCGGCTGCGCGGGAACCTGCTGCCAGGTTTGCGCGTTGAAGGTCGGGGGAATTTCCGGCTCGGGTGCCGGAGGAACGGGAGCGGAGGACATCGGGGGCTCGGGCACCGATGAGGCAACCGGGAGCTCCACCGTCTCCACGGGCGTTGCTGCCGCATCATCGGCAGCAGGCGTCGCGGCGGCAGGCGCGTCTTCGACAGGCACTTCCACGTTGGGAACGCTCGTTTCCGGCGCGCTCTGTGCAGGCTCCTCCTCGCGCGGCTGCACCTCGTAGTCCACAGCAGCACCGCAGTTGGTGCAGAATTTCGCACCGTCGGGAAGCTGATGTCCGCATTGCGTACAGAACATAACCGTCAACTCCTTGCGCCCGCACTCACTCCTGAGCGCTGAGCTTTCCGAGTTTCACCTTCAAGATGCGCTCGACCGACGCATCGATACGCGCCTCGTCGAGCTCGCCGGCATCGAGGGCGTCGAGCACGCCCTGGTAGGCAGCCTCGAGGTCCGCCGGCATGAGCACGATGTCGACGCCCGCCTTGAGGGCCTCGACGGCGATGCGGTCGTTGCCGATGGACGACGTCGCCGCCCCCATTCCCATGGAATCCGTGATGATGATGCCGTCGTAACCCATGTCGTTGCGCAGCAGATCCGTCACGATTTCGGACGAAACGGACGCGGGATCGTCGTCGCCGGTCACGTTGGGCATGGACAGATGGCCCACCATCACGAACGGCACGTCGGCCTCGATGGCCGTCTGGAAGGGCACGAGCTCCTCGTCGCGAATCTCGTCGACGGTCTTTTGCGAATAGATGCTGGTATCGTGGGAGTCGCCCTCGGCACCACCGATGCCCGGGAAGTGCTTCGCCGCGCACAGGATCCCTGTCTGCGTGAAGCCCTCGATCTGTGCCTTCACCATGGGCGCCACCGCATCGGCGGTCGATCCGAACGAGCGCAGGGCCATCGTGTCGCTCATGGGGTTGTTGGCGATGTCGGCATCGGGGGCAAAATCGACGTTGAAGCCGAGGTCGGTGAGGTAGGTGCCGATCTGCACCGCGACCTCGCGCGCCCGCTCGACGTCGCCGGTCGCGCCGATTTCGCTCATGTTGCCCACGTTTTCGATATTGAAGCCCTCGTTGCCGCCCACGCGCGACACCGTGCCGCCCTCTTCGTCCACGCACAAAAACAGCGGCAGGCCGGTCACCTCCTGGCCGTACGCCTGGGTGTTGGCGAGCATCTCGCGCGTTTGGTCGGCGTCCTCCAGATTCGTGGCGAAGTAGATTACGCCGCCGACCGGCATGCGCTCGAGCGCCTCCTTGGTGGCATCGCCCGCCGCGACCACCTGACCCACGCCCGTGAGCGCCTCGGGGCGCACGATGAAGAGCTGGGCGACCTTCTGCTCGAGCGTCATGGCGTCGAGCTTTTCGGCGACCTGGGAGGCAAGGCGCTCCTCCGCGCTGGGCTCTGCGGTGCTGCCACCTTGAGATGTCGCAGGGGCGTTGTCCTCATCGCCGGAGCGGAAGGCGCCCGTTCCCCATGCGATAGCAAAGCCCACCATGAAAAGCGCGATGAGCTCTACAGCGATGAGTAGGAGTGAAGAGCGGCGCTTTTGCTGCGGTGAGGGCGCCTGTCGGCGCTGGGGCTGTTGGCCAGACGGACGCCTCCGCTGCCGCGACGACGGTTGCTGAGCTTGGCGCGGTGCGAAGTGCGCGGGCGGGCGCTGACCTGTTGTTCGACGCTGATTGGGCACGATGGGCCCCTTCCTCTCTTAATGAAGAACGCTCCCCCAGCGTATCATGCGCTACGCGCGCTTGGGTCGAACAATCGAGGCAACGACGAAGCCGACGAGGCACATCAGCACGGTGAGGAGGATGTTGGTGACCTCGCTGGAGAAGTCGGTTGCGGTAACGATGTAGCCCGACGCGACGCCCGTGAGCGTCATGGCCACGAAGCCGGTCATGAGCAGCGAGCGCTTGCCGCTTGCAAGATGCAGGATAATGCCGACCGCAAGCAGGATCATACTCACGACCCACGCGATCATGAGGAGGGAGAACAGCGTGCCCGCGCCCGACGATGCGCCGTAATACTCGAGCATGCGGCCGGCGTCACCGAACTGCCATGCGTTGTAGCTCTCGGCAAACGAGTGGGCACTGGAATCGGTGCCAGTGAGGAACCCGGCGAACCCACCGACGAAGTTGCTGGCCGACACCACACTCTGATCGACGATGATCCAGGGCATACAAGCGAAGACCATCGCCAAAACCGCCGGGATGGCGGGAACGATGCGCGTGATGTCGAACGCCGAGTGTGCCGGCGCTGACGCCACAGGACTTGCGGCGGACGCTGTCTGAGGCGCCGGTTGAACCGGCGTTGCTGCTACCGGTGCCGCAGCGATAGCGTTGCCGCACTTGGGGCAAAACTTTGCACCATCTGCTATCTGGTTTCCGCATTTAGGACAAAACATGACCGTTTCCCTTCCCGGTTGAATACGCGTGTCGCATTGGCGACAGCGCCAGTATGACGCTGCTTTTTCGCAATCTGTTGCGCAACATTGCGCGCAAACAGCTTTCGTCTAGAAGCGCTTCGCGCCGCACTTGGGGCAGAAGCGGGACGATACGGGGATCTTCGCCCCGCACTGCGAGCAAAATTCCATCTCGCCTGGTGAGTCTGACGGGGCAGATGCCGCCGAGGCATCCTGGACGGCAGAAGTCGGGCGTGAGGACGCAGCCGTCACTGCTGCCTGAGCGGGCGCTTTCTTGTTCCTGCGCTTGTTCATTGCCCAGCGCACCACGCGCACCACTGCAACGACCAGCAGCAACGCGATGATGAGCAGGAATATGACCTCTTCGGTGCCCATGCCGAGCTTCGGCTCTTCAATCTGCACAACATGTGTTTCATACCGCATGTGAACCCCTCCCCTACGATGCGGGCTCGCACCCGCCGCTCTTCGCGTGCATAACAACTGTATGCCGGTTTTTCTCGAATTTGTTGCGCAACATCCGCGTGGGGAGGGCACGTCACGGGAGGGGTCGGCCCGACGCCGCAGGCGCAAAACGGGCCCCGCGCGAAAGCCGATCGCCTTCGCGCGGGACCCGTCGATGCAGGCATTATGCACAGAGCACCTCGTGGGGTGCCGAATGACTCCCGTTACTCTCCGAGCTTCGCACCGCAGTTCATGCAGAACGCATCGCCCTCGGCAACCGCCGCGCCGCACTGGGGGCAGGTGGGGCCACCGGTCGCAACCGGTGCCGCGGGCCGCGGAGCCTGTGCCAGCGCTGCCTGAATCTCGGCCATGGGCTTGCCGCAGCCGCTGCAGAACAGGTCTGCCGCACCCACGCGCGTACCGCAGAACGGACAGACGAGCGACTGCGCCGCTTGGGCCTCTTCGGCCGCCTGGCGCTCAAGCATGTCAATTTCGGCCTGCAGCTGCTCGCGCTCGGCATCGATGGCGGCAATGCCGTCGTACAACCCCTCGCGACCGGCGCGGAACTCGTCGTTATCCTTCGTGGCGTCGTACAGACTCGCGCCCAGCTGGGCCGCAAGGTTCTGACGGCGCTTGAGCGAATCGGTCATCTGCGACTTGAGCTTGACCACGCGGGCCGTGCGGCCGGTCGCTGCCACGCCACGGTTGATTGTCGACTGCACATCATCCAGAAGTCCCATAATCGTTCTCCCTTCACGCACCCAGCTTACGTGCTGGACGCGCGCCGACTCACGTATTGTTCACCCCGTGCCCCGAATCGTTCGGGTATCGGAGCAACGACAGTATAGCCCCGCGCGGCCGGCAGACGTTGCGCAACGTTTTTGCGTTCCGAACGTCGTATGATGTGCCTGCAGAAGTGAAGAGTACCGGACGCAGAACAGGGAGGTGGGAGATGTCGGACCCCTCGACGCATGAAGAGCTATCGATTGTGCGGTTCGATTCTTTCGAGACGGCATTTCCCGTCTCGGGAGCCGGCGAGGCCAAGACGCGCCGGCGGTTCATGACGCTGTTGGCACCGAGTAGCGAGACGCACAGCGGCGCGATGGGAACGGTCAGCCGTGTACGCAACGCGCGGGGCGAAACATTCGCCTTAAAGCGCCTGCGCGCCGATGCGTTGGAGCGCGCCGGCGACAACGAAGCGTTCAAGCGGGGACTCATCGACGCCTTTCACGAGGAGTACCGCACACAGTTCGTCCTATCCCACCTCAAGGGCTTCCCCGCGCTGTATGGTTATGGAACCATCGATGGGCTTCCCGCCATTTTGATGGAATGGGTCGAGGGCGAAACGCTGCGCCATGCGCGCACGATGCTCGCCACCGAACCGGGGTCCACAGGGCCGCGGATTCCCGCAACCACCGTTGCCGCCATAGGGATTTCGGTCCTGGAGGTGCTCGGCCAGGTGGAGCAGCTCGACCGACGCCTGGTGCACCGCGATCTTTCGCCCAACAACATCATGATTCGCACGGGTGCGCAGCCCGTAGCAGAGCAGGTAGCCGCGCACCGGTTTGACATCTGCCTGATCGATTTCGGCAGCTCGACGCTGATTGAACCGGAGCAGGCAACGACGTTCACACGCCTTTCGAACACCTGGCGCTACGGCACGGATGAATACGCGGCGCCGGAAATGCTCACGCGCGATGTTCCCAATATCGACCAGCTGCGGCAATCCCCTTCCATCGATATCTACGCCCTATGCAGCGTGCTGTACGAGCTGTATGCCGATGCGACACCGTATGCGGTCGCCCAGCACCAGGGTGCCTCCCCGTATGTGCTGAAGTGTGCCGAGCTGTCGTCGCTCACGCAGCTGAGGGACGTGGCGGATGCGCCGCTGTTGAACGCCATATGCGCAGGCATCGCTCCGCGACAGGAGGACCGCATCGCCAGACAGGAACTAATGGCGCGCCTCCGCAGCTGGTTGGACGCGCGCTTGAACGGCTCGGGCATGGGAGCGGTTCCCTCGGGCGCATCGCGCGACGCCGCCTTCGCCGCCGTTCGGGCGCGCGAGGTTGCCGACCAAGCGCGCGGGCGCATTAGCCACTGGCAGGCGCTCGACGGCAGAGGGGCTGGGATCCCGGCCGCGCGAAGCGGAGAAGCGATAGCGCGGGCGGCGCAGCCCACTCGGCGCGCGTCGACTGGGACTTCCGTGCAGGCGGGACGGCCGTCGTCTGGCGCAAGCGTGCAAGGGGTCGCCTCCTCGCGCTCCGTGAAAACCGCCGGAGCTGCGGTCAAACCGGTGTCGCGACGCGTTGCCGTGGGGTGCGGCGTGCTCGCCGTCGCGGGCATTGCGTGCGCCGGAGCGGCTATGGGAATGAGCAAGCTGCTGGAGCGTGCAAACGGAACCGCCGCGGATGATACGGACACGCCCCCTCCCACGGGCAGCAATGGCGCGGGCCCCGAGCCCGCGGCACCGCAGAAGCCCGCGGCCGACGGATCGCTGTGGCGTGCGCGCGACGCCGCATCCGGGCTGTGGGGATTCGTCAATGAGTCGGGCGCTTGGGCGATTGAGCCTGCTTTTTCCGAAGAGCCCACTGCCTTTGTTGGCGACCTTGCGTGTGCAGCCGACGCTGAGAGCAGGCTGTGGGGCTTCATCAACCGCACGGGCGCATGGATAATCGAGCCTGCCTTCGCCGCCGTCCACACGTTCGCGGAGGGGCTCGCTGCGGCATGCGATGCGAAAAGCGAGCTGTGGGGATATATCGATGTTCAGGGCGCATGGGCGATTGAGCCCCATTTTGCCGATGCGCAGTCGTTTTGCGGCGGCATCGCCCCTGCCAAGCAAACGGAGGACGATGCCGACGACCGCCAGCGCATGCGCTACGGGCAGCTGTGGGGATTCATCGACGCCACGGGCACATGGGCCGTCGATCCGCAGTTCGCGGGCGCGCGGCCGTTCTCCGAAGATGGCCTTACCGCCGTCTGCCGAACCGAGCGGTCGTGGGAGTTCGTCGACACTGCTGGCAACGAGGCATTTGCCGGCACGTGGAGCGATGCGCGGGGCTTTTGCGACGGGCTCGCTGCCGTCATGGACGGGGACAGCGAGCGCTGGGGCTTCGTGAACACGGGAGGAACGCTTGCCATCTCGTGCGACTTCTCCGATGTGCAGGATTTCTCGGAAGGGTTCTCACCTGCGTGCGACCGCGAGATGGACCTGTGGGGCGCTATCGACACTTCAGGTTCTTGGAAGATCACTCCCGCTTTCAGTGAAATGAGACCGTTTGAAAACGGCCTGGCAGCGGCGCGGGATGCGGAATCGGGACGCTGGGGCTTTATCGACGCAGACGGCACCTGGCGCATCGACCCCGCATTCGCCTGATTGGGGCACAGCAGACAGGCCGCCTTGCCCCAGAGGCCGCAGACCTGTCCCAGGAGAGGCCAAAATGTCCCCTGGCACCCCCGTCCCCAGAGAGGACACCCAATTGGTACACTGGGATGCGTGTATATAGCCGGCTTTTGATCGAAGAAGAGATACCCATGGAGCTCGAGACCCCTAGCTCGTTTCTGTTCGCAGACCTCAAGCGAAGCTTTGGCATCAGCAATCGCGACACCGCGCGCATGGTCCTCGCCGACCGGCCCATCTTGAGCGGCGTATCGCCGCGCGACCGCGCCGAGGAGCGCACCTTCCTCTCGCGCGAGATTGTGCACGCCGAACCCGGGTACCTGCCAGAATCGTTCTTCCGCCCCTTCGACCAGGCGGCGCAGGACATCACGGCGCGCTGCCTTGCACGTCTGAAAGATGCGGATGCTCGCACCGCGCTCCAGCAGCATATCGCGCAAGATGTCGCGCCCGCATTCTGCGATGCCCTGCGCGCCCATGGCGCGAACGCGGCGCTCTATGCCAACGCGCTCGCGCGCATCGCGGTGATGGACCTCGCCAACGACCAAAGCCGCTGCGTTGTCTACATGCTGCTCTATGTGGCTTCCGCCTGCTTGGGGGATGTTTCCCGGGCCATCGAGATCACGGAAGACTTCGCGACCAAGCACCTCATGGGCGGCTTTTCCACCAAGGCGGCCGAACTCGGCGACGAGAACGCGACGGCACCTGAAGGCGATGACATGCACCTAGGGCTCGTCCGCGTCATCGATGGCAAGCTGAAAATCGACGTGCATCCGCTCTCATGCGAGGAGGGCGGCACCGTGGTGGGAACCTTTGCCACGGGCCCGTGTGCCATCGTCGATGTGGAACCGGATGTCTCCCGTTCCCACCTGCGCATTTGGCGCGACGCAGACGGCCACTGGCTGTGCTGCGGCATGGATTCCACCTATGGCACCACCGTGATATCGGGCGAGGACGGCAGCGCGCACGTTGTCGAAATGCCGCGCGCCGAGCGAGCGGACGATGAGGCGCCGCAGCCGTATGAGATCTTCCCGGGCGACGTGCTGTGCCTGGGCGCCACGACGCGCTTCATGGTCCTCGAAATCACCGAGTAAGCCAGCTTGGTGAAAAACCTCTGTCCTTATTTCACAGGTTAGGACTTGGTGAGGGTGTAGGTGTCGCAAATGTGAATGAGACTGGGGTCGGCGTAGCTCCGGGCCTCGACCTCCAGGCGCGTACCGTAGCTATAGTCCTCGCAGTCGACTTCGATTTTCATTCTCCAGTCGTCTGTGCCCTCGATGTCGGCGGCCAGGTCAAACGAACCGTTGCCGCTAATCGTTCCCGTCAAGTCTTCAAAGATCAGCACTTGATCGCCATCGAATGTATCGACATCAGAAGAGTAAGCGGATGGTTTGTGCCCATGGAAAAGAACCGTAACATCAGCCTTGAGCTGGCCGGTCGAGTCGTTGATGCTCTTGATGACAAGCTTGAGTGGATGCTCAGACGCTCCAAAGCAATTGTGCGAGCCACCAGAGGCATCGGTCTCCGTCAGCTCTCCGGTCCAGGTGCCCACAAGCGCTTGCAGCTGGGAATCGCCTGAATCCTCATCCTCTTCCTCATCAGCGGCCGACGCGGTGACCCCGGTCGCCGGGGAGCTGGAGGGCGTCGCGTCGCTCGCACTCGCATCGTCTTGCTGCGCGGTCTCGGCAGCGGAGGCCTTGTTCTCCTCCTTCGCCTCGTCCAGCTGCTCGCTCATCTCGTCAAGCTGTTCTTGCAGCTCATCGATCTGGCTTTGCGCCTCCTGGTTGCCCTGGTTCATGAAGTACCACATGCCACCGGCTCCGGCACCCGCCACGACCAGCAGAGCGATTAGGCCGCCCACGATCTTCGGCGCGGCTGAGCGCTTCTTCGCGGGCTCGGGCTCCTCGGGAGACGGATCGTAGTCTTTCGGCACCGCCCAATCGGCCGCCTCGGTGGCAGGCATCGCGGGCTGGGCCACCGTCTCTTGCAGCGAGGGATCGGAAGCGGGAGGGTTCGCCGGCGCACCGGAAGCCGCCTGCGTACCTGCGACCACGCTGCCGCACTTGGTGCAAAAATGCGCGCCATCTTCCAGCTGCGCGCCGCATTTAGGACAAAACATCGCACACCGCCTTGTAGGACGTTGGTTATCTCGACAAGGTCCATGGTAAACAACGTTTCGCACTTCTTGTTGCGCAACATTGCCCGATATGCTGGGTGCGCCCGCTAGCTCAGCTTCACGATGGGAGCAAAGCCCTTCATGAGGCGCTTGGTTTGGCCGGTCTTGTCGAACTGGACCTCAATCATGTCGCCCTCGGCGGAGATGACCTTGCCCGTGCCGAACGTCTTGTGGCTCACGGTATCGCCAGGCGCAAACGTCTCGGCTGCACGCGCGGCATCGGGACGGCGCTGCTCGACCGTGCTGGATGCGGCAGCGCGGCGCGAGCGCGACTGGCCGCTGCCGAAGGTCGCGGGCTTGCGACCGGCATCGGGGCTGATGCCCGTGTGGCGCGACACGCTGCCCGACCCGGTTGAGCGCGTGTAGGAACCGAACACGTTGCCGCCGTACATGTCCGAACCCGTACCGGAACCGAACGTCCCGCGGCGGTCGCCGCGTTTCTCCCAACCCGTACCGGAGAACCCGGACGAGCCGATGCCGGAAAACTCGATGTGCTCCTCGGGAATCTCGTTCACGAAGCGCGAACGCGGATTGGCCTGCGTGGAGCCGTAGGTGCGACGCGTGGCGGCGTAGGTGAGGAACAGGCGCTTGCGGGCGCGCGTGATGGCGACGTAGGCCAAGCGGCGCTCCTCCTCGAGCTTGCCGGGGTCGTCCGCCCCGCCAAAGCCAGCGACGTGCGGGAAGATGCCCTCCTCCATACCGGCGACGAACACCGCGGGGAACTCCAAGCCCTTGGCGGAGTGGACCGTCATCATGGTGATGGCGCTCGCCTGACCAGAAAGCGCATCCAAGTCGCTGCGCAGGGCGAGCCATTCCAGCAGCGCCGGAAGCGCCGCGCAGGCAAGCGGCCCGTAGGTGCGCTCAATCTCGTCGGCGACCATCGCGGCGTGGGCGGGCTCAGCGGGTGCAGCGGCCATGGTATTGCTCGAGATGAGCTGCGCCAGGGCCTCTTGGGCCGATGTGAGCGGCGCGGCCAGGGAGTCGAGCGGATTGCCCGGCTCGGCATCGCGCCCGGGTGCGACAGCGGTCTCAGCCTGGGCAGGAACGTCGGCAAGACCCGCGGCGCGCAGCTCCTCCAAACTCTCGAGCGTGCCCTCGATATCCTCGTGCGTCTCCTCGAACTCGGCGGCAACGCCCAGGAATTCCTGGATGTTCTCGGCTCGGCTCTCCGCCTCCATGGTACCTTCCGCGCGGAATGCCTGCACAAGGCCCGCCTTGTCGACGATGGCTTCGACGACATCTTTGAGCTCGCCGTCCATGCGGCGTCCCTCGCGGACGATGTTCACGAAGTCGCCCAAGCCGTTTCGTACCTTCGCCGAGAACATACTCGTCTCGGCGCACGCGAGCTCGCACGCTTGGAAAAACGAGCAGCGGTTCTCCTGCGCAAGCAGCTCGATCTTGGCGATGGAGGTCGAGCCGATGCCGCGGCGCGGCGTGTTGATGACACGCTTCACGCTCATCTCGTCTGCCGGGTTCACGATCATCTTGAGGTAGGCCATGACGTCGCGGATCTCGGCACGGTCGAAGAAGCGCGTGCCGCCCACGATGCGGTAGGGCACGCCGGCACGCAGGAACATGTCTTCGAGGATACGCGACTGGGCGTTCGTGCGGTAGAACACCGCGATGTCGTCGTAGCCGGTGCCGGCATCGTGCAGCTTCTCGATCTCCGCGGCGATCCAGCGTCCCTCGTCGCGCTCGTCGCTCGCCTGGTAGGCCTGGATCTTCTCGCCATCGCCCGCATCGGTGAACAGGCGTTTGTCCTTGCGCTGCGAGTTATGGCGCACCACGGCGTTTGCCGCCGCCAAGATGTGCCCGGTCGAGCGGTAGTTCTGCTCGAGCTTGACCACCTTGGCGTTCGGGAAATCCTGCTCGAAATCGAGGATGTTGGAGATGTCGGCACCGCGCCAGCTGTAGATGGACTGGTCGTCGTCGCCCACAACCATGAGATTTTGATACTTGGCCGCCAGCAGGTTGGCGATCTCGTACTGCACGTGGTTGGTGTCCTGATACTCGTCCACGCTGATGTAGCGGAAGCGCTCCTGGTACTTCTCGAGCACCTCGGGGCGCGTGCGCAGAAGCTCCAGCGCACGCACGAGCAGGTCGTCGAAGTCCATCGCATTCGCTGCGCGCAGGCGGCGCTCGAGCTCGGCATACACGCGGGCGGCCTTGTCGGTGCGCGGATCATCGGCGCGCTGGGCCATCTCCTCCGGGCCGATCATGGCGTTTTTGGCCGTGGAGATTTTGGAGCGGATCATGTTGATGGGGTACTGCTTCTGGTCGATCTCCATGGCGGACATGATGTCGCGCACCAGACGGCGCGAATCATCGTCGTCGTAGATGGTGAACTGGCCGGTGTAGCCCAGCAGGTCGGCATCTTCGCGCAGCATACGCACGCACATGGCGTGGAACGTGCAGACCCACATGCCACGCGTGCCGCCGGGCAGCAGCGCCTGAAGACGCTCGCGCATCTCGGCCGCTGCCTTGTTGGTGAAGGTGATGGCCAAAAGCTGCCACGGGCGAACGCCCAGGTCGGCAATCATGTGCGCGATGCGGAAGGTGAGCACGCGCGTCTTTCCCGAACCGGCTCCCGCGAGCACGAGCAGCGGGCCCTCGGTGGTGAGCACCGCCTCCTTCTGCGCCGGATTCAGACTATCGATGTCCACCTTGGGCGCGGCAGGTACCGCCGGTGCCGCGGGCGCATCGTACACATCGAGCGGAACCTGCTCGTATTCCGGCTCGGCTGGAGCGGCGGGTGCCGCAATCGGCATGGCCTGCTGAACGCCGCCCGCAGCTTGGCGAGCGGCCTGCATGTTCTTTTCCCACGGTAGCTGTTGCGGCATGGCGACTCCTGGCGTGTCTTCGTGGCGCAGCCTACGGGCGCGCCGTATGTTGAGCCAAACCAGTATAGCCGCCCGCGCGGACACGGTTGTGTAAGAACAGGAAGGGTCCATGGCAGCGCGGCTCGAGACGTCGTCTGAGCGCTCCCCCCCCCTACAGATTCCGCGGAATCTGCAGTGCGCATATGACGTTTCACCAGGATTGACGGTTTTCCGCGCAACAGAATCCGCGGAATCTGAAACCCTCTTGCGGCCGCAGGCGGCTCAAGCAGGCAGCAACCCGAAGCGAGCCGCTCCTCGAAAACAGCCTCTGCATCCCCCACGAACGGGGAACAAGAACAGCAGCGAATGGAGGCACCATGAACATCGCAAAGCATCTGGAACGACTCACGGTAAGCGACGGCAAGGGATTCGACCTCGCATCGATGCCGTGTTCCCTCGACATCGATAAAGAGGAGCGCCCGGCACTCGAGGAGATTCTCTCCGTCAACAAAGCGCGCATTGCGGAACTGCAGGACAAGCTGTACGCCGACGCCCACGAAGGCGTTGTCATCATCTTCCAAGCCATGGACGCCGCGGGCAAGGACTCGACCATTCGCCACGTGCTGGGCGGCATTAATCCAACGGGCATCGATGTGCGCAGCTTTAAGCAGCCGAGTGAGGAAGAGCTAGCGCACGGCTTTTTGTGGCGCACGTTCTCGGCTCTCCCCCGCCGCGGCAAGATCGCCGTGCTCAACCGCTCCTATTACGAAGAGTGCCTGGTGGTGCGCGTGCGTGAGCTGTGGCGCAGCTACCGCATGCCGAAGCGTTGCCTCAACATGGGCGAGAAGCGCTATTTCGAAGATCGTTTCGAAGACATCCGCGCGTTTGAACGCTATCTTTCGCGCATGGGCTTTCGCGTGGTGAAGATCTTCCTCAACGTAAGCGCAGACAAGCAGAAGGAACGGTTCCTGGAGCGCATCGACAACGAGGCGAAGAACTGGAAGTTCTCGGAAAGCGACCTGTCTGAGCGCGTGCGCTGGGACGATTACCAGCGCGCCTATGAAGAGATGATCGCTGGCACCGCCACCCGACATGCGCCGTGGTATGCGATTCCCGCCGACCAGAAATGGGTCGCCCGTGCGCTGGTGTCGCAAATTCTGCGCGACGTGTTGGAAGACATCGACCCGCGCTATCCCGACCTTCCCGATGAGCAGAAGGCACGTCTATCGACCTGTCGGGAGCTTCTTACCGATGGTCCGGCGGCCGACGTCGACCACTGAGGGATATGCCTACAGCGCCCAAAGCGCACGGATCGCCATGCCCACGGCAGGCACGGTGATGAGTGACAGCACGGTCGACGTCATGACGAGCTTCGAGGCAAAGCGGGAGTCGGCGTGGTACTTCTCGGCAAGCATCGCCGTGGTGCTCGCTGCCGGCATGGCCGAAAGCAGCACGCAGACCTCCGACGAAAACGCGTCGACCGGCAACGCGTGCAGCACGAGCGCGACGATGACGGGAATAGCGATGAGCCGCTCGAAGCTATAGATCAATGCCTCGCGGTCGAGCACCTCGCGCAGCGGGCACTCGCTGATGATGGCGCCGACCACAAACATGCTGAGCGCCGTGCTGCAACCGCCGATTTTGTCGATAGCGCCCACCACGGGACTCGGCAGGCTGTACCCCGCGCTGTAGAGCGCCATCACCGCGAAGCCGATGAAGATGGACAGCACGCAGGGGTGCGTGAGCACCCGGCGCACCGCGTGGCGGTCTTTGGTGCCGGCGAACATGCTCACGCCGTAGGTGAACATGAGGACACGCTGCGGCAACAGGAAGATTGAAGCGCACAGCAGGCCATGTGCGCCGAAGTACGCCTGGGCGACCGGCATGCCGATGAGCCCTGCGTTGGAGACCATGATGCCGTATTTCAGGCAGGCGCGATGTCCCTCGGCGGTTTTGCGGAAGAACACATGGTTCCAAATGGCGTAGAACACCTGAAGTGCGCACGAGATCATGAGCACGGAAAACGTCATCTTGAGCGTTTGCGGCGTGAGCTCCATTTCAAACGAGCTGATAACCGACGCAGGCAGCACCACGGCCATGATCACATCGACCAGATGGGCTCGCGTCATGGCGTCGAGCGTTTTGCGCAGGCCCAGAAAGAAGCCCACCGCCGTCATGATGAAGATCTCGATTTGAATCGCGATCATTTCCATTCCGTCGCACCCATCCTTGCTAGCAGCGTACACACGACACCCTATGGTGCCAGAATATGCGATGCCCGCAGGTGCTCACGCTGCGCACCCGCCGGCTTTCTGCATAGGGCGTTCGCGTTTTGCTGACAACACGTGTCCGCGTGCATTGGAGGGGGTTGGTCATTTCTACTTGCCGTTTCGTTCGGTAACAGGCTGATTTTCGGCGAGCTACCGAACGAAAGGGCAATTAGAAATGACTAACCCCCTACCTCGGAGAGAGGCAGAGGGTCGGCGTGTTCGCTACAGCGTCAGACCGGGGAAGTTCTCCGGGTCGGTGGGCAGCGGCATGAAGGGAGTGGAAGACGAAAGCACGAACGGGCCGTCCGAGCGGCTCGTCTGCCCGTATGCGAAATTGCGCGCCACGTCGTACACCTGGGTGGTCGCCGCATCTTCGGGCAGGAAGTAGCGCTGGTAGGTGAAGGTCATGTCGAGGCTGTTCCAACCGGTGTAGTCGCGAATCTCCACCTTGGAGAGGCAGTCGTGCTCATCGTAGGCGCAGTCGGCTTGGAACCGCTGGTTGCTATTTGCCGATGCTCCCGTGCAGCGCCCCTCATCGTCATAGACATAGGTGGTCGTAACCGTATCATCCCACGTATGAGCAGCGGATGCGAGCAGACCGTCATCATCGTAGGCGAACGTCGTGGTCTGGCTGCCTTCCGTCCGAGAAGCCAGGCGGCCATTTTCATACGTGTAGGTCGTCACCAATGGGTCGCCCTGAGCGCGGAAGTTGCCGAGCTGATCCGGCAGGCCTGTGGTTTGGCGCGCGGCAACCAGATTGCCATCGTCGTCGTATTCGTACTCGAACAGCACTTCGCTGGCATTCCAGCTGTGCAGGAGGCGCGAAATCATGCGCCCATCCTTGTAAGTGAATTTGTTATAGGCTCCGCTGTCGCAATCGATGCGAGCAAGCGTGCCGTCCTCGTTGTACGAGAACGTTGCAACCACCGGACCGTCAACGGTGCCGCTGTTATCGAACATTCCGCAGTACTCTTCCGTGAGCTCAATCGTGGAAACACGACCCTCGGCGTCGTAGGTCACGTCGTTGCCGTCAAAGGAGGTCACGCGGCCTTGGTCATCACGCACGATGTCGCGGTCGTCGCTGAAATCGACCGCGCTTTCCGCCGGGTCATTGTTGGGGGCGTTGGCGCACGAATAGTTCACCAAAAGCCAGCGCTCCTCAAGGCCCGCCGCGTCCGCTCCGGAAACATCGGTCTCGTTGGGAACGGAAATCGAGGTGAGCTGGTCGTTGTGCGAGACGTCGATGCCCTCGGGACCTTCCCCGTCCACCGTAAGCTGCTTCAAGTTGGACAGGTCGCCGGTGTCGACGCGCTCGAGCGCGTCGCTGTCGCTGGTAATCGTCAGCTGTTCGAGATTGGGGAACACGCGCCCGAGGCCGCTCACCTCGTGCGGGTTGGAAATCGTGAGCTCGGTGACCTCCGCGCCCTCTTCACGCGTGATCATGCCGTCACCATCGGGATCCAGCGTGGTGAGCACGATCTGACGCACCGCAGCATCGGGAAACGTCGAGCTGTCGATAGCATACGGGGCGAAGAACAGCCGATAGCCACCGAAGCCTGCAAGCGCCACGACCAGCAGGGCAACGACAGCGAGCACGACGGCGCGCACCGGTCGGCGGCGCGCCGGAACCGCCGGGACAGGGTTCGGAGCAGCGCTTTGAGTCGCAGCGGCAGCAGGAGGCGCCTGCCGCACTTCCGCCCCACAGGACGCGCAGAACCGCGCGCCCTCAGGAATCTCGTTTCCGCACTTCGGACAGAACATGTCGCATCACTCCAACCCGTTGTTCACGCCGCCCGCGCAAACGACGGCGCCATCGTCTGTCCTCCATCCTAGGGGAGAAATCGCGTCAAACGTTGCGCAACAATGGCCGGATACGCACAGGATTTCCCGGAGGCATCGGGCTGATTGCGCAGGTAGGGTGTCTATTATTTCTACTTGCCGTTTCGTTCGCTAGCAGGCCGAATTTCTGTGAGTTAGCGAACGAAACGGCAAGTAGAAACGATTGACCCCCTACTGTTGCTTTTTGCGCGCATGAAAAAGCGCCCCGCAGCAGAGCAACGGGGCGCGAATCGACGCAATGTTCGGAAAACGTTGGCGCTACAGGATGCCCATGGGGCGCAGCACCAGGAAGTAAGCCAAAACGAGAATGCCCAGGACGATGCGGTACACACCGAAGCCCTTGAAGTCGTGACGACGCACGAAGCCCATGAGCCAACGGATGGCGATAAGCGACACCACGAACGCGGTGATGCAGCCCACACCCATGATGGCGGCCTCATTTGCGCCGAAGGTACCACCGTCCATGAAGAGGTACTTCACGAGCTTGAGCGCACTGGCACCGAACATGACCGGCACGGCCAGGAAGAAGGTGAACTTCGAAGCAACCGTACGGGTACAGCCCAGCAGCAAGCCACCGATGATGGTGGAACCGGAGCGGGATGTGCCCGGGATGAGCGACAGCACCTGGAAGCAGCCGATGCCCAAGGCGGTCTTCCACGACAGGTCCTCGAGAGTCGTGATGGAACCGAAGTCTGTATTGGCGTCCTCGTCGTCCGCCTTCGCGGGGGCGGCGAAGTGCGATCCTGCCGGACGGCCGACCACAAGTTCACCGCTTTCGATCATGCGACGGCGCTTGTTGGCACGCCAGGTCTCGATAACGATGAATGCGATACCGTAGACGATGAGCGCGCCGGCAACCACGACGGAGCTGTAGAGATGCTCCTCCATGAAGTCGTCCAGCGGAATGCCGACCGCAGCAGCGGGAATGCAGCCAAGAACGATTTTGCCCCACAGTTTCCAGGTGTTACGGCGACCTTCCTTGCCTTTGGAGGGCGAGAATGGGTTGAGGTCGTGGAAGAACAGGACGCACACGGCCAGGATGGCGCCCAGCTGGATGACGACCTGGAACATGTTCCAGAACTCTCTGGTGACGTTGAGCTTCACGAACTCCTCGACCAGGATGAGATGACCGGTCGAAGAGATGGGTAACCACTCGGTGATGCCCTCAACGACGCCCAAAAACGCCGATTTCAACAGCTCGATGATATCCACAAGCAAGCCTTTCGTTTGCGAACCGTCGCGGCCTCCACTGGCGCGGGGGACGCGTTGGTGTTCCATTATCGCCCGCCGCCCGCACCTATGCGAAAAAAGCCACGTCGTTCACAGAATAATAAAGGAGTCCCATGAATAAGCCGGGTATAAGCGCAACAGCACATGTCGAGCGGTGCGGTTATCTCCGCACCGAAACGAAAAAGGAGGTTACTCATGAACGAGGGCTATTCCAAGGTATTTGTTGCACTCGACGGCACTGAGCAGCAAGATTTCGTGCTTGCACGCGCCATCAAGGTGGCGGCAAACAATGGCGCGACGCTCTACATCGGCCACGTCATCGATTCAACCGCTCTTGAATCTGCCGGATCGTATCCGGTTGACCTGGTGAATGGTCTGGAGGAGTCGTTCCGCAACTCCATCGCCGAGCAGGTTGAGGAGGCCAAGGCGAATCCCGATATCGCCGACGTGGTGATTGACGTGAAGGCAGGGCGCATCCGCGAGACGCTGAAGGACGAGATGCTCGACGTGATTCAGCCTGACTTGGTCATGTGCGGCGCACGCGGACTCTCTTCGATTAAGTACGCGCTACTGGGCTCGATCTCCACGTTCCTGCTGCGTACGACCGAATGCGACATTCTGGTCGTGAAA
>CALULJ010000046.1 GCA_944321445.1 uncultured Collinsella sp.
GACGTTGAGGTGGGAAGCGCCCGCTTCGCGGAGTTCTAAGCCGGCAGCGCTCTAGCGGGGGGACCGCGCCTCGTCGAGCACGGAGCACGCCAAGATCACAGCGTCTTCGATGCAGCCCTCGCAGGTGCGGAGCATACCCGCTTTCGTTCCTATGCCTTTGAGTTCTCCGCAAAGCGTGGTGCCGTTGAGCTTGCGGAATCGCTCGACGACCTTTTTTACCTGCTGGTAGGTTTTGCCCTTGGTGGTTCCGGGCTTTTCGATGCCGGCGGTCAGGGTGGCGCTCAACGCTACGATTGCGCCCGAGATTGCCCCGCAGGTTTCGGTGTGTCCGCCCATGCCGGCGCCGAGTCCCTCCGTGTATGCATACAGGCTCGCGGAATCTGCTGCGACCGCATCTGCCAGCGCGCAGGCGACCGCCTGGGCGCAGTTGTAGCCGTATTCAGCGCGAAGGTCGATCGCCTTCTGCGCGAGTTCCGGAGCGATATCGGTAAGGTTCTGGGTGTCGTTCATGGCAGGTTCCTTCATAAGCGATGGTTTTCACCTATCATAGCGCACCGTTTGCCAGCGCTCCTGTGCATAGGGGGTGGCGGCACGGAAGCACGTTCGAAACATCTTTCATTTCGCCGCGTTCTTGTCAGCAGGTGCAGTATCCTGTCTTAGAAACACTGACTATACGCCTTCGTTGCGCTTGCGACGAAGGCGCGTATCCAGTGCTTCGGCATATAACCTAGCACACGATCAAGGAGCGCTACATGACCGAGCATATCGGAACGACCTGCGTGCAGGGTGGCTACCGTCCCGGTGACGGAGAGCCCCGGCAGGTGCCCATCTACCAGTCCACCACCTGGAAGTACGACACCTCCGAGCACATGGGTCGCCTGTTTGACCTCGAGGAGGCGGGCTACTTCTATACGCGCCTGCAGAACCCCACGAACGACTACGTTGCCGCAAAGATCGCCGAGCTCGAGGGAGGCGCGGCCGGCATGCTGACGAGCTCCGGTCAGGCGGCGAACTTCTTCGCGCTCTTCAACATCCTGGGTGCGGGCGACCACGTGGTGGCGAGCTCGGCCATCTACGGCGGCACGTACAACCTCATCGCGCACACCATGAATCGCATGGGCGTCGAGAGCACTTTCGTGGCGCCCGACTGCACCGATGAGGAACTCGAGGCCGCGTTCCAGCCCAACACGAAGGCCGTCTTCGGCGAAACCATCGCCAACCCGGCGCTCGACGTGCTCGATATCGAGCGCTTCGCCAACGCCGCGCATGCGCACGGCGTGCCGCTGATCGTCGACAACACATTCCCGACGCCCGTGATGTGCCGTCCCATCGAGTGGGGCGCCGACATCGTGACGCACTCCACCACCAAGTACATGGATGGCCACGGCGCTGCGGTGGGCGGTGCCATCGTGGACTCCGGCAACTTCAACTGGGACGAACACGCCGACAAGTACCCTGGCCTCACCACGCCTGACGAGACCTACCACGGCGTGGTCTATACCCAGAAGTTTGGCCAGGGTGCCGCGTTCATCACCAAGGCGACCTCGCAGCTCATGCGCGACCTCGGCTCTATCCAGTCGCCGCAGAACGCGTTTTTGCTCAACCTGGGCCTCGAGAGCCTGCACGTGCGCATGCCGCAGCATGTGAAGAACGGCCAGGCTATGGCCGAGTTCCTGTCGCAGCACCCCAAGGTCCGCTTCGTGAAGTACCCGGGGCTCCCTGGTGACCCGTGGCACGAGCTCGCGCAGAAGTACATGCCCAACGGCACCTGCGGCGTCGTGAGCTTCGGCTTCAACGGCGGTCGCGCTGCCGCCGAGCAGTTCATGAAGAGCCTGAAGGTCGCCCAGATCGCCACGCACGTTGCCGATGCGCGCACCTGCGTGCTGCATCCGGCCAACGCCACACATCGCCAGATGACCGACGAGGAGCTTGAGGCAGCCGGCATCGCACCCGATATGGTGCGCCTGTCTTGCGGCATCGAGGACACCGCCGACCTCATCGCCGACGTCGAGCAGGCGCTCGCCACGGTGTAGCGCTGGCGCGCGAGGTCGTTTCGCGCGGTTCTGCTCGCTTTATGATGTGCACGGCGGTGCGCTGGAGTCCCGGTGCGCCGCCGTTTTCATGTGCACGTTTGCCGCTCGGGCGGCAGACGTGAGATTGAAGTCGCGGTTTTGTCCCATGGAGAAGCTCTCCGTGAGACAAACCGCGACTTCAAAAATCGAAGGTTCGCGAAATCGAACGCGCTGAAGACCGCGCTACTCGCGCGCCCGTACGAGCTCGATGGCCTCCTTGCCGGTGAGGCGCAGGACAGCGAGTTCGATCATGGCGGTACGGCCGAACTGCGAGCGAATCTCTTCGGCCCGGCCTTCCGGCAGCTCGGGCGAGTACTTTGCCGCGAGCAGCTCAAGTGCGTGTAGGCGCTCGGTGTCATCTGCCATCACGCGCGCGTGGCCGAACGCCATGGCGCTCCGGAAGTACGTGGTGTATTCCTCGGGGACGATGCAGTCCTGGTCGATGACGGTGAACGTCGCTCGTCCGTCGGCGGCGATCGCATCGAGCTTGGTGCCCGAGCGAGCGCCGTGGAAGAATATGCGGCCAACGGCGCCGCCATCTGCCGGATTCCAAGGGGCAAGGCCGTCCGCCGCGAGTGTCTCGTTCCAAGCTGTCTCATCGACGTAGACATAGCTCAAGGGAACGCCGTAAGCGAAGCCGCCCGTGGCCTCGCAGCCCGAGAGCGCGAGCACGCCGGCGGTACCCCGCTCCATAATGGCGCGTGTATCCTGTTCGTCCAGCTCCTGTCGCACGCGGCGCATCTTGGTGTACATGGTTTGATCTCCTTCAGCTTGGTGTGCAACACGGGGAATGTACCAGTTTCCGTGCGGTTTGGGCGCAATGGTTCGCTCGATTGTAGCGCGTACAGGTTACGGCACATGCGACGAGTCGGATTGTCGGGCGCGATGTGCGATATGACGCTTCGGTGGTGGCGGTTTGTTGGAATGGTGATGGGGTGCAGCTGAGTGGGCGAGGTGCCGTCAGCCGCCGAAGAGACGCGGCAGCCTGCGTGCGGGGCTCTAGGATAGAAGCAGGTAAATCCCTCCGATTCTCAAAGGAGCTCCTATGAGAACCACCGCCCTGTCGTATCTCAGCGCCGACGGCGCATCGACCGTGCGCGCGTGGCTGTGGGAGCCGGATGCGGATGAGCTCGGAGGCCGCGATCGCCCGCGCGCCTTGGTGCAGATCGTGCACGGCATGTCGGAACATGCGGGCCGCTACCTGCCGTTTGTCGAGTTTCTCTGCACCCACGGATTCGCCGTCTGCGCGAACGATCACGTGGGGCACGGGCACACGGCTTCCTCGAACGCCGAGTTGGGCCACATGCCCCTGCATCGAGGCGAGGACGTGCTCGTGAGGGACATCCACACCCTGCGCATGCAGGCGACAGCGCAGGTGGGAATCGCGACTCCCTATGTGCTCTTCGGTCATTCCATGGGCAGCTTCGTCGTCCGCGTGTACCTTACACGCTATGCGTACGGTGTGCGCGCTGCCGTCATCTGCGGCACCGGTCAGCAGTCGCGGGCGCTCACGGAGGCGGGTCGGCTGTACTGCGGCCTCATGGCGCGCATATGCGGAGAGCGTCACATCAGCAAGGTCGCGCACGCGCTCGGTGCGGGAGCCTTCGGCCGCTCCATCAAAGATGCGCGTACGGATGCGGACTGGATTTCCACCGACCCTGCGGTCGTCGATGCGTATCTAGCAGACCCGCTGTCCGGCCAGATGTTCACGGTCGGCGCCTACGGAACGTTGGCGCAGCTCGCCATGGATGCGCAGCGCCGCAAGTTGGCCGAGCGCATTCCGCATGAGCTCCCCATCCTGTTCATCGCGGGCAGCGACGACCCGGTGGGGGAGTATGGGCGCGGTGTGCACCGTGCGGTTGAGGAATACCGCGCCTCGGGGATTGAGCGCGTCGAGGAGATCATCTATCCCGCCGCGCGCCACGAGATCTTGAACGAGCCGATTGCCGACAAGGTGCAGACTGATATCCTCAGTTGGCTCGAGCGCCGCGGGCTGTAGCGCGCTCGTGCCGAAAGCTGCCGACCGCAAACTTGCACGGAAGCCAGCTAACAAAAAAGCGCGGCTCCCGAAGGAACCGCGCTTGTGCTCGCGGCAACAAACGATGTGCGCTTACTCGGCGGCGTTCTTGTAGCCCTCGAGCTTGGAGGTGCAGTGCGGGCAGCGGGTGGCGTCGTCCGCGATCTCCTGCTGGCAGTAGGGGCACTTGCGGGGCTCGGGAGCAGCCTCCTCCTCGGCCTTCTTGGCAAGGCCGGCCTTCTCGATGGCCTTCTCCTTGAGGTCGTTGAAGGTGTTCATGCCCTTGATGATGATGAACACAGCGACAGCGGTGATGAGGAAGCTGATGACGGCGGAGATGAAGGCGCCGAAGTCGATGGTCTGGCCGTTCAGGACGAGCGACAGGCCCTTGACCTCGGGGCTGCCACCGATGGCGGAAATCAGCGGCTGGATGATGGTGGAAACGAGGGCGTTCACCACAGAGGTGAACGCGCCACCGATGATGACACCGACGGCGAGGTCGACGACGTTGCCGCGGCTGATGAACTCAACAAACTCCTGAACGATGCTCTTCTTTTCGTTGGCCATGGTTCCCCTTCTCCATTGGGTGTTCGAAAAAAACCAAATGATTATTATGACGCCTTACGCTGGGGAAACCAGATGCTTCAACTAAAGGGTGAAGATAGCTGCAAAAGCTTGGCAACGGGTCCATAACATGCACACGCCGGTTGCGCTGGACATGAAAAACGGCCGCCCACAAAGGGCGGCCGCAACATAAGGCGATGCGTTGCTTACTCGTCGCCGAAGCTGATGCCGAGCGCCTTGGCCTCGCGGATGAGGTCGCACTCGGGGTCGACGTACTTGAGCTTGCCGGCGACGTCCTTGAGCGGCGTGCGGGTCATCTTGCCGCCGATCTGGGCGATCATGTAGCCAAACTCGCCCTGCAGGCAACCGAGCGCAGCCTCGGCGCCGCACTGCGTGGCGAACACGCGGTCCTGGGCGTCGGGTTCGCCGCCGCGCTGGGTATGGCCGGGGATGGCGACGCGGGTCTCGCGGCCGGTCTTCTCCTCGATCTCCTTGGCGATGTCATAGACGATGGAGGGGGAGGTGCGGGCAGCAAGCTTCTTCTTGTACTCCTTCTTGGAGAGCTTTGCGTCCTCCTTGGAGATGGCGCCCTCGGCGACCGCAACGATGGTGAAGCGGCTGCCGCGCTCCATGCGGCGCTCGATGGTGGAGATGACGTTTTTCATGTCGAAGGGAATCTCGGGGATGAGGATGACGTCCGCACCGCCGGCAACGCCCGCATACAGCGGGATCCAGCCGACCTTGTGGCCCATGATCTCGATGACGAACACACGGCCGTGGCTCGAAGCGGTAGTGTGGATGTTATCGATGCACTCGGTTGCCACCTCGACGGCGCTCGAGAAACCGAAGGTCCTCTCGGTGCCCCAGGTGTCGTTGTCGATGGTCTTAGGCAGGGCGATGACGTTCAGGCCCTCCTCGGACAGGCGATTGGCGGTCTTGGTGGAGCCGTTGCCGCCCAGCATGAACAGGCAGTCGAGCTGCAGTTTGTGGTAGGTCTGGACCATGGCCGGGACCTTCTGCACGCCGTCGGCCTCAGGGGTGTCGAGCATCTTGAACGGGGTGCGGCTCGTGCCCAGGATGGTGCCGCCGCGCGTGAGGATTCCGCTGAAGTCATGAGGGGTCATGATGCGGAAACGGCCGTAGATGAGGCCCTGGTAGCCGTCTTCGAAGCCATAGATCTCGAGATTGTCCTTGCCGACCTTGTTTTCGAGCGTCTTGACGATGCCGCGCATGGTTGCGTTGAGCGCCTGGCAATCGCCGCCGCTGGTGAGAAGACCGATCCTCAGCATGAAGCCCCCTTTTTGTTAGGTACAGTGACGCATCTGAAGTGTAGCGCAATGTCTTTTGTACCAAGGGCTTCACAAGACAATATCTACGCCACCTTTGCAGATTGATAGCACGGGGTCATTTGCGTATTCCGTTTTGCGTGCCTGCCCTCTCCGGATGTCCTCTCTGGGGACGGGGGTGCCACGCGCCACTTTGGCCTCTCTGGGGACGGGGTGGGAGAGGCCAAAGTGTCCTCTCTGGGGACAGGCCTCGGTCCCGGGGTGTGGGACGGAGCGGCCTGGTGGCTGTGTCTCGCGTGAGTTCTGTGCGCTTTCGGCCAATCGTCGCCTGTTCTGTGCGCTTTCGGCCAACGTTCTTGAGACTATCCCGGGGTTTCGTTGGCCAAAAGTGCTCATAACAGAGCTCGATTGGCCAGAAGTGCTCACAACTTCCCGGAGCGTCTGCGCGGGGGACCGCGCCTGTTCCCAGTTGCAGGCCTGTTCCAGGAGAGGACAAAATGTCCCCTGGGACCCCAGTCCCCAGAGGGGATAGACGAGCGGCAGAACAAACATGCTGCCTGTTGCGCACATTTGGGTTCTGCGGCGTGCAGACGTGGTATCCTGCTTTGCAACAGTGGGAAAGCATGGGGCGCCAGCAGGCGCAGGAGGGGTTGCACCATGAAGGAGCTTGAGGACCGTATTCGCCAGGACGGCATCGTGAAGGCCGGGAACGTACTCAAGGTGGATGCGTTTCTCAACCATCAGTGCGACGTCGAGCTGTTCGACCATATGGGCGCCGAGTGGGCGCGTCTGTTCGAGGGCGCTCCCATCAACAAGATCCTGACCATCGAGGCAAGCGGCATCGGCATCGCCTGCATCGCTGCGCAGCACTTCGGTAACGTGCCCGTGGTCTTCGCCAAGAAAGCCCAGTCCATCAACCTGGACGGCGAGCAGTACGCGACCACCATCTATTCGTTCACCAAGAAGCGCGAGTTCCCCGTCATCGTGGGTAGGCGCTTCCTCAGCCCCGACGATCATGTACTCATCATTGACGACTTCCTGGCCAACGGCTGCGCCCTCGAGGGCCTCATCACCATCGTCGAGAGCGCCGGCGCGACCGTTGAGGGCATCGGCATCGCCATCGAGAAGGGCTTCCAGGGCGGCGGCGACAAGCTGCGCGAGCGTGGGTATCGTGTTGAGAGCCTGGCACGCCTGGTGGGGATGGACTCGGACACCGGCGAACTGACCTTCGCTTAGCCGGTCCCCAGGCACGCCGATTTGGCGTTCAATCGTCGGTCGCCGCCCTTAGGCGTGCTCCCTCCTCTTTCGCGCCAACTCAGCGCACCTGGGAACCGACTACAGAATGGAGGGGCGCACCGATCTGGCGATCAATCGTCGGGCATGACCTGAAGGTCTATGCCCTCCTCTTTCGCGGCAACCTGCGGCACCTGGGAACCGACTACGTATTGGGGCTGCGCCGATTTGGCGTTCAGTCGCCGGTCGCCGCCTTTAGGCGTACTCTCTCTTTCTTTCACGGCAACCTGCGGCACCTGTGGACCGACTATTGGAATCAGGTCGGGTCAACCTATCGCGTGCGGGTGATAGTTGGCCTTATTCTTCTGGAAGCTCTCGGCATAATCGAGGGCCTCTCTTATCACTTGTGGGAGGTGGCGTGTGTGGACGAGGAGCGGAAGCTGACGCATAGGGACTTTGCGGCATTTGCGGCGATGTCGGCGGACGAGATTGCGCGGGACTGTGAGGTGCAGGTGTTTCATGCCCATGGTCCGGGCGGGCAGGGCGTGAACACGACCGATTCTGCCGTGCGCATGCGCCATGTGCCCACGGGAATCATAGTCACCTCGCGTGAAAGCAGAAGTCAGTTTCAGAACCGGGCGAGGTGCATCGCCAAGTTGCGCGAGCAGTTCGAGCAGCGGGCACGTCCGCCCAAGCGCCGCAAGAAAACGAAGGTGCCTGCCTCGGCCAAGCGTCGTCGTCTGGCGGATAAGCGTCAGCGCGCACAGACCAAGATGCTTCGTCGCCGCGTTTCGGGGGAGGAGTAGGGTCAGCGCTCCTGTTCTGTGGCCGCGGACAGTGCCGTTTCAGCGGACGCGGGTACGAATCTTACGGGGATGATGCGTCCGATGCCGAAATAGGCGACGAATCAAGAGGGCAGGCGTGCCGTTACCGCCAGATTCTCCTACAGCGACGGAGCGAGCACGGTAAGCGCCCGGGGCACGATGCTCGCCGTGACGCGGCTCGCCTCGATTCTCTCGCCGTCGGCCTGTGCGGGGTAGACACCCGGTCCCTCGAAGGAAAGGGAGACGGAGCGCACGCGCTTCAAGTGGGCACGGCGGTTGTGTACGTGGCGGCCGGTTTTTGCCGCCATGAGCAGGGAGGGGGCGAACAAGCGGAGCATCGGTCCAGACACATAGCAGATGTCGAACATGCCGTCCGCGGGGTCGGCGTCAGGGCAGATTTTGAAGCCGGACCCGTAGGTGGGGCCGATCTGCACGGCAAAGGTGAGCGGGTGCATGCGCTCTGTCGGGGCGCCGTCAAAGGCAACAGAAGCCGGGAAGTCGCGGTAGTCGAGAGCGATGACGCGCAGGCCGCTCAGCAGGTAAAGCGGGTCGCCTGCGAGTCCCGTGCGCTTGCGCAAATCAAACGTTCCCAATGCGATGGCGGCATCGAGGCCAAACGAGAACGTTTGGACAAAATGTTCGCGTCGGACGCTGCCGCCTGTGCTCGTAATATCGAGCATGCCCACGTCCAAGGCGTGCCGTTTGCAAGAAAGCAGCACCGCCAAGTCGTCGTCGCGCGCGACCTCGGGCATACCCAGGGTGCGTGCGTAATCGTTTCCCGACCCCACGGGAACGACCCCCAGCGCGGGGCGGCCGGCTGCGGGAATGCGCATCAGGCCGTTTGCAACCTCGTGGACGATGCCGTCGCCGCCCACGGCGAGCACGGTCTCAAAGTCCGCGGCACCTGCGGCGATGTCGATCGCCTGACGCGGCCTCTCGGTGCGCACGAGCTCAAACGTGCCCTGGTCGCGCAGGTAAAGTCCTAAAAACCGCTGCAAGCGCTCGCCGACGTGAGCGGCTGCTCCCGACTGTGCGGCTGGGTTCACGATGATGAGGGTTTTGCCCCAGGTCGCGCTCACCGACGATCATCCTCCGCGGAAACTTCCGCCTCGGATGCACTCGCCGACGTACGGTGCTGCTCGATTGCGGTCTCCACCGTCGTTCCCTGGTCGGTGGCAAGTGAGCGGCGCTTAGGCGTCACGATACGCTGGGCGGGGTACACTCCGCGATGCCCCGCGACGAGGTAGCTGATGAACGCGACGATGACGAAGTAGCCGGCGGCTTGTCCGCCGAACATGTCGATGGAGAGCATGATGGTGGTGACCGGGACATTCAGGGCCGCGCCGAACACGCCGATCATGCCGAGCGCTGCCATGAAGCTGGGCTCTACGCCGGCGAGCTGGCCGAACCATCCTCCCAGTGCGGCGCCGATGCCAAACAGCGGTGTCACTTCGCCGCCCTGATAGCCGGCGCCGAGCGTGAGCGCGGTGCACGCGAGCTTCATGATCACGTCGACCGGACCGGTCTTTCCTTCGAATCCGGCACCCACCAGCCACTCTGAGAGGCCGCCGTACGCGTATGCGCCGAGCCCCACGTAGACCGCCAGCAGCACGAGCGACCCCACGACGGCGGCGACCAGGTAGTTGGTGAAGCGGGCGGCATAGAAGCGCTTGACGGTTCGGATCGCAAGGGAGAAGAACCGAGCAACGAGCCCGAACGCCACCGCAGCGGCAACGGCGAGCGCGACGGTCGCCGGCTCCATTGCCGGCACGCTTTCGATAACGTTTCTGGTGTGCGCGATACCCAAACCGCGCGCGACGAGGTCGCCCGTGAACGAGGCCACGAGGCAATACAGCCCGGCGCTGTAGTTGAGCTTGCCGATGGTGCACATCTCCATGCCGAAGAACGCGCCGGCGAGCGGCGTGCCAAACACGCCCCCGAAAGCAGCGGAGATGCCGGCGAGCATGAGGTCTTGCCGGTCGCGCCCGCCCAGATGGAAGATGCCTGCGACGTTGCTCGCGATGGTGCCGCCGATCTGCACCGCGGTGCCCTCGCGGCCGGCTGACCCGCCCGCCAGGTGCGTGGCGACCGAGCACACGAAGGTGAGGACGGCCATGCGCGCGTGGATGGGCGTACCCGTCTCGGAGCTGTCGATGACGAGGTTGTTGCCGCGCGCGGCGCGCAGACCGTGGTTGCGGTAGAGCCATGCGGTGGCGACGCTCACGACCGGCAGCAAGGCGAACAGCCACACGTGCGCCTCGCGAGCAGCCGTCACCAGGTTGAGCGAGGTGAGAAACGCCCAGGCGGCCGCTCCCATGAGCACGCTCACCACGAGCGTGAGCGCGAATGTTCGCAGGCTTGCGCGCATGTTTCCCAGGTCGCGGACAGCGTCGTTGGCGAGCATGCGCTCGGTGTGGACAAGCTCCAGGCCGAGGGTGCCCACAAATCCCGAGCCGTGGCGGCGGACCTTTTGGAGGGTTTCTCGCGAAAGCATGGGCATGAGTGCTCCTCGGCGCGTATCGGTTGGGTGTGTACGCGAGCATTATACGTGTTGCATATGACGTGCGCGTTACGACGGCCGGCCATGGACTTCAGGCTACGCTGGCGGGAGGCGCGGGATTACCGATAAGGCGGGCGGTGTCGGCGGCCAACGTTTATACTTATTACAGAATAGAACCAGGGGAGACTCCGCATGCGCGGACCGATAGGGGGAGTATCGCCATGGAGCAGATGATTGCGCTGGAGCGGGCGCAGACGATCGTGCTTGATCACGTGAGGGGGCTCGAGCCGGTCGCGGTGGCGTGCTGGCAGGCGCTCGGTCTGCCGCTTGCCCAGGATGCCGTGACCGATATCGACCTTTCTCCCTTTGCGAACAGCGCCATGGACGGATACGCGGTGCGCAGCGCCGACCTTGCTGCTGCCACGCCCGCCGCTCCCGTGACGCTTGCAGTGGTGGGCCACGAGGCCGCGGGTCACGTGTTCGAGGGCACTGTCGGCGGCGGCGAGGCGGTGCGCATCATGACGGGCGCGCCCATGCCCGAGGGCGCGAACGCCGTGGTGAAGTACGAGGTGGTCGAGGTGCTCGATGGCGACGGGAACGAAGGCTCCCGCGCCGTGTTTCGCGCTCCGGCGCCCGTGGGCGACAACGTGCGCGAAGCTGGTTTGGAGGCGCATGCGGGCGAGGCGGTCATGCATGCGGGCGAGGTCGTGACCGCCGCCGGCGCAGGGCTGCTTGCATCCGCGGGGTGCAGCGAGGTGTTTGTGCGCCGCGCGCCGCGCGTAGGCGTCATCTCGCTGGGGACCGAGATCGTGCCGCCCGATGCTGTACCCCAGCGCGGCCAGATTCGCGATGCGAACGCATCGGCCCTCATGGCGTCGGTGCTCGCGGCGGGTGCGGATCCGCAGTTCTTCGGCATTGCGCCCGACGACGAGCAGGCCATCTGCTCCCTTGTGCTCGAAGCGGCTGCGAGCTGCGATTTCGTCATCACGAGCGGTGGCGCGTCTGCGGGCGACTACGACTATGTGACCGCCCTTGTGCGCCGCGAGGGCGAGGTCCTGTTCGACCGCATCTCGATGCGCCCGGGCAAAGCCATCACGTTCGGTATGCTGCGCGGCGTTCCCTTCCTTGGCCTTTCCGGCAACCCGGCGGCCGCCTACGTGGGCTTCGAGATGCTCGCACGACCGGCACTGCGCAAGATGCGCGGCTATCGCGAGCTTGCGCGTCCTGTGCAGTACGCGCGCGTGGAGCACGATGTGCCCAAGCGCCAGGAGCGCCGCTTCTACAACCGCGCGCGCGTGGGGCGCGACCCGTTGACCGGCGAACTTGCCGTGCGTGAGGCCCATTCGCAGAACTCGGCGCTGCTGGGCACGCTTCACCATGCGAACTGTCTGCTCATGGTGCCCGAAGGCATGAAGGGCTACGCGGCAGGCGACGAGGTGCCCTGCGTGCGCATCGATATCGACGAGGGAACAGTGCTGTAGAAAACCGTCCGCTGTACCGCGGGGTCTTATAGGGAAGGTTGCCGCATGGATATCAAGATCGCGATTGTGACGTGCTCGGACACGCGCGACATTTCCGCCGACGAGGCGGGCGCTGCACTCGAGGGGCTCATTTGCGAGGCAGGTTGGACGGTCGCGTCCCACGAAGTGGTTCGCGACGAAGTCGACGAGATCTCTGCTGCCATCGTGAGGGCCGCCGACGCGCGCGGTGCCAACATCGTCATCACCTGCGGCGGCACCGGGCTTTCGCTGCGCGATGTGACGCCTGAGGCGACGCGCGCCGTCTGTGACCGCGACGTGCCCGGCATCGCCGAGGCCATGCGCGCCTATTCCATGACCAAGACGCGGCGCGCCATGCTCTCGCGCGCGGTGTGCATGCAGCGCTGTGGCACGCTCGTGGTGAATTTCCCCGGTTCCACCAAGGCGGCGCGCGAATGCTGGGAGGGCATCGCCGACCAGTTCGAGCACGCCGTGAAGATGACGGCGGGTGGCGGGCACTGAGGCTGCCGCTCTGTGCTGTGACTGGTCCGTCTGGTCGTGCACGACGGCAGACGCAGATTCCGCGGATTCTGTCCCACTGGTAAACGCTTTATCTGGGAAAATACCGAATTGGCCCTACAGAATCCGCGAATTGTCGTGAGGCCTGCGGGAGCACGAGCGGCGTCGTGCAGCCTCATCCCCATAAATATTCTCAACTGAGCATAAAGATGCCGCAATACTATTCTTAAATGAGTATAATGAGGGAACAGCGACGAGTGCCAAAAGGGTGCTGTCTTGAGATGCGGATGGGGAATGATGTCATCTATGAAGAGGAATAAGATCTCGCGTCGTGCGTTCGCGCTGCTTGGCTGCTCGTCGGTGTTTGCTCTGGCGCTGACAGGTTGCGGGGTCAACGGGGGCCAGGTGGAGGGCTCCGCGTCCGCTGATGATGCTGCCGCTGAAGAAACCGTCGAGCTGCAGATCTTCGCCGCAAACTCGCTCGAGAAGGCCATGCCTGAGGTCGAGGCACTCTATACCGAGGCGACGGGCGTCACGTTCGCCGACACGCAGTACAAAGGCTCGGGCGACCTTGTGGAGCAGATGCGCGGGGGCGCCCCGGTCGACATCCTCATCACCGCTTCTGCCGGCACCATGGACGATGCCGTCGAGGGTGAGCTCGTCGACGAGTCCACCCGTCAAGACATGTTCGTGAACGACCTCGTCATTGTGCGCGGAGGGGGCTCCGACGTCGAGATCAACTCGCTTGAGGACGTCGCGAACGTCGAGGGTAACATCGCCATCGGCGAGCCGGGCGCCGTGCCCGCGGGCAAGTACGCCAACCAGTCGCTTGCGAGCGTGGGGCTCTACACTAACGCCGACGGTGAGGGCGGCGAGTATGCGCCCGAGATCGCCGACAAGGTGAGCCTGGCCGACAAAGTGGGCACGGCTGCGCAGTACGTGTCGACCGGCGACTGCGCCATCGGGTTCGTCTACACCTCCGACGTGTACCGCTATGACGGCATCGAGGTCGCCTACACCTGCCCGGACGACTCGCACAAGCCGATCGTGTACCCCGGCGCTGTGTCCGCTACCTCTAAGAACGCCGAGGTTGCCGCCGACTTCCTGGACTTCTGCATGACCGACGAGGATGCGCTCGCCATCTGGGCGGAGTACGGCTTCGAGCTGGCGTAGCCGACCGGAAGGTGCCAGGTACGAACTTGTCGCGAGCGGCTCGGGCTCAAGGGGCTCGGGCCGCTCGTTATGTCACAATGGGCGGCAAGCAGAGTGCCGGGTCCAAGTTTGTTGGGGTCGGTAGGGCGAAAGGTGGTCGCAGTGGCCGAAAGAGCGGTATGGAGATGGGGGGTCGCAAGGTGTGTGGCCCTTGCGCTCGCCTTGGCGTGCTTCCTCTCGCTTGCGTGCGCGCCGGCGTACACCTGGGCCGACGATGCCTCCGTTGAGACTCAGGAGGATTCTGCCGTGGACGAACGGGCGGGTTTCGGCCTTAACGGCTTTGTGCGCTACAACAAGGGCGCCCAGCGCGCTGTCGACGGCACCGACCTGGGCTATCGCTTTCCGGTGGCGGACGGCAGCACCGTTGTGGTAGTGAACATGCCCGAGAGCATCTGGGTGCATGTCGACGAGGACGCCGCCGAGGCGGCAGGCTTCCGAGCGGATGACGTGAGCGATGTCGAGGCGCTCATCGTCCTGATCAAACAGCTGGACGAGAGCTCGTCGCGCGGCGGCGCGTTGTTGGCAGACGAGCAGAAACCCTGGACGGTGACGACGGGGGGAGAGGTGCTCGAGGGCTCCTACCGCTACGTGTTCCGTGCGCAGGCGGGCGAGGGCGTCTACACCTCCGTGCAGCCCGCGGAAGTACCGCAGGGCTCAACGCCGTCGCAGGCGGCTGCGGTTTCGGGGCTCGATCTGGGCGACGGTGCCCTGTGGGTCGATAACGCGCAGCTCGTGGCTGCCGACGAGGTCGCCACGGTGGCGGCTCCCACCTGGCAAGATGAGCTTGCTTCGTTCTTCACCGACCTCGACATGCGTCCGTTTTGGGTGTCGCTCAAAACAAGTGCGGTGGCGCTTGCTGTGACGTTTGTGCTGGGTCTTGTGGCAGCGTGGAAGACCATGGGCACCTCGAGCCGCCTGAAGGGCTTGCTCGACTCCGTGTTCACCATCCCCATGGTGCTGCCGCCCACGGTTTGCGGCTTTTTGCTGCTGCTGCTGTTCGGCCAGTCCACCGGCGTGGGGCGCTGGCTCATCGACCACGGCATCGCGCTCGTGTTCACTTGGCCCGCCGCGGTAATCAGCGCCATCGTGGTGTCATTCCCGCTTATGTATCGCACCGCGCTCGGTGCGTTCGAGGGGCTCGATGCCCAGATGCTCGACGCCGCCCGCACCCTCGGCTGGTCCGAGGGGCGGATCTTCCGCCGGCTCATGCTCCCGCTTGCCTGGCCGAGCATCGCCGCGGGCACCGTGCTCGCGTTTGCGCGCGCCATGGGCGAGTTCGGCTGCACCCTGTTTTTCGCCGGCAACTACGCGGGTGAGACGCAGACCATTCCCATCGCCATCTATTTCCAGTGGATGAGCGGTAACACCGACGTCGCGCTGTTCTGGGTGATCGTGGTGATTGCGTTCAGCTTCCTCGTCATCCTGCTCATCAACATCTACACCGCGCGCTCGCAGCGTTATCGCGCACGTGGGCTTTCGCGCGGCGAGCGCCGGGCGATGGCAGAGATGTCCGACGGCGCCGCACAGCATGCCGATTCGCTCGAGGAGCACGGTGGCGATGCGCTGCGTATTGACCGTGCCGCTTTGGCGGAGCTGCTGCTGGGCGACGATTCGCCTGCTGGACGGGGGTGCTAGGTCATGTCTCTTTCGCTCGATATCACAAAGCGCTATCCCGGGTTCACGCTCGACGTCGCGCTCGAGGCGGGGGAGGAGCGCATCGGCCTGCTGGGCGCCTCGGGGTGCGGCAAGAGCTGCACGCTGCGCTGCATCGCCGGCGTGGAGACGCCCGATGAGGGGCGCATCGTGGTGAACGGTGTGACGTTCTTCGATTCAGACGTTGGGGTCAACCTCACGCCACAGCAGCGCAAATGCGCCCTGCTGTTCCAGAACTACCAGCTGTTCCCCAACCTGACGGTGGCCGATAACGTGT
The DNA here is from genome assembly GCA_944321445.1 of uncultured Collinsella sp. Classification (GTDB taxonomy): domain Bacteria; phylum Actinomycetota; class Coriobacteriia; order Coriobacteriales; family Coriobacteriaceae; genus Collinsella. The sequence goes on from CALULJ010000046.1 coordinate 15,636, forward strand.
GCGCAGGTATGGACCGTACGCAAGACGCGACGCGTCAGCGCGAGGACGCTCTGCGCTTTCTCAATATCTTCGGCATGGGCGAATACGCCGACCGTTATCCGGTACGCCTGTCGGGCGGCCAACAGCAGCGCGTGGCGCTTGCGCGCATGCTTGCGGCGCGTCCGGGGATCCTCATGTTCGATGAGCCGTTTTCGGCGCTCGACTCCTATCTCAAAAGCGCGCTCGAGCAAAACCTGCTCGACGTGTTTTCCGTCGTGGGCCGCACCGTGCTCTACGTGAGCCACGACATCGACGAGGCGTGCCGCCTGTGCGAGCGCATCGCCGTTATGCACAACGGGCGCATCGAGGAGATCGGCAGCGTGTCCGAGCTCATGGAGCGCCCCGCGACGCTGGCCGCTTTGCGCCTGACGGGCTGCAAGAACACGAGTCCCGCTGAGAAAGTGGGGCCCACCGTCGTGCGCGCGATTGATTGGGACATGACGTTCGACGTCGGCCGCGAGGTGCCCGATGACGTTGCGTACCTGGGGATTCGCGCAAGCTACTTCCATGTGGACCGCGACCGTGCGGCAGGGGAGCGCGGTCGCAACAGCTATGACCTGAACGTTGCACGCGTGAGCGATTCGCGCTTCGAGCGCCTTGTGCTGCTCGACGTGCCGCGTGCCGACGCCCCGAGCCGCCTGCAGTGGCGCGTGAACAAAGTGGGTGTTCCCGAGTCCGAGCTACCCCACGAAGGCGACGTCCTGCGCATGCACTTCGACGCCCGCCGCATCCACCTCGTCTCCCGTTAACCGGGAAATTGGGGACAGGCACTTTTTTCCCACAGCGTGGGAAAAAAGTGCCTGTCCCCAATTTCCCGCGTTCCCGGTTTCCTGTGTCTGCTGCACCCCGTACGCGCTATGAGCGCTTTCGGCCAATCGCCGCCCGCTCTGTGCACTTTTGGCCAACGATTTCCAGAATTTCTTGGGTTTCTTCTGGTCAAAAGCGCACACAACAGGGGCCGATAGGCCAAAAGCGCTCACAGCGGCTCGCGTTCCCGCACGTGGCTCTTGCAAGCCTGTCCCAAAAGAGGACAAAATGTCCTCTGTGACCCCCGTCCCCAGAGAGGACAGTCCTTTTGCGCCGCTTCGGATACCACTCGCCGGTTGGTGCTTGCAGGCAGTCGCTGCATTCTCATACATTATCCTCGCAACCTGATAAAGATTTGCATGGCCCTTGGTGGCCATCATAGAGCGCGATTCAAGTGGATCGAAGTGCCCTTCCATCCGACGCCGTCGCCGCGATAGCCTGCGCCGCAAGGCGCCTGACCATTCAGATGGGGACGGCTCTGCATTCAGAAAACCGACTGCGCGACGTAGGTCGGATTCTGCGCGCCGTCTCCCCATACAAGCAACAGGCGCGGGGCCTCAAGTCCCGCGCGGTCGATGCGCTCGGGCGCTCGACACAAAATGACGAGGGGAATTGCCATGACTGAAACCGAACGCTATCCGCTGCCGCGCACCTTCGAAGAGTTCAACGAGCAGCGCCGCGCGAGCTTCATCCGCGTGAAAGACTTCAAGCAGGCGGGCGGCCGCCTGGTGGGATACCTGTGCAGCTACACGCCGCTCGAGATCATCGACGCCGCCGGCGCCTCGGGCGTGGCGCTGTGCGGCACCTCTGACGAGGTGATTCCTACCGCCGAACTCACGCTGCCGGCAAACCTCTGTCCGCTCATCAAGTCCACCTACGGTTTTGCCGCCTCCGAGAAGTGCCCGTTCACGTACTTCTCCGACATCATCGTGGGCGAGACCACCTGCGACGGCAAAAAGAAGATGTACGAGCTTCTGGGCGAGCTCAAGTCCACACACATCCTGCACCTCCCGCAGGGGCGCGACCGCGCGTACGAGCGCGATGCCTGGTACGAGGAGTGCCGTCTTTTGAAGGAGCGCCTGGAGGAGCTCTACGACATCACCATCACCGATGACGACCTGCGCGCCGCGGCACGCCGTCGGAATCGTATGCGCCGCGCGATGTGCACACTGTACGACCTGCAGGCAAACGAGCCGCCCGCGCTGAGCGGCGTCGAGCTCATGAGCACCATGTTCGCGGCGACCTTCAGCTTCGATGTGGAGGAGTTCACGACGAAGCTCGAGGCGCTAGCCGCCGAGCGCCGCGCACAGTACGAGGCGGGGGAGCGCCCCGTGTCGGCCGATGCCAAGCGTATCCTCGTAACGGGCTGCCCCATTGGAGGCGTGATCAACAAGATCGGCCGCACCATCGAGCAAAACGGCGGCGTGGTCGTGTGCGCCGACGACTGCTCGGGAGAGCGCACGCAGGCGAGCCTCGTGGACGAGGATGCCGACGACATCCTGCGCGCCATCGCCGACCGTTATTTGGATATCAACTGCTCGGTCATGACACCCAACGCCGCGCGCATGGACAACACCCTTGCCATGGTGGAGAAGTACCACGTGGACGGCGTGGTTGAGAGCGTGCTTACCGCCTGCCACACCTTCAATGTGGAGGCGACGCTCATGGAACGCACCGTCGAGGCCGCCGGGGTGCCCTACATGAAGGTCGAAACCGATTACAGCGTCGGCGACCAAGGGCAGATCGATACACGCATCGCCGCGTTCATCGAGACGCTGTAGCACAGGCGGAATGAGACGGGTGATTGGACGGATGACGAAAGAATGACGGAGCAGGCCATGGGAGATAAGCTCGGCATAGGCGTGGATATCGGGTCCACCGCGACCAAGGTTGCCGTGCTTGACGGCACAGGTGCACTCGTCCATACCGAACTCATGCCGACGGGCTTTTCGAGTGTGGACGCGGCCGAGCGAGTGGCGGATGCGCTGCGTGCAGCGGGCTTTCCTGTCGATGACGAAGGCGTGCGCGTCGTCGCCACGGGTTACGGCCGCATTGCGGTTCCCTATGCGAATAAGGTCGTGACCGAGATCACCTGCCACGGCATCGGGGCCGCGCGCCTGTTTGGCCCGGCAGGGACCGTTATCGATGTGGGCGGTCAGGACACGAAGGTCATTCAGCTTAAAGGCGGGCGCGTTGTCAAGTTCGCTATGAACGATAAATGCGCTGCGGGTACAGGTCGCTTTCTGGAGATTATGGCCGACCGTCTGGGCGTGTCGCAGGAGGAGCTTTCTGCACTTGCCCGCAAGGGTGAGGAGACCAAGATTTCCAGTATGTGCACCGTGTTTGCCGAGTCCGAGGTCATCAGTCTCATCGGTCGCGGCGTCCCGCGTGCCGATATCGCGCGCGGCGTGATCGACTCGGTGGTCGCTCGCGTGGCGGCGCTCGCCGGTCAGGCTGCGGGCGGTCCCTATTTCCTTACGGGCGGTTTGTGCGAGAACGCCTTCGTGGTGGAGCGGCTTTCCAGCCTGCTCGGCGCGCCCGTAACAACCTGTCCCGAGGCGCGCTACGCCGGCGCCCTGGGAGCCGCCGACCGCGCCTTGAGCATCTGATGTCCACGGTGGGCGCGCGGGAAATGGGAAATTGAGGACAGGCACTTTTTTTCCCACAGCGTGGGGAAAAAAGTGCCTGTCCCCAAT
>CALULJ010000047.1 GCA_944321445.1 uncultured Collinsella sp.
CTTACGACGAAACGCTCGCCGCTGTGAACGCCGGCGCGACGTGCTTCGTGCACACCTATAACGGCCAGCGCGGCCTGCATCACCGCGACCCGGGTGTGACCGGTGCCGCCATGACCACCAACGGCACCTACGCCGAGATTATCTGCGACGGCCGCCATGTGGTGCCCGCCGCCATCAAGGCGCTTGTGACGGCCAAGGGCTGGCAGCACACCGTGCTCATCACGGACTGCCTGGGCTGCGGCGGCATGCCCGAGGGCGAGTACATGTCTGGTGGCCTGCCCGTGGTCATGAAGGACGGCCTGTGCTACCTGCTGCTCGAGGACGGCACCACCGGCTCCATCGCGGGCTCGGTGCTCACGCTCGCCCAGGGCGTGAAGAACGTCGTCGATTGGCAGATCGTCACGGCCGAGCAGGCCATTCGCATGGCCTCCGAGGTCGCTGCCCGCTCTGCGCACGTCGATGACAAGGTCGGCTTTATCCTGCCTGGCCGCGCGGCGGACATGACGATTTTCAACAACGATCTCACGCTTAACGACACCTACGTCGGCGGCGTTTCGGTCAACGCATAGCTGCACGCGCGATAGCTTGATTGGGCGGCGGCTCGCTTCGGCGAGCCGCCGCCTTTTGCATGCTGTAGTTTGTATAAGGAATCGTTTCCAGTGGCACATTAAGAATGCCGGCAAAGCCCGTCCATTGGTTAACGGGGTGCGGGCGGCGCAGGTTTTATCGATTCACGAAGCCCGGTTGCCGCCGGGCTTCGTGGTATCTCCCTTCCCATGCAATGCTATTCAAGCTCATAGGAGCGCACCCGGGAGGTATCTGCCCGGGCGCGCTTGCGTCAGCTGAACGATTGGGCGTTGAGTCGCTAGATGGTGGAGAAGCGGTACTCGATGATGCTCTCGTAGGGGTGATCCGGGCCGCAGAAGCACTGCGGGAAGCTCGGGATGTTGGGCGTGTTGGGGTAGTACTCGGGCTCGAAGGCGAAGCCGTCGTTCACGTGGTAGGTCGCGTCGTCCTTGGCGTGCTCGTCGCCCACGAAGTTGCCGGTGTACAGGTGAGCGCCCGGCGCGGTGATGCGGATGTCGAGCACGCGTCCGCTCGCCGGATCCTCGGCATGCAGGGCGGGGCGCAGGTGCCCGGCGGGCCAGAAGTCATCGATGCAGAAGCAGTGGTCGAATCCATGTGCGATGGCGATCTGCTCGTCATCGGCGGCGATGTCGCGGCCCAAAGGCTTAGGCGTGCGGAAATCGAACGGCGTGCCGGCGACGTCGCGCAGCTCGCCGGTCGACACGGAGTGCTCGTCCAGCACCACGAACTGCGAAGCGTTGAGCGAGACCACCTGATCGAGCGAAGACCCGGCGTTGTGGCCGGCGAGGTTGAAGTAGGTGTGATTCGTCATGTTTGCAAAGGTGCGACGGTCGGACTCGCAGGCGTAGCGAATGCGGAAGGTGCCGTCGGCGGCGACGGAGAACTCAGCGATGAACGTGCGCTCGCCGGGAAGCCCCAGCTCGCCGTGAGCCAGGTGCGCAGTCATGTGCACGGTATCGTGCGCCTCGTCGACCTCGGCGTCCCACACGCGCTTGTGCAGCGCATGCTCAAGGTCGGTGTGCAGGTTGTTCTCGCCCTCGTTTGCCAAAAGCTTCCATTCGACGCCGTCGATGGTGAGCTTGGCCCCGCCAATGCGATTCGCGGAAGGCGCGATGGTGGCGCCGTAGCACGAGGGGTTGAGTGCCGTGTAGCCGTCCAGGGTATCGTAGCCCAGTACCACGTCGGCGAGGGCGCCGTCGGCGTCGGGCACGTCGATGCCCAGCACCGTGGCGCCGAAGTTCATGACGCGCACGGTGATGCCGTTCGCCTCGATGGTAAAGCGGCTGACTTCGGTGCCGTCGGGGGCGGTTCCAAAGGGAGTGACGGTGATCATGCGATACCTCCAAGATGCACTATGCGATCGATGGCATCAATTATAGAACGCGGCATCGTTTGCGTTTGCTTGCGGATGCGGGAGCGCATCTGGCCGACCGGCGCGCGGCATCGTGCCCGCTTGAGGCTACAATGACGCCAAGGGAGCCACCAGAAGCCCCCCGGGCCCATCTGCAGGAGGAAAGGGACGGACATGATTCTCACCGTGACGATGAATCCCTCGATCGATACGCGCTATACGCTCGAGCACTTGGCGGTCGATGACGTCAACCGCGTCGTGCCGGAAAAGACGGCGGGCGGCAAGGGTCTGAACGTGAGCCGCGTGCTCGTCCAGCTGGGCGACGACGTGGTGGCTACCGGTCTGCTCGGCGGCCATTCCGGTGCGTACTTGGGCGACCTCATGGATGCGGACGGTATTCGGCACCGCTTCACGCCCATCGCGGGTGAGTCGCGCACCTGCATCGCGCTTCTGCACGACGGCAACCAGACCGAGCTTCTGGAGAGCGGTCCTGTGGTAAGCGTCGAGGAGCTCGAGGCGTTCGTCGCGAACTTCTCCGACCTCGTGAAGGATGCTGCGTGCGTGACGTTGTCAGGCTCCCTGCCCAAGGGCGTGCCTGCAAATACCTATGCGCGCCTCGTGGCGATTGCCGCGGAAGCCGGCATCCCGGTGCTGCTGGATACGTCGGGCACCGCGCTGGATGCTGCGCTCGAGGCCGAGGTCAAGCCGACCCTCGTGAAGCCCAACTTGACCGAGATCAACGACCTGCTGGGCACGAACTTCACCCCCGACGACCTGCCGGAGCTGCACAAGGCGCTTGCCGCCGATGTCCGTTTTGCCGGCATCGACTGGGTCGTGGTGAGCATGGGCGCTGCCGGGTCGGTCGCCTTCCACGGCGGCCGCGTGCTGCGCGCGAAGGCCCCCCGCATCGAGTGCGTAAACGCGACCGGTTCGGGCGACTCCACCATCGCGGGCTTTGCGCACGCCATCGCTGCCGGCGCGGATGACGAGGAGGTCCTGCGCTGCGGCAACACCTGCGGCACGCTCAACGCCATGGACCCGCAGACCGGCCATTTGGTCATGGACAAGTGGGATGAGATCCACAGTGCGGTGGAGATCTCCGAGCTGTAGCCGTGTGGCGTTGCGGTTTGCAGCGCACGAAATGCAGATAATCCCATTGGGGCGGAGGATTCTTCTCGGCCCTTTTTCATTGCTACCACTTTGGGATGGGGTGTACGGCAAAAGACGGCATGTGTGATGCAGGTTTTTACGACTTGTAGATCCCGTCTGCTCAGGCTTGCGAAAAGTGGCTTTATTCGAGGTTCCGTGGGACGTGTTTTCGCAGGATGCAACCGACTTATTCCGCCTGCGTCTTGCCGTTTTCTCGGACCCTGAAACGAAGGAGTCAACAAGTCGTAAAAACCTGCACTGCGCCTGTGTTTTGTTGCCGCTGCGCGGAGATATGTCCCAACAAAACGATGGCGCCTCGCCGGCGTTGCGTGCCGGCGAGGCGCCATGAACAAGTGGATGGGATTGTTGAGAGCTTAGAGGCCCATTTCTGCCTTCAGGCGGGCGAGCTCGTCGTCAACGGCGGCGCTGTCGGCGACGGAGGAGTACTTCTGCTCCAGGTCGGCGATATCGTCGGTCGGATTCTCGTTGAGCTCGGCCATGGCATCGGCGGTGTCGAGCATGCGGTCGGCCTTGGCCTCCATGCGGTCGAACGCGGCGATGGCGCTCTCGGCGCGGTCGGAGCCAGAGGTGAAGCCGGCGACCTTCTCCTGCGTCTTGGCGCGGCGACCTTGGCCTTGATGGTCTCGCGGCGGCTCTTGAGGTTCTCGATGTCGCTCACGAGCTTGTCGTGCATCTGGCGCATCTTCTCGGCGTTGGCGTGTGCGGCGTCATAGGCCTTCACGAGCTCGGCGCCCGCAGTCGCAAGCTGCTGCTTCTTGCCAAGGAACGTGCGGGCATCGCCCTCGTTGCCAGCGGACAGGGCCTTTTTGGCGAGCCCCTCCATGCGGGTGACCTCGGCCTCGTTGTCGTCGACCAGGCGGCGGCAGCGCTTCTCCTCGGCAATGACGCCGGCGGTCTCCTTCTTGACCTCGGCGAGCGACTCGGTGAGGTCGACCAGGTACTGGTCGATCATCTTCGCCGGGTCCTCGGCATGGTCGAGAAGCTCGTTGATGTTGGCCTTCACGATGGTGGTGAAGCGGTCCAGGATACCCATATCTCTTCCTTTCGTCGTCGGCGCAGATGCGCCGGGTGGGTCATGTGTGCCCGTGGCGGGCGGTGCTATAGGCGCGCCTACTTGTCGGCGTCGTCTTCGTATTTATCGGCCAGGTCTTCGATATCCGAGTCCCCGAACTTCTCGAGCGGCGTGTTGAGGATCTCCTCGGTGCGCTTGCGCTCGGCCTCCTGCTTCGCCTTGCGGTTCTTGGCGATGAGGTAGACCGCGCCGCCCACCGCGACCACGGCAACGACGCCGATGACGACGTTGCGGGTGGTCTCGGAGGCCTGCTGGTCATCGGCTGCGCTCATGATGAGGTCGGCGGTCTCGGAGAACGCCTGCGAGAAGATTTCCTCTTCAGAAAGCGAATAGTCGTTGTATGCCCGTTCGATCTGCTCGGAGAGGATGCCCACGGCTTCGCTGTCCATCACCTGCGTGGCGAGTGATCCGGCGGCATAACCGCAGTTATACGACCCGTCGCCGTCGTCGCAGAACACGAGCAGGAAGTGGGCCTCGTCAGAAAAGAGCTGGTCGTACAGCTCTTCGGCCGCCTCGGTGAGTGCCGAGGTCGAGTTCGTGGTGCCGTTCTTGAGGATATAGACATAGGGCTGCACGCCGGTCTTCTCGAAGAACGTGCGCAGGCCGCGTTCAAGCGTTGCGGGGCTGTGGATCCAGTCACCGTCCGCGTCCGTGTAGTAGGCGGTTTCGTCCAGCGAGCCTGCCGGCAGCTCCTCTCGGATGACGGTCGAGGCGCTCTGTGCGCTGTAGTCGGTCGAGCACGAGGGGATAAACGTTGCGGCAAGCGTGCCCAGAAGCGCGAGGACCACGATGGCGACGAGGATGCCCGCGCATCCGCCGCAGCCGCTACCGGCTCGCGGCGCAGGACCGCCCGGGCCCGCCGTTGTTTACGACGACGGTGCGGTTGCGGTTCATGAGGCTGCCCATGAGGAAGCCTCCCATGAAATTGCCGCCAAACGATGAACGCTGCGGAGGGAGGCCAGCGGGGGCGCGCCTGCGGCTATGGTTGGGCAAGGACGAGGCGCGGGCGTGTGGCGGCGTTCTCCAGCGCTTCCAGCTCGGTTGCGACCAGCCCTTGTGGGTCGCGGTCCATGACGATGACGTCTGCGTCATCGATTCCGGCGAACCGGAAGAGGCCGCTGCCGTTCACCTTGCTTGCGTCCATGAGCACGATGCGCGCGCCCGCGGCCCGCATCATACCGGCCTTGACCTCGGCCATCTGCTCGTAGTTGGTCATGAACCCGCGTCCGGGCACAAGCGCGGTGGGGCACAGGAAGGCCTTGTCGGCATGCAGGACCTCGAGCGAGCGCAGGGCGAGCGAGCCGTACAGGTAGCGGTGGCCTTTGCGCAGCGCACCTCCCAGCAAAATCGCATCGACCGAAGGCAGACTCTCGTCGATGAAGTTCGCCACCGTGACGTCCGCGGTGACGACGGTGATGTCCGATTTCGAGCCGAGCATGCGCACGAACTCCAGGGCGGTGGTGCCCGAATCGACGAGCAGCGCATCGCCGTCGTCAACGAGCTCGATCGCGGCGCGCGCGATGGCCTGCTTGGCAGCGACGTTGACGTTTACGCGGCGGTCTTGGATGGACACGGTGAGCGTCTTGTGCAGCGAGACGGCTCCGCCGTGCGTGCGGCGCAGCTTGCCGTCGGCCTCGAGCGCGTCGAGGTCGGTGCGGATGGTGACGGCGGACACCCCGAAGGTGCGCGCGAGCTCGGCGACCTGAACGGATGCGGAACGATCGAGCATCGCCATGATGGCGGCGCGGCGCTCCTCGGCAAACGAATGCGTGGCGCTGGGGGTCATAGCTGTCTCCTCGTGATTGAGAATCTGTGCAGATTCTATTTTGGTTCATTTTTCTTTTTCGCAAGAGAACAACTATCGATTTCTTTGTTTTCTTGAGATTATCTGGTTGAGCTCGCCTCTTCCGCTGCGTCAATCGGCACACTTTGAGGTGTTCTCACCACAGGAATCATGAAAGGACGGATGATGCCCATGGCGACCACGGTGGCCGCGAACGCGGACCAGAGCCTGGCATATGCCAAGAAGCGCCAGCTCGAGCAGGGCTTCTTCAAAAAGGGAATCGCCATCGCCCTCATGTCCGGCATCTTCTATGGACTGTATTCGTCGCTCGTCGTCGCAGCACAGACGCAAGGCGTCTGGGGCGATTGGGCGGCAGTGCTTCCTGCAGGCGGCTTCCTGCTTGTCTTCATCCTGCCCACTATCGCCAGCGCCATCAACGACACCATCAGCGGCATCTGGGCGCTCGCGGTGACGGCCAAGCAGGGCAAGCTGGGCGATTTCATCGCGACCCTCGGCTCCAAGCCCGGTCGCATCATGATCGCCTCTGCCATCATCGGCGGCCCCATCGGCAGCGCGTCCTACATCATCGCGCTCAGCATGGCGGGCATCATCGTGACCCCCATTGCGGCACTCTGCCCGGCAATCGGCTCCATCATCTCGAGCATCCTCTATAAGCAGAAGATGGGCCCCAACGTCATCCTGGGCATCCCCGTCTGCATGTTCGGCAGCTGCCTCATCGGCTTCACCGGCCTTACCGGCGACATGGGCTCAGGCGTGCTTCCCGGCATCTGCCTGGCGCTCGTCAGCGCGCTCAGCTGGGGCATCGAAGGGTGCGTCGCGGGCTACGGCACGTCGATGATCGACTGCCAGATCGGCATCACCATCCGCCAGGTCACCTCGGGCATCGTCAACCTGCTGTGCATCCTGCCCATACTCTCGCTCGTGAGCGGTGGCGGCATCGCCGAGACCTACGCTTTCGTCGCCGAGGCCGTGACCGACGCTCCCTCCGTCATCTTCTTTGTGCTGAGCGGCCTGTTCGCCTACCTGTCCTTCCAAAACTGGTATCGCGGCAACAGCATGTGCGGCGCGGCGCTCGGCATGGCCTGCAACGGCACGTACGCCTTCTTCGTCCCGCTGTTCACCTGGATCATCGTCGGCCTGGTGATGGGCTTCGACGGCTACGCGCTGCCCACCGTGGCCTGGCTCGCCGCGCTGATTATGGTCGCCGGCGTGACCGTGATCGCCGTCAACCCGTTTGCCCTGTTCAAAATGGAGAACGCAGCATGAAACGCCCGCTTAACTACGCGTTGCTGAAGTATTTCACGACGGTCGACGAGGCTTCGGTCGACGATGTGATGGCGGCCCTCGAGCCCGAGTACGCCCATCACCGCGCCTTCAGTCGTCCCCAGATGTTCGAGGCGCTCATGACCGCCGAGAAGAACTGCCTCATCGGCGAGTCGCGCTTCGACTTGGACCCGCAGGGAAACGTGCGCATCTACTACCGCGCGAGCGACGAGCAGAAGCGCACCATCGACTCCTACATCAAGTGAGGTTGCCATGCGCTACGAAGGGGGGCAGACCTGTGCGCTCGGTGCCGCAGCTGTTGTGTGCGCTTTCGACCAATCGCCGGCTGTTGTGTGCGCTTTTGGCCAATATAATCGGTCGAATCCGATAGATTCGTTGGCCTAAACCGCTCACAACAGGGCCCGATTGGCTGAAAACGCACACAACGGGTGAATGACATGGCTCCTGCTTGCGCAGTGTGGCAATTCATATGAGGTATATGAAGAGTCTGTGATGGGTGGTTTTCCTTTAATTGCTTTTCTGCAAAGTAAATGACTTGTGTGTGCTTTCGTTTCGCAAGAGCGGCAACCCGTGGCGCGAAGCGTGCGTGCGGTTGCGGGGGAAGCCGATGCGAAGGTGCGCAAGAATCGGCATCGATCGCGCGCGGTCGCTCTCAAGGGCGTCCCCGTCCTCCCTTTCTTTTGCTTTCCTCCGCGGAAACGCGCCGTTTATCCTGTTCAGCCTATGCGTTTGCCCCATATCCTACAATAGGGCCAACAGCCGCCGCATCACAGGGTTTGCGGCGATATGCGTGCCGCATCGCGCCTGCGCGCGACGGCAGGAGGGAGCCCCATCATGCTTGTAACCACCAAGGAGATGCTGCTCGACGCGCAGAAGAACCACTACGCCGTGGGTGCCTTCAACGTCGAGAACCTCGAGTTCGTCATGGCCGTGCTGGCTGCCGCCGAGGAGACCAAGTCCCCGGTGATCATGCAGACCACGCCCGGTACGGTGAAGTTCGCCGGTCTCGATTACTTCTACGGCATGGTGAAGGCCGCTGCCGAGCGCGCGAGCGTGCCGGTCGCCCTGCACCTAGACCACGGCGACGGCTACGATCGCTGCATGCAGGCGCTCCGCACCGGCTACACCTCCGTCATGATCGACGGCTCGCATGAGAGCTTCGAGGACAACATCGCGCTCACCGCGAGCGTGGCGCGCGCCGGTGCCGCTATGGGCGTGCCGGTGGAGGCCGAGCTCGGCAAGGTCGGCGGCAAGGAGGACGACGGCCCGGCGGTCGAGGGCGAGAACCCCTACACCGATCCGGACGAGGCGCGCGAGTTCGTCGAGCGCACCGGCTGCACCAGCCTCGCCATCGGCGTGGGCACCGCTCACGGCGTGTATACCGAGACCCCGCATATCGAGCAGGACGTCGTGCGCGCCATCCGCGCCGCCGTGGACGTGCCCCTGGTTCTGCACGGCACCTCCGGTGTGCCCGATGAGCAGGTCGCCGAAGCCGTGAAGAACGGCATCTGCAAGGTCAACTACGCCACCGAGCTGCGTCAGGCCTTCACGAAGGGCTTCATGGCCTACATGGCCGAGAATCCCGGCACGTTCGATCCCAAGAAGCCTGGCCAGGCCGGCATGGCCGAGATCACGAAGATCGTGAAGATTCGCATGGAGAATCTGGGCTCCGTGGGTAGGGCGTAGCAGCTCCTTGTGACTCCATCCGGGAGGCCCCGGGTTCTTTTTGCGGACCTATCGCGCCCGTTGGGCGCTCAAAGCGGTCCGCAAAAAGAACCCGGGGCCTCCCTGCGTTTTCGGGGCTGCGGGTATGGTGGCGGGTTTGGAGCTTGTCCGGGGCGCCTGGCGGCGCCCCGGACAATGGTGCTGTGTGGGGAGTCGCTCAATTCTTGGACGGTGATTTGTTCGACTTTGCTGCGCTAGGGGATATAACATATCGATTCATGATGTAAGCAGGGCTTTTAGTAGTACGCTTGCCAATTATTTCGACCGTTCAGCCGTTGCGGGTCTCGTACGGGAAAAAATGCCGTAAGCTAGAACTGTATGTTTCCTACCCATCTTGTTAAAAAAGCCGTAAGGCGTCTGGACGGAGGATTGCATGAACAAGCGCACAAAGATCGTATGCACCATGGGACCGGCTTGCGACAACGACGATACCATCCGCGAAATGATCAAAGCTGGCATGAACGTCGCCCGCTTCAATTTCTCGCACGGCAGCCATGAAGAGCAGCACGAGCGCATGGAGCGCGTGAAGCGCATCTCCGCCGAGCTTGGCGTGCCGGTGGGTATTCTGCTTGATACCAAGGGCCCCGAGATCCGTACAGGCTTTTTGAAGGACCACCAGAAGGTGACGCTCGAGGCGGGCTCCACGGTCACCGTAACCGCCGCCGAGACCTCCGAAGAGCTCCAGGGCACCGCTGAGCACTTCTACCTCGATCACCTAGAGCTCCCGCGCGAGGTCCATCCGGGCGGCACCATCCTCATCGATGACGGCCTCATCGGCCTCACGGTCAAGAGCATCGACGGCCAGGACATCGTCTGCTATGTCGAGAACGGCGGCGAGCTGGGCGAGAAGAAGGGCGTGAACGTTCCCAACGCCAAGCTGTCGCTCCCCACCATCACCGAGCAGGACCGCAAGGACATCCTGTTCGGCATCGAGGAGGGCATCGACTTCATCGCTGCGTCCTTCATCCGCGATGCCGCTGGCGTGCGTGAGATTCGCAAGCTGTGCCAGGAGAACGGTGGTGCGAACATCGACATCTTCCCCAAGATCGAGTGCGCCGTGGCCGTCTATCACTTCGATGACATCCTGAAGGAGTCCGACGGCATCATGGTCGCCCGCGGCGACTTGGGCGTCGAGGTCGCGCCTGAGGTGTGCCCGACCATCCAGAAGGAGATCATCCAGAAGTGCAACAAGGCCTATAAGCCGGTCATCACGGCCACCCAGATGCTCGACTCGATGATCCGCAACCCGCGCCCGACCCGCGCCGAGGTCACCGACGTCGCCAACGCTATCGCCGACGGTACGGACGCCACCATGCTCTCCGGCGAGACCGCGGCCGGCAAGTACCCGCTCGAGGCCGTGAAGATGATGGCCAACATCGCGCTCATCGCCGAGGCCACCATGCCCGAGCACAACCGTCTGGACATCCACACCGACGAGACCGGTATCCGCGCCATCAACAGCGCCATCGGCCTGGCCGCCGTGAGCACCGCCTTCAACGTCAAGGCGCGCGCCATCATCATCCCCACCGAGTCCGGCCGCTCCGCCCGCCTGGTCTCCAATTTCCGTCCCATGCTGCCCATCCTTGCCGTGACGCCGCACGATAAGGCCACGCGCAAGATGACCATCTATTGGGGCGTCGAGCCGGTGACCGAGGGCCAGATCGGCGACAAGCGCTACATCGTCAAGACGGCGCTCGAGTGCGCCAAGAGCCGCGGCGTCGTTCGCGTGGGTGACGTGGCCGTACTCACCGTGGGCGATCCGGACACCTCCATCACCTTCTCCGACGGCGTGACCTCCACGAACGTCGTCCACGTGGCACAAGTCCGGTAGGGCTTTTCTTAGTCGATTCCACCTGAGGGGCCTCCCGGGTTCCCTGGGCGAACGTCCTCGCCGCTGCGCGGCTGCGGGATGTTCGCCCAGGGAACTCGGGAGGCCCTGTGGTTCCGCCTGGCTGCGCGGCGAAAGGATTGAGTTGAGACTCGACGGCCGCTGCGCGGACGAGTCGTTTGGGTTTCAAGCCCGTAAAGATAAAGCTCGGTGTTGAGCCTGGGATGCGGTCCTGATACATTGGGGCGCATGAGTGTTTTGAAGAATCATATGAATGGGGCGGATGCCCCGGTGGCGCCTGAGGATCGCGGTGCGGGGAAGCTGCGCGGTGCTGGGGCGCGTTCGCCGCTGTTTTGGAAGTGCGCGCTGGTTGCGGTTGCCCTTATGTGGGGCTTCTCGTTTTTCGTCATGAAGGACACGCTGGACTCGCTGCCCACGTTTTTGCTGCTCGCCATTCGCTTCACGACGGCGGCGCTCATCATGTTGGCGCTGTTTGCTAAGCGCGTCGCGGTGCACCTCAATGCGCGCTACCTGGCTATCGGGCTCGGCATGGGTGTGCTCATGTGGGGCGCCTATGGTTTGCAGACGCTGGGCTTGGGCGGCACCACGGCGGGCAAAAACGCCTTTCTGACCGGAACCTACTGCGTGCTCGTGCCGTTCATCAGCTATTTCATGAGTGGGGAGAAGCTCACGCGCTACAACGTGGGCGCGGCGTTCATGTGCCTGGCGGGCATCGGCTTGGTGGCGCTCGACAGCCTGTCCATCGGGATGGGCGATGCGCTGACGCTCGCCGGCGCGGTGTTTTTCGCGCTGCAGATGGCAGTCGTTTCCAAATACGGCGGCGACATGGACATCAACGTGCTCACCTTCTGGATGTTTTTGGCGGTGGGGCTGCTCAGCGCCGTGGCGTCGCTCATGACCGAGGCCATGCCGCCGGCGTCCGTGTGGACGCCGCAGCTCGTGGGGTCCATGGCGTTTCTGGCCGTGTTCTGCACGTGCGTGGCGCTGCTCGTCCAAAACATGGGCCTCGCGCACGTGCCGTCGTCCATCGGGTCGCTGCTGCTTTCGCTCGAGTCCCCGTCGGGCGTGTTCTTCTCGGTGGTCTTTGCGAACGAGGTGCTCTCCGGTCGTCTGCTCGCGGGCTTCGCGCTCATCTTCTTCTCGATCGTGCTGTCCGAGACGCACTTCTCGTTTTTACGCCGCAGGTCGAGCTAGCCGCTTTCAGATGCCTTGGTGCCCTTTCCGGCAGAAGCCCCTACATGAAACGCCCCTCATCGGCAAATCATGATATTTCGTTCGTGGTAAAGGAGTTTATCTGGGAAGACCCGGAAAACGCTTCCGGAAAAACATGATTTTCCGGCAAGCTGGGTGGTCGTAATCGCTCAACGGATCCCCGAGGAGGGCCGTCCCGATACATCTTCGGGACGGCCTGCCTTCATCCTACAACGTTACGCAACGAGGCTGGCAGCGAAGGCGACGGCCTCGTCGACTTCGGCCTCTGAGCACGCCCAGCTCGTCACGAAGCGCACGACGATGCGCCCGGCACCCGTGGGGTCCTCGACGGTCTGCGTCTCGCAGCCGCAGGTGGACGCGAGCGTCTCGGCCTGCTCGGGCGTCACCCAGAAGAACTGCTGGTTGCCCGCGGTCTCGATGTAGGGCTCAAAACCCGCCTCGACCAGACCGCGCGCCAGGCGCGTCGCGCACGTGTTGGCGTGGCGGGCGTAGTTCCAGTAGGGGAGCTCGCCTTCCTCGGTAGCGGTGAAGGCCGCTTCGTACATCAAACCCATGAGGCGGCCCTTGGCGGTCATGGCACCGGCGCGCTTGGTGAGGTAGGGGATGCGCTCGATGGCGCGGCGTCCGCGTTCGCTGCGAGGACTCACCACGAGCGCCTCGCCGAAGAGCATGCCGTTTTTGGTGCCACCCAGCGTGAAGGCGTCGGCGCGCTCGGCGATGTGCTGAATGGTGAGGTCGCCGCCTTCCGCTGTGCACGCGCTCGCCATGCGCGCGCCGTCGACATAGACGGCGAGGTCGTGCCCGGCCGCCCAATCGCAGAGCGCGTCGAACTCGGCGCGCGTGTACACGTGGCCGAACTCGGTGGTGTTGGAGAAGTAGATCATCGCGGGGCGCGTGGTGTGGCAGCCCGTCGCGGTCATGTGGCGGTAGGTGATCTCGGCGGCCTCGGGCGTGAGCACGCCGAAGGCATCGTCGGTTGCCAGCAGACGGCGGCCGCAGGCCTCGATGGCGCCCGTCTCGTGGATGGTGGGGTGCGCGTCGGCGGCGCAGATGGGGCCCTCGAAGTCCTCGGTAAGCGCCGAGATCGCCAGCATATTGGCGACGGTGCCGCCCGGGACGAAGCGCACGTAGGCATCCAGCTGGCCGATTTCGGCGCAGATGAGCTCGGCTGCGTGCGCGCAGTGCCCGTCATCGCCGTAGCCGGGAGTCTGCTCGGTGTTCGTGCGGATGAGCGCGTCCAGGATCTCGGGTGCGGCGCCCTCGCTGTAGTCGTTGGTGAATCGACGCATGTGCATCTCCCCTTGTTGGATTGCGGTTTGACGCACCACAGTGTAGCGCTTTGCGCGAATGCGTTCGGCCGGGGCGCACATTCCCGCTGTTGCCTAGGAATCGCTGTGAAATGATGCCGAACGGAAACATCCTGGCCATATAATGGATGGCCGAACCATACGTCGGCCGAAGAGCCGCCTAGACCATAAGGGGAAATCCGATGCAAGCACAGAGGGCTGAGGGAACGAAGGACCTGATCGGGCGCGACATGCGCGCCTGGCAGCGCATGCAGGAGGTGGCGGCGAGCGTGTTCGAGCCCTACGGCTTCGATGCGATCGAGACGCCGGCCATCGAGCAGCTCGATGTGTTCGTGCACGGCATCGGTCAGTCGACCGACGTGGTGCGCAAGGAGATGTTCCGCGTCTTTTCCGGCGCGAACTTCGCGCGCGTGCTCGAAGAGGGCACCGACGCCAAGCTGAAGGCCAAACAGCGCCTGGCGCTTCGTCCCGAGGGCACGGCGGGCGTGGTGCGCGCCGTGGTAGAGAACAACCTGGTGCCGCAGGGCGCCACGCCGTTCAAGGCGTATTACTGCGAAGCGATGTTCCGCGGCGAGCGCCCGCAGAAGGGCCGTCTGCGCCAGTTCCACCAGGTGGGTATCGAGTGGCTGGGCGCGCCCGACCCCGCGGCCGACGCCGAGTGCATCATCATGCTCATGGAGTTCTACAAGCGCCTGGGCTTCGATCTGTCCAAGCTGCGCCTGCTCATCAACTCGATGGGCGACCCGGCATGCCGTCCGGCCTATCGCGACGCGGTGCGCGCGTTCATTCTCGACCATGCCGACGAGATGTGCGACGAGTGCCGTGAGCGCGCCGAGATCAACCCGCTGCGCGCCTTCGACTGCAAAAATGACCATTGCCGCGAGATCATGAAGGACGCCCCGCTCATGCGCGACAACCTGTGCGACGATTGCCGTGCGCACTACGAGCAGGTCAAGCGCTATCTCGATGCTGCGGGCATCGCGTACATCGAGGACCCGACGCTCGTGCGCGGCCTCGATTACTACACCCGCACGGTGTTCGAGGTCGAGGCTCCGGGCGCCGGCGTGGGCTCCATCGGTGGCGGCGGTCGCTATGACGGCCTGGTCGAGCTCGAGGGCGGCAAGCCGACCCCGGGCGTCGGCTTTGCGGTGGGCTTCGAGCGCGCCATGCTCGCCCTCGAGGCGTACGGCGTCGATTTCGTGGCCGATGCCGAGCCGTGCGTGTACGTGGCCAACGCGGGCGCTGATTTGCGCGGCGAGGTGTTCGCCCTCACGCACGAGCTGCGCGCCGCCGGCATCCGCACTGAGGCGGACTACCAGGGCCGTTCGCTGAAGAGCCAGTTCAAGCAGGCCGATAAGTTGGGCGCGGGGCTCATCTTGGTCATCGGCGGCGACGAGCTCGCTGCGGGCAAGGTGAAGGTCCGCAACATGGTGACCCACGAGGAGCAACTCGTCGACCGCGACAAGGTCGTCGCAACCCTGCTGGAGCAATAAGCACACAGCGACGGCAACTCGTCAATTGGGGGCAGGTCGCTTTTGGTCGACATGTGTCGACCAAAAGCGGCCCGTCCCCAATTGGCGCAATTTTGCCAGCGAAGTGTTTTTAAAGTGTCTATTTATTAAATGATGCTCATTGTTCGGTGAACGGCGGGCGCATTGCGGGTATCGTGCCGAAGGCGATGCACAGATTCGTTCAAGAAAGCAAGGTGAGCACGTGCCAACCTGTTCCGAACTAACCGAGTGCCAGCAGGGGCTGTCGTCCAACCCGGGTGTGCCTGCAGCCATCGCAGCTGCCGTCTATCCGGACGAGCCGCTTGCCGAAATCGACATTCCCGAAAGCCTGCGCGACAACCTGGCGCTGTTTTTGCGCCTGGAGCGCAAGGTCCTGAAAGAGTATGACCCTGAGATCTGCCAGCTCTTCGATACGCTGCTGAGCGATGCCATCAAGGCTAACGAGGGCAACCCGGGCAGCGCCGCCGCGGCCGAGCAGACTGACGAGCAGGGCGTTCCGCTGGCGACCGACGAGAGCAACGGTGCCTTCCGTGATGCCGTCGAGCTCATCGACCGCCTGCCCATCGACAAGATGGAGGTGCTCGTCCGCGCGTTCACGTCGTTCTTCCACCTGGCAAACCTGTGCGAGGAGAACTATCGCGTCGAGACGCTCCACGACCGCGAGCGCCTGGTGTCCATCGAGGCGGATGTCGACCCCTCCAACGAGCTTACTGTGGCCTTCCGCCGGCTCATCGACGAAATCGGTGTCGACCGTGCCAGCGAGCTGCTCAACAAGCTCGAGCTGCATCCCGTGTTCACCGCCCATCCCACCGAGGCGCGTCGCCGTGCCGTCGAGAACAAGATCCGCCGCATCGGCAAGATGCTCTCGGAGCGCCCGCGCCTGGGCGGTTCGGACCTCATGGAAAACGAGCGTCACCTGCTGCAGGAGATCGACGCGCTCGTGCGTACCTCGCCGGTCGCCATCAAGAAGCCGACGCCGGTGGAAGAGGCCGATACCATCATCGACATCTTCGACCACACGCTGTTCGATACCGTTCCGCAGATCTATCGCCGCTTCGACGACTGGGTCCTGGGTGACGGCGCCGGACTTGTACCGCCCGTGTGCCCGGCGTTCTTCCATCCCGGCAGCTGGATCGGGTCGGACCGCGACGGCAACCCCAACGTCACGGCGAAGGTGAGCCTGCAGGTCGCTCGCAAGTACTACACGCACATGGTGTCGAAGCTCGCCGAGAAGTGCCGTCGCGTGGGGCGCAACCTCACGCTCGAGGCCAAGTACACCAAGCCCTCCGACGAGCTCATCAACCTGTGGAACCATCAGGTCGAGATGAGCGAGGAGCTCACGAGCCGCGCCGACGACATCTCCGCCTCCGAGCCGCACCGCGCGGTCATGCTCGTCATGGCAGACCGTCTGGACGGCACGGTGACGCGCAACGCCGACACCATGTACCGCAACTCCGCCGAGTTCCTCGCCGACCTGCGCGTGGTGCAGCGCTCGCTCGACGCCGCCGGCGCGTCGCGCGCAGCCTACGGCCCGGTGCAGACGCTCATCTGGCAGGCGGAGTCCTTCGGCTTCCACATGGTGGAGATGGAGTTCCGTCAGCATTCCGTCGTGCATTCCCGCGCCCTGGCCGACATCCGCGAGCACGGTATCCACGGCGAGCTTGCGCCCATGACGCGCGAGGTGCTCGACACGTTCCGCGCCATCGGCACCATCCAGAAGCGCTATTCGGTCAAGATGGCGCATCGCTACATCATCTCGTTCACGAAGTCTGCCCAAAACGTCGCGGACGTGTACGAGCTGGCACAGCTCGCGTTCGCGCACCCCGAGGACGTGCCCGGGCTTGACGTCATCCCGCTGTTCGAGCAGCTTGAGGACCTCGAGAACTGCATCGACGTGCTGAATGACATGCTCGAGCTGCCCGCGGTGCAAAAACGCCTGGAGCAGACCGGCCGCAAGATGGAGGTCATGCTGGGCTATTCCGACTCCGCGAAGGACGCCGGCCCCACGACTGCCACGCTCGCGCTGCACAAAGCGCAGCAGAACATCGCCGAGTGGGCAGAGGCGCACGATATCGACCTCGTGCTCATGCACGGTCGCGGCGGCGCCGTGGGCCGCGGCGGCGGCCCCGCCAACCGTGCGGTGCTCGCGCAGCCCAAGGGTTCGGTGAAGTGCTTCTTCAAGGTGACCGAGCAGGGCGAGATCATCTTTGCCCGCTACGGCAACCCCACGCTTGCCCAGCGCCATGTGGAAAACGTCGCCGCAGCGACGCTACTCAACTCCGCGCCTTCCGTGGAGCGCACCAACACCGAGATGACCGAGCGCTATGCCGACATGGCCGCCAAGCTGGACGACGTCGCGCATGAGACGTATCTCGACCTGCTGCACACCGATGACTTCGCGCCGTGGTTCTCGACCGTGACGCCGCTCACCGAGGTCGGCCTGCTGCCCATCGGCAGCCGTCCGGCAAAGCGCGGTCTGGGCGCGACGTCGCTCGACGACCTTCGCACCATCCCCTGGGTGTTCTCGTGGAGCCAGGCGCGCATCAACCTTGCCGCATGGTACGGCTTCGGCTCGGCCTGCGAGCAGCTGGGCGACCTCGAGCTTCTGCGCCGCGCGTACCGCGAGTGGCCGCTGTTCTCGACCTTCGTCGACAACCTCGAGATGTCGATCGCCAAGACCGACGGCCGCATCTCCAAGATGTATCTCGCCCTGGGCGACCGCAGCGACCTTGCGACCACGGTCTACCGCGAGATGCAGCTCACGCGTCGCTGGGTCCTTGCCATCGTGGATGATGAATGGCCGCTCGAGCACCGCCGTGTGCTGGGCCGCGCCGTGCGCATTCGCGATCCGTACGTAGACGTGCTTTCGCTTGCCCAGGTGCGCGCCCTGCGCATCGTGCGCGACGACGAGCACGATCTTGCGGACGAGGCCAAGGCCAAGTATCTGAGCCTCATCCTCGCCACCGTCACCGGTGTCTCCGCCGGCCTCCAAAATACAGGCTAAGGGGTTCCGGCGTTCGGAACTGCTCGACGCTGCGCGGCCGCCTGGCGGGCGATCTGGGCCTCAATCGTCGGGCGGCCGCTCGCTGGGTGGGAAAAAGGGGACAGGCACTTTTTTCCCACCCACGTCCCCAGAGAGGCTAGTGCTATCCCGGACATGAGGCGCGGCAGCCAGGCTGTTCCGTTCTGGGGCTTCATGAAAAGGCGGCGCGGCGCATGGGTTGTCCA
>CALULJ010000048.1 GCA_944321445.1 uncultured Collinsella sp.
GGCACCGAGGTCGCGCAGGCCGACCTCGAGTCCTTCGTGCTCGAGGAGGGCGCGTCGCTCACCGTGGGCGACGGCGCGGACACCACCGAGCCCTACAAGGAGGAGGCGACCGAGGTCGCACCGAAGCTTGAGCGCGAGGGCACCGGCGCCATCCAGTTCGTGTCCCAATGGGGCAAGCCGGGCAAGAAGGCCATCTGGACGGGCGAGATATCCGGCGAGACCGTCGACAAGGGTGTGGTCGAGGAGCCGACCAACATGGTTGTGAGCTCGCTTAATGTCAAGCCCAAGGGCGACAAGAAGTACATGGCGCTCACCTTCGACGACGGCCCGAGCAAGTACACGCAGGGCATCCTCGACGTCCTTGAGAAGTACGGCGTCAAGGCGACGTTCTTCAACCTGGGCGGCAACGTCAACGCCACGAGCAAGAAGGTCGTCGAGGCCGGCCACGAGATGGCGAGCCACACCAACTCGCATCAGAACCTGCCCAAGTGCGACCGCGACACCCTGCGCTCCGAGATTACCTCGGCTTTCGATAACATCGAGCAGGCCTCCGGCGTGCGCCCGCAGATGATGCGCGCTCCCTATGGCGCGTTCACCTCGACGGAGTGGATGAACGCGGGCGACCTCATTAGCTGCAACGTGCTGTGGAACATCGATACGCTCGACTGGAAGCGCCCGGGCGCCGATGTCATCGCCGATACGGTCATCTCCAACGCCTACAACGGCGCCATCGCGCTCATGCACGACGGCGGCGGCAACCGCGAGCAGGACATCGAGGCGCTGCCGGCCATCATCGAAGGCCTGCAGGCTGAAGGCTACGAGCTGGTCACCGTGTCCGAGCTCATGGCGCTCGACGACCGCTTCCCCGAGGACGTGGTCAACGGCACCGTGAAGATGCCCGAGGACGCCGTCATCCCGACCGAGATCGCCGAGAGCTAAACCTCGATTCAGTCACATACGCTTCAGCACTTGGGGGCAGATCACAACGTGGTCTGCCCCCAATTGGTGCGACAAGTTTGTACCTGGCGCCATCTTGTCGCTTCAATCCGCTATAGTAATGGGCGGCTGCGGCCAGACCGCATGCCGGCAAGTTGGGTCAACGAAAGGCAACAGGTGAAACCTAAACCCCGACCACACAGTAGCTGACCCCAACGGGTGCCCTTCGGTATGGCGCGCGTCGGGGTGTGCGCGTCCATAGCTTTCTTTCCATCTCCGGAGGAGCACCATGAACTACCTTTCCGAGATGCTCAAGCTTCCTGTCATCGATTCGGCGGGGGAGAGCATCGGCATCGTTAACGACTTGGGCATCGCCACGGGCGAGGTCTTTCCGCACGTCACGTCGCTCGCCTTCCAGGGCCCGGGCAAGACGCCCTTCATGATCTCGTGGCGCAAGTACGTCGACCGCATCGACGACACCGGCGTGTACCTCAAGGTGCCGGCGACCGACATTCGCTTCTCGTACCTGCAGCCCGACGAGGTACTACTCGCGCGCGACATCATGAACAAGCAGATCGTCGACACGCAGGGCATGAAGGTCGTGCGCGTCAACGACATCAAGCTTTCCGCGTCCGGCGAGAACCAGCTGCGCCTGCTGGGTGCCGAGGTGGGCATGCGCGGCCTTTTGCGTGCGCTGCATCCCGCGCTGGAGCACGTGGCGGTAAAGCTCGCCCGCATCGTGGGCAAGCCGCTGTCCGAAGAGATCATCGCTTGGTCCTACATGGACCTGCTGGAGCGCTCCACCCGCACCATCAAGCTCTCGGTTTCGCATAAGACCCTGGGCGAGCTGCACCCGGCTGACATCGCCGACATCATCGAGCAGCTCGATCCGCGCCTGCGCGGCCAGGTGTTCGCGCAGCTCGACACCGCCCAGGCAGCCGAGGCCATCAGCGAGTTCGATGACGACGAGCTCGTGGCCGAGATGCTCGAGGGCTTGTCCGACCGCGATGCGTCCTCGATGCTCGCCCTCATGGACCCCGACGACGCCGCCGCGCTCATCGAGGAGCTCGACTACGAGAAGGCTGAAAAGCTTCTGCGCCTCATGGGCGTCAAAGAGGAGCGCGCCATCCGTACGCTGCTGGGCTACGAGGAGAACACCGCGGGCCGCATCATGACCTCGGAATTCGTGGCGCTGCCCGCCACCGCCACGGTGAACGACGCCATCGAGGGGCTGAAGAAGCTCGACGAGGATTTCGAGAGCGTGTACTACGTGTACACGACCGACCCCGCCGGCTCGCTCACCGGCGTGCTTTCGCTGCGCGCGCTCATCGTGGCCGACCGCGACGCGCGCCTGAACAGCCTCGCGTACCGCGACGTCGTGTGGGTCTCGCCCGACGAGGACCAGGAGGACGTGGCCGAGGAGATGTCCAAGTACAATCTCGCGGCCATGCCCGTGTGCGACGAGAACCGCCACATCCTGGGTATCGTCACGGTCGACGACGCCATGGAGGTCATGAACGAGGAGCACCAGGAGGATCTGCAGATCGCGGGCGTGGGCGGCTCCGAGGGCAGCTCCGGTGAGTCGATGCACATGTTCTCGTGGTTTGCGCGCCGGCAGTATTGGTTGCTCATCTGGGCCATCGCGTCGGGCATCATCGCGGCGGCGCTCGAGATGATGGGCGGCTTTGCCGACCTGTTCATCTATCCCATGTGCGTGATGCCCGTGGCGCTGCTCGCCTCGAGCCGCGTGGTGTCGTTCGTGCGAAACTACTACCTGGAATACGACGAATCCGACGACGAGGACAAGCCCTACCTGGCGTTTTTCCTGCAGACGGCGCTTCTCGGCGCGGTCATGGCGCTCGTTATCTACCTGTGCGGCCAGCTGGTGCTGGGCGCCGCGTACCCGGACGGCATCCCCGTGCCCGCGGTTGCGGAGGGCGCACGCGACATGACGTCGGCGCTTCACGCGCAGCTGCTTTCCGGTTGCTTTGGCTGCGCGGCGGCGGTCACGTTTGCGTGCTGCGCGCTGTCGGTGATCTATCTCAAGGTGCTGTTCTGGCGCGATGAGCACGATCTCAATACGTCCGGTATTGCGTTGAGCGTGTCGGCTGTGCTCGTGTCGTGCGTACTGTACTCGATCGCGTCCGTGCTGCTCGTCTTCTGGTTCGTGGCGTAGGGTTGCGAGGTTTGCGCCATGAGACGAGGGACGCATGAAAAACTGACGGCGGGGATGGTGCTCGGGGCCATGGGTCCAGGCTTGCTTGCCGCGTTGTCCGGCAACGACGCGGGCGGCATCGCCACGTATTCGAGCGCCGGTGCGAGCTACGGCTACGGCACGCTGTGGATGCTGCCGCTCATGGCCGTGCTGCTCATCGTGGTGCAGGAGACCGCGGCGCGGTGCGGGTGCGTCACGGGCAAGGGCTTCGCCTCGCTCATCCGCGAGCGCTTCGGCGTACGCAAAAGCGCGCTCGCCATGGCGGCGCTGCTCATCGCCAACACGGCGGTGACCATCTCGGAATTTGCGGGCATCGCGAGCGGCTTGGCGCTGTTCGGCGTACCCGCGACGGTGTCGGTGCCGCTGGTGGGCCTTGCCATCTGGCTGCTCACGATGTCGGGTAGCTTCCAGCGCATCGAAAAAGTGCTGCTCATGGTGAGCTGCGTGTTCGTGACCTATATCGTTGCGGCGTTTTTGGCCGGTCCCGACTGGGGCGCAGTCGCGGCGGCGACGGTGTCGCCGCACGTCGTGCCGGAGCCGGAGTACGTGAGCCTGCTCGTGGCGACTATCGGTACCACCATCGCGCCGTGGATGGTGTTTTTGGCGCAAAACAACGTGGTCGACAAGAACGTCGACGAAAGCGGCATCATCCTGCAGCGCATCGACACGGCGAGCGGCTCGATCATCGCGTGCGCAGTCGCGTGGTTCATCGTGGTTACGACGGGCGCGGTGCTGTATCCGGCGGGCGTGCAGGTTGCGGATGCGGCTGACGCCGCGCTCGCGCTCGAGCCCATCGCCGGCCAGTTCTCGACCGTGTTGTTCGCGTCTGGCCTGGTAGCAGCGAGTTTCTTGGCTGCCTGCGTGCTTCCCGGCGTGACGTCGAGCGCCATCTGCGAGGCGTTCGGCTGGGAGCGCGGGGCCGACCGCAGCTGGGAGGAGGCGCCGGTCTACCGCGGCATCATCACCGCAATCATCCTTGCCTCTGCGCTGCTCGTGATCATGCCCGGCGTCAACCTGTTCCAAATTATGATGAGCGCGCAGGTCATCAACGGTGTGTTGCTGCCGGTGCTCCTCGTGTTCCTGCTGTTCATCGCCCAGGACAAGCATATCATGGGCGACTACCGCAACGGCCGCGTGTGGAACGTGCTCACATGGGCGACGATCGTCATCATCACCGTGCTCACCATCGTGATGTTCGTGCTGCAAGCCCTCGGCTACTAACGGGCGGCTGCCGCCGCTTCTTCAGGCAGGCGAAGGTGTCCCCGCTACTCCTCCTCCGGCGCACGCATCTCGCCGCCGAAGGCGGCAATGATGCCTTGCGTAAGCGGGTCGGCGAGCGTGCTGGTTGCCGCGTTCAGCTTGTCCTGCAGCGCTTGCTGCTGCTCGGGGTTGTCCAGGTGAATGGGCAAGATATCCTGCACGGCGTTATACACCAGGTCGATGTAGGCCTGCGCGCCTGCGTCGTTCAGGTGGGTGCCGTCGCCGTCGAACAGGTCGTTGCGCCCCTCGCTGAAGCCGTACCAGTCGACGACGCGCACGTTGCTGTAGCGCTCCGCGGCGCGTGCGATGGCCTCGTTGGTCGCGCCGACCCAGGGCTGCGGGCTGCGCGTGTTCACGAACACCACAGTGCGCTTATCGCCGGCTAGGCCCATGAGCGTGTCGATCTGCTCGTCGGTCATAAGGCCGTTGGTGCCCAGGGCAAACACCAGGATGCCGCCGGCCTGGTTGGCGTCGAGCAGCTGCTGGTACACCTTGATGCCGGCGGTGAACTGGCGGTTCTTGAGCGCATCGATGTGCCCGTAGGGGAAGCGCTGCTCAAAGAAGGGCACGGTGCGCACCGAGACCGAGTCGCCAATCATGACGATGTCGAAGGAATCTTGGGGAAAGCCCTGCTCGTTCGTCGGCGTCTCGGCGCCCGCCTTCGCGTCGTTAGTGGCCACGGGCGAGCCTGCTGCCGGTTTGTCGCCCGCGCTGTCCGCGCCCTGCTCCAGCAGGGCGGCGCCCTCTTCAGAAAGGGCAGACGTGTCCGGCACCAGCGCGATGCCGCCTACGGCAACGCCCGCGATCGCTGCGCACGCGGCCAGCACTGCGGCGTTGCGGCGCGCAGCCGTGCCCAGCGCCACGCGGTCGTGCTTGAGGGCGTGCATTATCTTGCCCCACGCGCCGCGCCTAAACGGCGTCTCGATAAAGCGGTAGGAAAGCTCCGCCACGCCAACGATCACCAGAATCTGAATCACATACATCCACCAGGGCTTCGCGCTGATATCGCTCACCGGGTTCATGAGCAACAGCAGCGGATAATGCCACAGGTAGATGCCGTAGGAGCGCTTGCCCAGCCACACGAGTGGCGGCAGCGCGAAGAGGCGCGCCAGCAGGCTGTCGGGCTGAACGCACGCAGCGATGAGCGCGAGCGTGAGCACGGTGCACAGCAGCGTGCCGCCGTGATATTGGAACGACGTGTAGCCATTGGTGCACAGCATGATGGCGACGAGGCCGCACAGGCCGACGAGCCCGACGATATCGATGGGAAGAATGCGGAAGCGAGGCTTCGCGGGCGCGGCGTGAGCGTCGATGGGCGCGCGGGTGCCCGCGGCGTTGGCGGCGCTTTCGGCAACAAGCTGGCGAATGAATTCCGGCTCGCGCAGGACGTCGCCATCGGTGTCGGTGGCCGCCTCGGCGGGCTGGGGAGAGGGGGTCGCCTGCTCAGCAGAGGAGGGGGCGGCGCTCTTCGCACGGCCGAACAGCCCCTCGAGCCGCAGCGTCCCCTCCGGAATGAACGCGAGCCACGCGCCCAGCAGCAGCGAGAACACGCGCGTATCGGTGCCGTAGTACACGCGGCTCGGGTCGACGGCCGGGTCGTACAGCACGGCCATGGCCGCGGCGGACACCAGCGCAATCGCGAGCGTGATGCGACGGATGGTCGGGCGCTTTGCCCCCACCTTCATGAGCGCGAGCAACAGCAAAGGCCATATCAAATAGAACTGTTCCTCGATGGCGAGCGACCAGAAATGTGTGAGCGGGGAGGGGTCGCCCAGGGCATCGAAATACGAAACATTGCGCAGGATTTGCCACCAGTTGTTGAAGAACAACAGTGACGGCACGATGTCCGGCCGCATCTTCGTGAGCATCACGTGGTTGAACAGCGCGCACAGCGCCGCCGTGGCCACGATGACCGTGACGATGGCGGGCAGTAGGCGTCGGATGCGGCGAATCCAGAAATCCTTGAGGTCGATGCGGCCCGTTCCGTCAAACTCCACGATAAGCAGGTGCGTGATGAGGTAGCCCGACAGGACAAAGAACACCGTCACGCCCTGAAGGCCGCCCTGGATCCACGAGAATCCCAGGTGGTAGAGGACGACGGCGGCAACGGCAACGGTGCGGATGCCATCGAGTGCGGGGATGTAGCGCGAGCGCGGCCGGGCGGGCACCTCGGGCTCACGCGGCGCGTTGGCCTCGGCGGCGGCTTCGGTTGTGGTTTCGGTTATAGTCGCGTGGTCATCGAGGGTGCGTTTGAAGTTCATGATGGTTCGCGTACGGTCCGATCTTATCCGGCAATAGGCAACGTGCCCGATTGTACCGTTCGCGAAGAGCGGGTGCACCATCGACGGTGGCATCTTCGCATGAATGCCGTTTTAGCGGCGCGGACCTGCTCCGGCAGCGCGCCCCCAGCGGCGACCGGGCGCCTAGAACTTGACCTGCGGCACCGCATGGGCGGCCTCTTCGGCCTCAAAGCCCGTGCGCTCCTTGAACTGGAAGATGCCGGCGAAGATGACGCCGGGGAAGGTCTGGATCGCGTTGTTGTAGTTGAGCACGCAGTCGTTGTAGCTCTGGCGCGCGTAGGACACCTTGTTCTCGGTGTCCTCGAGCGAGGTCTGGAGCTGCATGAAATTCGTGTTCGCCTTGAGGTCGGGATACGCCTCGGCCACGGCGAAGAGCTGGCGCAGCGCGCCGGTGAGCATGTTGTCGGCGGCCATCTTGGCCTCGGGCGTCGTGGCGGACGTGGCGGCGTTGCGCGCGTTCGTGACCGCGGCGAGCGCCTCCTTCTCGTGCGACGCATAGCCCTTGACGGTCTCGACCAGGTTGGGGATGAGGTCGTTGCGGCGCTGCAGCTGCGTGTCGATGTTTTGCCACGCGTTGTCGATGCGGTTGCGCAGCGTGACCATATTGTTATAGATGCCCGCGATAGCGCAGACGATCACGACGATAACGACGATGGCGATGATGACCGGAATCATGCTCGCTCCTTTCCGGGCGCACACATCCAGGCGGATGCTGCACAAAGTATACCCGATACGCGCGATGTCACCGCAGGGGTGCCGCGCGCCCGCCGGACATATTTTTTCAACGACTTGAAATTGCCGCTTGCGTTGGCTGCCAAGTACGGTACAATTGCCTGTGCATTTTCACGGAGAGTTGTCCGAGTGGCCGAAGGAGCACGATTGGAAATCGTGTAGGCGCCAAAAGCGTCTCCAGGGTTCAAATCCCTGACTCTCCGCCAGCACCTTCTCATGGCGCGCCCTTGTGACGCGCCATGTTTCACTCCAACGGAGGAGTGGCAGAGTGGTTGAATGCGGCGGTCTCGAAAACCGTTTACCCGGTAACCCGGGTACGAGGGTTCGAATCCCTCCTCCTCCGCCATCATTTCTTTGAAGAAATAAATTACTTCTGTTTTGGGCTCCTGACTGCGTCGTGCAGGAGGGATTCGAACCCGTAGCAGACGGCTGACATCCCTCCTCCACCAGGAGCTTTCTTCCACAACGGACGCTCATCTCTTTCTTATCAAAGACTGTTCCTCTTCCTTAAAGACCGCTTAATGTACAAACCCATCTGCATCGCGCGCCGCCCAGGCGGATACACTCATAGAGACGCACGCTACATGAGTTCGCGATGTCCGTTTGCGCCGCGGCGCAGACATCGCGGTTCGCATAAAGGAGATTGGCTATGTACGCACAGCAGCTGGGGTTCGCGTCTTCGTGGAAGATGCTCACGCGCGACAAGGGGTGGGTGAAACCCCTGTTGGTGCTCGCACTGGTGGGTTGGATTCCCATTGTGGGGCAGATCGCGATTTTGGGCTACGGCCTCGAATGGGCGCGCCTCACCGCGTGGGGTGTCGACGCTGCGCCCAAGCAGCACGACGTTGTGTACGGAAAGGTTCTTTCGACTGGCGGCATCGCATTTCTCATTACCGTGACGATGGGGATCGTTCTGGGAATTATCGATGTCTTGCTGTTCGGCGGCTGGTATCCCATTGCGGCCTTTCCTATGGGCATCGGGGTGTTCTCGACTTCGCTTATCGACCTTGCCACCGAGGCGTCCATTGTCGTTGCGCCGGTCGTGCTCGTCATCAACCTGCTGATGGGCACGTTCACCACGGCTGCTATGATGCGCGCCACCATCTACGACAGCTTCAGCGCCGGATGGCGTATCGACCGCCTGTTTCAGATGATCGGCCGCGATGTTGGGGGTTTTTTGCACGCATATGCCGTGTCGCTCATCGGTGGCATCGTGAGCGCGGTGTATTCGGTTGTTGTCGCGATTCTGGGTGGCGCCATAACGATCGGCGGTGTCATGAGCATCGCACTGAGTACCGGTCTTGCCGGCGAAGATGTTGCGGGGCGCGTTATGTACAGCGCCGGCCCGGGGTTTGCGGTACTGGCAATCGTCGCCGTAATCGCAGTGGTGTTTGTGGGGAACGCTATTTCGACGACGATGCAGCTGCTCGCCATCAACGCCATGGGCCAGTGGTTCTGCCGGTTTGACATTTCCCGTTGGGGAGTTTCTTCGGCCCCGCTGCCCGACGGTGTGCCCGTGACCTGGACCGATGCCGCTCCGGTGCAGCCCGGCGCTCAGACGGCGAGCGCGCAGACGGCCGCGCAGCAGCCGTGGGGTGGCGCCCAACCGCAGCAGCCCGGTGCCGGCGCGGGCCCTGCGGCTCAGCAGCCCGGTGCTGCTCAGGGTGTTGCGGCGGAGCCGACGGCAGCGCCGGTCGAGACGGCTGTCGAGCCCGTTTCCGATTCGAGTCCGACCGAGGTCGTCGGCGGGGCGTCGCAGCGGGAACCCCCTGTGGCGGATGCGCCGCATGAGCCCGTTGCGATGGGCCCCGTGAGCGCTGAGGCCGAGGAGCAGGCGCCGGATTCCTCTGCTGCGGATGCCGCGGCCGATGCGGCGGCGGAGGAGCCCGCCAATCCCGAGCCCTTTGCGTCCGAACCGGCACCTGAGGGGCCGATTGAAGCCGACGATCGCGACCGATAGAGCGGTCTGCTCGTATTGGTCGGCGGGGCGTGGTCAAAAATCCGTCGAGTCGGGATTTTGACGCGTTCCGCCCGTCCGTTGGGAACACAGAGCGCCTGAAACGGCTGCGTTTTACGGGCGTCGGCATGCATATTGAGCCAATTGGGGTGGGGTATCGCCACGGGGGCGATACCCCACCTTTTGGTATATATGACAGGACATACTGAAAGTAGTCCAAAATATTGTATCCAGAAATCCGCCAATCCCGACTCGACGGATTTTTGACCACACATGCCGGAGCGATACGCGCTGGCACGTTCCGATGCGCACCGTGCGGCTGTGGGGTGCCGAAGACGGGCCTCGCACAGCAAGATGTGGGGAAGCTTTGAAGTCTCCCTGCCGTATATGGGCGACATATGGAGCAAGCTCGGTCACACCTTATAAAACACCAGGCTTTACCTGCACTGTTAGGTCCGTGTTGATTCGCGGTAGGCTTCGCAGCCGTTCGCGGTAACGAGTCGCGCGCCGCATGCGGGTCCTGCCGGGAGACGCTGGTGTCGCGCAGCACGCGCGCGCAGCGCGTGCGCGGGCAATCAGTTGTGTGGAGGTCATGATGGGCTACCTGCAGGAACTTGAGAATACGCGGCAATTGGTCTACAGTATTCCGGTCCTTTCCTGCTCCGGGCGCACCTTCACGACCTGGAGCCTTTAAGCCCAGAGGAGGTGACCACATGAAGGCCTATGAACTGCTGTTCTTTGTCGACCCTGCTCTCGATCCCGAGACCCGTCTCGCCGTGATGAAGCGCATCGATACCACGATTGCTGCCGGTAACGGTAAGGTCGACAACGTTGACGAGTGGGGCAAGCGCAAGCTCGCCTACGAGATCAACAAGCTCACCGAAGGTGACTACACCCTCATCAACTTCCACGCAGATCCCACCCAGATCGCCGAGCTCGACCGCGTGCTGCGCATCACCGATGCCGTGGTTCGTCACATGATCGTTCGTCGCGATGACATGGAGTAAGAACCGTTTGGAAGGCGGCGCACGCGCAGGCGCGCGCTGCAACGAGAGGTAGTGAGTCTTATGAGCATCAATCGAGTCAACATTTCCGGTAACCTCACGCGTGATCCCGAGCTGCGCGCCACCGCGAGCGGCACCCAGGTGCTTTCGTTCGGCGTGGCGGTCAACGACCGTCGTCGTAACCCGCAGACCGGCGATTGGGAGGACTACCCCAACTTCGTGGACTGCACGATGTTCGGCACCCGTGCCGAGGCCGTGAGCCGCTACCTCCAGAAGGGGTCGAAGGTCGCGATCGAGGGAAAGCTCCGCTACAGCTCATGGGAGCGCGACGGTCAGCGTCGCAGCAAGCTCGAGGTCATCGTCGATGAGATCGAGTTCATGAGCCGCGGGCAGAACCAGGGTGGCTACGGCCAGGACGGTGGCAACACCTATGGCGGTGGCTATCAGGGTGGCTATGCCGCTCCCGCGCCCCAGCCGGCTCCGGCGCCCGTTCAGGCGCCTCCGGCGGTCGACGTCTACGATGAGGATATTCCGTTCTAGGACGGAATCACGTTTTAGTGAGCGGCGCTGAAGGCAGCACGCCTACGGCGCCAAACGAAAGGTATTTTGACATGGCTAATGATTATTCAGCACGTCAGCCGCGTCGTAAGTACTGCCAGTTCTGCAAGGAGAACACCGAGTACATCGATTACAAGGATACTCAGCTTCTCCGTAAGTACATGACCGACCGTGGCAAGATCAAGCCCCGTCGCGTCACTGGCGCTTGCACGCAGCACCAGCACGACATCGCGAACGCGATCAAGCGCGCCCGCGAGATGGCTCTCCTGCCCTACACCGTTCCCGTGGTTTCTTCCCGCGGCGAGCGCAACCGCGGCTAGGTAGGGACGAGGACGAGGTAGATGCAGGACGGAAGCCAGGAGCCGCAGCGGGGTGCGATCGTACCCGGCGGCCCGGCCATGCGCACCGTGAGGCCGCAAGCGTCCCACGGAGCGCTCATGCTTGTGCTGGGCTGCGTCGTTGCGCTCTTTCTTCCGTACGCAGGAGTCCTGCTTTCCGCCTACGGCATGCGTGAGCTTGCCGAGGCGAACGGCGTCCGCGGTATGGTGATTGCGCTCGCGTTGAGCGCGGCCTTGCTAGCGGTCGGGTCTTTCGTGGACGCCTCGCTCGTGGTGTTCATGGGGCCCGCGCTCGTGTGCTCGCTGGCTGTCGTCGGCTGCATGTGGCGCGGCGCCACGGTCACGAACGTGTCCGCGGCGGTCGTGCTCGGCGCAGCGGCGGCGCTCGGCCTCGATGCGGCTATTGCCGCATTCGCCGGGATATCGGTGCGCGATACGATCGTGTCGTCGTTGATGGCAGGAGTCCAAAGTTCCGTGGGAACGGGCGTCGAGGCCGATCTGCTCGTAAGGCAAGTCGAGCCTCTCGTCGTCGCCGTATGGCCTTTCACCTATGTGACAGGTTCTGCGGTCAACGCCCTTGTTGCGGGCGTGGGTTCCCATCTGATGGCCGTGCGTTCCAAGGGCGCACACCGGCCCGGATCGATCAGCCGCTTCGACGCCCCCATGTGGAGCATCGCGGTGCTGGCGATCTCGACGGTGTGCCTGGGCGCCTCGTTCACCGGGTTTCCGGAGGCCGAGGCCCTGCGGACCATCAGCGTCACCGCACTTCTGAGCGTGCGCATCATCTTCGCTTGCCAGGGCTTTGGCGTGGCAAGCGCGCTGATGTCGCGTGCGCATATGGGATGCCTGACGAGGACTATCTGCACCTTCTTCCTCTTCTGGATCGAGATGGTGTTCTTTATTGTGAGCATCGTCGGCCTGGTTGACGTTTGGGCCAACTTCCGCAGGCTTGCGCGAAGCGGCCCGGACGCGCAGGAGCAACACTAACCACTGCACCGCGGGAGCGGTGCGAACGCAAGGAGATCTCATGAAAGTCGTTCTTCTTGGTGAGCTCAAGGGCAAGGGTGGCGAAGGCGACGTCGTCGACGTCGCGCAGGGTTATGCCGAGAACTACCTGTTCCCCAAGAAGCTTGCCGTGGCGGCTACCAAGGGCAACCTGAAGCAGCTCGAGGAGCGCCGCAACAACATCGCCAAGCGCGAGGCTGTGCGCCTGGCCGATGCCAACAGCATGAAGGAGGCCCTGGACGGCAAGGCCGTCACCGTCGACGCCAAGGTCGGCGACGAGGGTGTCCTCTTCGGTTCCGTGACCAGCGCCATGATCGCTGACGCCATCAAGGCTCAGCTGGACATCGAGGTCGATCGCAAGCGCGTCGAGCTCGGTAAGCCCATCAAGGTCGCCGGCACGCACCCCGTGGTCATTTCGCTGTATCGCGACATCCGCGCTACCGTGAACGTTCTCGTCGGTGTCACCGAGGAGGCCGTGGTCGAGGAGACCGAGGTCGCCGAGGAGACCGTCGAGGCCGAGGCCACCGAGACCGAGGCTGCCGCCGAGTAGCACTCGCTCGCATAGACGGGTTTGAACGGCCCGGATGCCCCAGCGGCATCCGGGCCGTTTTTTTAATCGACGCGCTTCTCCCCAGGGGAGAAGCGCGTCGGTTTTCCCCAGGCTGGTTCTCATGCGGCATACCACTCCAGAAATCCACAGGTACCAGGCGCTGGCCATGTTGAAACAGCTGACCGGGCTGTCAGTTTTGGATACGGTCACCTGTTCGATTGCATAGTCGCACAATGCGCTCTTCCTGCGGAATGTATAAAGCGCCCCAATTTACCTGCGGTTTCATAAAACCTTCAAGTCAAGCTTTAATAAAATCCCCGTAAAGCGGCGGCTCATTTTGTATATTCGCAGGTACGCGCGCTGCTGTGGAAAACTCGCTTCAACAAATACATAAAATGTGGAAAACGTTGAAAGTTGGCGTTTTGCCGGGAAATATGGGGCGCAGTTTCCACACCCCCGTGTTGATACCGCTGTTTGTGCAGGTAGGCGCTCAAGACGCCCCAACTTGACAAGCAAAATTGCTTTACCATGGTAGGCCCGCGCCCTGTGAGGGGCGCACGAGCAAAGGAGCACAGGTATGGCATCGTCGTCGAACGACTACGCGTGGTCGCCGTCGGGCGTCGCGGAGCGCGGCGCGCGCATGGGCCTGCCCAACAACGTCGAGGCCGAAGCCAACGTGCTTGCGGCCATGCTGCTCTCGTCCGAAGTGGTCGAGGAGGCGCTCGTCGAGCTGCTGCCCGACGACTTCTACCGTCCGGCGCACAAAACGCTGTTCGTGGCCATGCACGAGATGTACGACCGCAACCTGCCCATCGACTCCATCTCGCTCATCGATTACCTCAATTCCAAGGACAAACTCGAGTCCGTGGGCGGCGAGGCGTACATCCTCGACCTCATGGGCCGCACGCTCAGCTTGGTCAACTGGCAGCATCACGCGGGCATCGTGCGCCGTGACGCCATGCTGCGCGAGATCATCGGCGCCACGAACCAAATCAACGCGCTCGCCTACGATGCGCCCTCCGACACCAAGGAGGTCATCGAGCGCGCCGAGTCGATGCTGCTTTCCGTGACCGCGCGCGAGGTTCGCAGCTCCTACAAGTCGCTCACCGAGTTCATGATCGAGGCCTATAACGAGGCGGAGGAGGTCTGCGCAGCCGGCGGCGAGGTCCACGGCGCGCCCACCGGCTATCCGAGCCTCGACCGCATGCTCATGGGCCTGCGCGAAGGCCAGCTCGTCATCATCGGCGCGCGTCCCGCCGTGGGTAAGACCTCGTTCGCGTTGAACCTCGCGTTGAATGCGGCATCCGAGGGCTACACCGTCGCGTTCTTCTCGCTCGAGATGTCGGGCAAGGAAATCGCGCAGCGCTTCATCTGCGCGCACGCCCAGATCAACATGTCCAACTTCCGCACCGGCCGCATCTCGCCGCAGGAATGGGCCAACATCAACGAGGCCACGCAGGACCTGTCGCGTCTCGACATCCTCATCGACGACACGCCCGGCACCACGGTGACCGAGATCCGCGCCAAGGCGCGCCGCATGCTCCACAACAAGGAGAAGGCCGTCATCATCCTCGATTACCTGCAGCTGGTGAGCCCGCCGGCGGGCCGCCGCGCCGAGAATCGCGCCGTCGAGGTCTCCGAGATGAGCCGTGCCCTCAAGATCATGGCGAAGGAGCTGGCCGTCCCGGTCATCTCGCTGTCGCAGCTCTCGCGTGCGGTCGAGTCGCGCACGGGCAAGCGCCCGCAGCTCTCCGACCTGCGCGAATCGGGCTCCATCGAGCAGGACGCCGACATCGTCATGTTCCTGGACCGCTCGAGCTCCGAGCAGGAGGCCGGCCGTGACGACCGCCCGCCCGAGGGCATCACGCGCGTCATCGTGGCCAAGAACCGTTCGGGCCCCATCGGCGACGTCGACCTGGTCTTCCTGCCCGCCTCGACCAAGTTCTACGAGCTCAACGAGCACGCGGAGGAATAGCCAGGCTCTGCGGGGGCGTGTGGGAAAAAGGGGACAGGCACTTATTTCCCACCGGTGGGAAATAAGTGCCTGTCCCCTTTTTCCCACACGCCCCTCTTCGCGCCGTATAATAGTGATGTTTGACCGTCAATCGGCTTGTGGCTTCGTGCCTTACGTTAGGAGATAGCATGTCGTCGACAGTATTGGTCGGAACCCAGTGGGGCGATGAGGGCAAGGGCAAGATCTGCGACCTTATTGCCGGGGATTTCGACTGCGTCGTCCGTTACCAGGGTGGCAACAACGCCGGTCACACCATCGTGGTGGGCGACAAGAAATACGGCCTGCACCAGGTTCCGTCGGGCATCATGTACGCGGACTGCACCTCGGTGATCGGCAACGGCTGCGTCGTCAACCCCAAGGTGCTGCTCGAGGAAATCGACATGTTCGAGGCCGACGGCATCAGCACCAAAAACCTCAAGGTTTCCGGTAACGCGCACGTCATCATGCCCTACCACATGGACCTCGACGGCGCGTATGAGCAGCTGCTGGGCGATCACAGCATCGGTACCACCAAGCGCGGCATCGGCCCGTGCTATCAGGACAAGATGGCCCGCATCGGCCTGCGCATGCAGGATATGCTCGACGAGGCCGTTTTCCGCGAGAAGCTCGGCCGCGCGCTCGACCGCGTGAACCCGCAGCTCGAGAAGATCTTCGGCATGCCCACCTACACGGTGGACCAGATCTGTGCCGACTACCTGCCCATGGCCGAGCGCCTGCGTCCCTACATCTGCGAGAGCAGCCTTTTGCTCAACGAGATGGTCGAGGAGGGCAAGTCCATCCTGTTCGAGGGCGCCCAGGCGACGCTGCTCGACATCGACCACGGCACGTATCCGTACGTGACCTCCTCCAACTGCACCGCCGGCGGCGCCGTCACGGGTTCCGGCGTGGGCATGAAGAACATCGACCGCGTGCTCGGCATCATGAAGGCCTACATCACCCGCGTGGGCGAGGGCCCCATGCCCACCGAGCTTTCCTATGAGTCCGAAGAGGGCCACACCCTCACCGAGGATGGCTACGAGTACGGCGTCACCACCGGTCGCCGCCGCCGCTGCGGCTGGTTCGACGGCGTGATCGCCAACTACGCCGCCCGCGTGAACGGCCTCACCGACATCGCCCTCACCAAGCTCGACGTGCTGTCCGCCTTCGACACCATCAAGGTCTGCGTCGCCTACGAGTGCGACGGCGTGCGCTACACCACCGTGCCCGAGCACGAGAGCATCTTTGCCGCGGCCAAGCCCGTCTACGAGGAGCTGCCCGGCTGGAAGTGCGACATCTCCGCGTGCCGCAGCTTCGACGAGCTGCCCCAGGCCGCGCAGGACTACGTCGCCTACATCGAGAAGCTTGCGCACACCCGCGTGACCTTCGTGTCCGTCGGTCCCGACCGCGAGCAGACCATCAACCGCTTCTGGAATTAGGAGTCGGCCATGCGGAAGTTCGCCGTCGTTACGGACAGCGCGTCGGACATCAACCAGGAGGCGGCGCGCCGCCTCGGCATCCGGATCGTGCCCCTGCACATCGTCGCGGGCGGGCGCGATTACCGCGATGGCATGGATATCCAGATCGATGAGTACCTCGATCTGCTGGAGCAGCAGCAGGAGCTGCCGCAGACGTCCCAGCCTGCGCCCGCCGATTTCGTCGAGGTCTACCGCGCGCTGATCGAAGAGGGCTATACCGAGATCCTGTCGATCCATATCGCGCGTGAGCTGTCCTCGACAATCGAGACCCCGCGCTATCTGGCGCAGGAAGTGTTCAAGGATGTGCGCATCGAGGTCATCGACAGCTACGCTGCCACGGTGGGCGAGGGCGCCATGGTGCTCGAGGCGGCGGCGATCGCCGAGGCCGGCGGCACCATGGACGAGGCGATCGAGCGCGTGCTCGCCATCCGCGACACCGCGAAGATCCACTTCATCCCCGATAACCTGGGCAACCTGGTGAAGGGTGGCCGCGCCACGCGCGCTCAGCACCTGGCGACCTCGATTCTGAACGTCAAGGTCGTCATCGAGGTTGGCGAGAAGGGCTGCATCGAGGTGGCGCACAAGGCCAAGGGCCTGCGCAACGCCATCGCCTTCATGGTTCGCCGGCTCGCCAGCCGCTCCCAGGAGCTGGGAGCCCTTACGTACTACAAGCTGCACACGCGCTCTGCCAAGGCCATCCGCATGCTCGAGAAGTCCCTTGAATCCGAGGGCCCCGATGCGACGTGCGGCGGCATCGCGACCATCGGCCCGTGCATCGCCACGCATGTGGGGGAGGGCGCCGTGGGGCTGCTGAGCTACCCTGCGTCGCTGCACAGCCCGCTGCTCGATGACGTCGATATGTTCCTCGAAGCCGCCATCTAAGGAGGACCCATGAACGCTGAAACCATCGATATCCTGCTGCTGGGCAGCGGCGGCCGCGAGCACGCGCTGGCGGTCAAGCTGGCAGCGTCGCCGCGCTGCGGCAAGCTCTACATCGCGCCGGGCAACGGCGGCACGGTCGCCGTGGGCGAAAACGTGGCCCTCGACGAGAACGATCCGGACGCCGTTGCCGACTTCGCGTGCGAGACGGGCTGCGGCCTCGTGGTGATCGGCCCGGAGGCCCCGCTTGTGGCGGGCGTCGCCGACGCCGTGCGCGCCGCGGGCATCCCGTGCTTCGGCCCGGGTGCCGAGGGCGCCCAGATGGAGGGCTCCAAGCTCTTCTCCAAGCAGGTCATGGGGCGCGCCGGCGCCCCCACTGCCGCCTACGGCTCCTTCACGGACGAGGAGAGCGCGCTCGCCTACGTGCGCGAGCAGGGGGCTCCGCTCGTGGTGAAGGCCGACGGCCTGGCGGCCGGCAAGGGCGTCGTGGTGGCGACCGAGCTCGAGCAGGCCGAGGAGGCCGTGCACGAGTGCTTCTCCGGCGCCTTCGGCGACGCGGGCTCCACGGTGGTTATCGAGGAGATGCTCACCGGCCCCGAGTGCTCGCTGCTGGCGTTCACCGACGGCAAGACCGTGCGCCCCATGGACAC
>CALULJ010000049.1 GCA_944321445.1 uncultured Collinsella sp.
ATGCCGCAGGACCCAATTGAAAAATCGGGTCCTGCGACGTCATGCCTCTTGACAATGGCTTTCTCATATTAGCGAAAACGGGGCAGAACCGCTTTCGCAGTCCCGCCCCGATAAGCCCGGAGGGCTTTGCTAGATGAGGTCATTGTAGCAGGCCTACCGCCTTCGTCAAGCGCTCGATGAACAGCAGGGCGGCGACTGCCGGGTTTTCCACGGGCACGTCACTTGAGCGGACGGCGGCGAACAGCGAGGTGAGATGCCGCTCCCTTTCCGTTCGGGCCTCTCCTGCGGGAACGATCTGCGCGTACAGGTGCAGCATCGCGCACATCTGCACCATTCTCGTGCCGCGCAGCCATTTGGCACGCAGGCGCTTGGGGACTTCCGTCGACGTAAGCGCGTTCACGAGGGATGCCGGTGGGCGCATGCGCGTGTTGGCATCGGTGAGCCCGTTGACTCCACATGCGCCGTGTGCAGTCGCGTTACGGACGGAGCGCGTGTACTTGAGCAAGTAGTGAACGTCCTGGAGGTCCTCATCTTCCCATCTGTCGGCACAGAACTTGACGAGGCCGGAGAACATCCCGAAGGGAACGACCTCGCAGAACGCCCATACCGGCATGTCGTACCGGTACTTGCGTACGACGGCGCCGACGTAGGGGTCCTTCATCCGACGGTCGAGCTCCGACTCAATGTAGGACCGCTGCTCCTCCGAGCGGCTTGCGTAGTAGTCGAGCATGAGGGCGTAGCCGTCCTCGCCATGGTCTTCGGCGGCGGCGAGCAGGCGCACCTTGGCGAAATGCTCGACGTCGAGGGTCATGGGGAGCAGGACGTCGCGCAGCATACGGTCGAGGTTGGAGAGGGCCTTGAGGTGCCCGAAGTCCAAGTTGACGTACTGGCCATCGCGCGGGCCGCCGACGTGCTTGGGGAAGAGCTTGCGGTAGGCGTATACGCGGAAGAACTGGCATTTGGTGCGTAGGTGGGAGGCGGCTTCCTCCTCGGAGCAGAGCTCGAAGGCGATACCCTTTGCCTTCATGTGGGCGATCTGCTGCCCGATGGTGAGCAGAGGCTTGGAGTGACGCTTTGCTTGGAACGATTCGGTCTGGTCTTGAGTGGGGCGCTCTGGCGCCGGCTGGGACTGGGTGATGTTTTGGGTCTGTTCAGTCATGGGCGGCTCCTTGTTGGCTCGGGTGTCCATTCTACCAGCGCGGCGGCGCGCGGCGTCGAACGCGCGGCGAACCGAGTCCATCGCCTCGGCGTGCCGGCACGGGTGGACTCGCGCGTGCGGAGCTCATGGGGCCCGTAGAGCGTCGCCGCTATGTGGGCGACTCGGAGGTTGCGCATCTTTGCCCGGCGCGACTTCGTGTTCTTGAGTCCCAAGGCTTTCATGGAGCGCAGCATGTCGTCGGGGGTCTGGAAGACCGTGCGGTCGGAAGCGGGCTAGAGGCGCGTCACAGGCCGCCGCTTCTTTCGCGACATCGCGACATGACGCGAGGTCGCGATTGCCATCAGTCTGCTTGCCTCCCATTGCTCTTGCTCCAGCTCGTGCCCCGCCCCTCGCCGGTTCGTACGGCAGGCCCCTCGGCCTCAAGCGATTTCAGGATGCGCTAAGCTTGGCGACGGGTCTGCCAGACGCGCTGCCATGCCCGGTTTTTAGCATGTATATTGCGCTGATAAACCAGCAGGTAGCGAGAATTAGCGTGCATAAAAATCAGCCCAAAGTAAAACCCGTCAATGACGTGGGTTGAGTTTGGTGTATTTTTTGGGTCTCTTCCGCCTACATGCGCCGCACCCCTCGACAAAAGCCCAGTTGAATCCTGCGGTTTTGTCGAGGGGTGCGGCGCATAGGGTGAAAAGGCACTCAAAAATCGTACCAAACTCGTATACATGGTTTTGGACTGTCCCAGAGAGGAATCGGCACATTGGGACCGTTGCCTCGTGCCGGCCGCCGCCATGAGCGGGCTGCCTGTTTGCGATTATGTGTAATGACGAGGGGATATCCTCTATCTGGCACCGCGCTGTCTGAGTGGTTCGAAGATGATACAGCACTGTTAAAAAGAGCCCTGGGCAGGTTTGTAGACCCGCCCAGGGTCTTCCTGCCCGAAAAAGGCTAAAAACGTATCATTAGCCGCCGTCTCGGTTAGCCGTTCGCGCTGAGGCTCCATCAGCCGAGTTCGGCCGCGCGGTAGCGCCTCGTCCTCTGGGAGCCCTCTGCGGCGACGAGCCCGCGCTCAGCGAGTCTACCGAAGAGCTTGACGGCGCCCCTGCGGCCCATGTGCGCCGCCTCAGCAACCTCGAGCGCCGTCGCACTATCGCGGTTGCGGAGAAATGCGAGGACGGTGCACTCATTCTCGGACAGGCCCGCCTCGGGATCGTCAGCTTGGAACCACATAGAACCACTTGGAACCGTATCAGTTCCAAGTGGTTCGCCGTAGGGGTCGTTGCGGTGAAAGCGTACGGTGGTGGTGCCGTGCGCCTGCGTGTACTCGAAGCGTACTCCCGCCTCGGCACAGGTGTCCCGGATGCGCTTGATGCCGGAGCCGAACGACTCGATGGTCTTGGAGCGTAACAGCGTTGAGGTGATGAGGGGGTTTCGGCTCTTGGGAGCCACGACCTCGTCCGACAGATACATCTCGGGGGTACGCCCTGCCGGAAAGGTGCCGGGGTTGGTGACCTCCACGGTGTTGGGATAGATGTCGATCTGCACTGCCGTGCCGTAGTCGGTCCTGTCGCGATGGCAGAACGCGCTCACGATCGCCTCGCGGAACGCCGCGCGCGGGATCTCGGGCACTTCCTCGCGGGCGGGGCTGCCGTCGATGATGAGGCGGCGGCGGATGTTGGAGAGCACGTAGAACTCGGCGCGGGAGATGAGGTCGTAGACCGGTCCGTCCCACTGCTGCAGGTCGAGGATTTCGACGAGGCTGCGGTCGGCGAGGATCTCGGCCTTGAGGCGTGCACCGGTCCTGGACGGGCAGAAGAGCGCTGCTGCGGCGTTGGAGAGCGTGCCGTTGTCGGCGATGAGGCCGAGGCCTGCGAGGGCGTCGCCCGCATCCGTGTAGGGGCCGCTATCCTGCC
The DNA here is from genome assembly GCA_944321445.1 of uncultured Collinsella sp. Taxonomy (GTDB): domain Bacteria; phylum Actinomycetota; class Coriobacteriia; order Coriobacteriales; family Coriobacteriaceae; genus Collinsella. Next base: position 3,067 of record CALULJ010000049.1, read on the forward strand.
GCAGGCGTTGCCTTCCTCCACGAAGCGGCGCAGCGCGCCCTCATCCGCGTCGGCAACCGGCCTGCCTGAGGGGTGCCCGTCCCAGGGCCCCTTGCGCTCGGCGCGCTCCGGCATCATCCGCTCGAGTGTCTCCGCGTTCATGGGCAGGTCCTCGTCGGCGGAGCGATGCGGTAGCGGCCCTGGGGCGCGTAGGGGCGCTCGGTGCCGGAGAAGGAGGCCTTGACATAGGACTTCCCGTCCTCGGTCACCAGATGCTCGATGGTGGGGTACACGCGCGGCTCGACCCTGTTGGTGGAGGCTTGGGAGATATCGCGAAGCGTCTTCTCGGAGACGTCCATCCCGATGACCCCTCCGTTGCGCGGCGCACTCCGAAGTAGAGCTCGCCGTGGTCGTGCTTGTTGAGGATGGAAGCGACCGACTCCATGGTGGCCTCTAGTTCAGCCGTGGTCCGCTTGCGCTCGGTAGTCTCGTTTTCCATGCCGAGGTTCACGGTCGGGTCCTTCCTCTCGTGCTGCCTTGTCATCCTCTCGTCCTATCAGCGCGCCTGCTATGAGACGGCTTTTATTGAGGCTTCCTTCTTGTAATGACGGTGGCGCGGGGTCGCCGTTGGTAGCGATGGGTGTCTGCGCCTGATAGGGAGGAGGTTTTGTGGCCGGGAGGACGTGCGGGTAGCGCGGATGAACATGCGCGAGCAGAACCTGGACCGGCAGCTGGACGCGCGAGGGGACAGGGGCGGCGTCACGGGCGCGCACATATCCGACATCGTGCTGCAGCTGCTCTCCTACGTGGTCCAGGTGGAGCGCGAGTGCATCCACCAGCGGCAGGCGGAGGGCATCGCGGCGGCGAAGGCGCGCGGCGTGAGGTTCGGCAGGCCGGGGAAGAGACGGCCCGGCCTCTGCAAAAACATCAGGGAAAGCTACCTGGCGGGGCATATCGAGAAGTCGATGACGGGATGTTGCATCAAGGTGCTCGTTTTCGACATCGAGAAGGTTGCCGTTAAGGGGCCGGGTGGAGAATGCGACCGCACGTGAAGCGAAGGGGCGCGAAAGCGCAGGTAGTTGGTAGCGCGGGCGCCGTCAAAAAGTACACCTTTTTAGACTCAAATTTCGGACCCCATTATACACATCCGCGCACCGAGGCGTGCAATGAAACCGCAGCTCTCCACACGCGTCCCACTCTTGACTTTTGATAATCGGGCACCCCTTCAAAAGGTGTACCTTTTCGCGCCCTCTGGGGCGCGGCAGGGCCGGGGAGGAGGGGTCGAATGCCCGTCGCAACAGCGCCATCAGCGAGGTCGGGAGCTCGCGGCGGCAGCCTGGCCGCGGGGCTCCCCATGGGGCGGCGCACCCCGCGCGGCCGCGAGCGCTGGTACCTCCTGCGGATGCCGGAGGGGCGCGAGGCGAGTCTCTGCACCGAGCTCAAGCGCCTGCTGCCGGCGTCCGTCCTCACCGATGCCTTCGTCCTGCGCAAGGAGCGCTGGATGAAGCGCGGCGGGACCTGGTTCCTGGAGCCGGTGAACATGTACCGGGGGTACGTGTTCGCGATCTCCTCGGACGCGGCGGGGCTCGCTAAATCGCTCGCCCGCCTGACCCTGCCTGTGGAGCTCGTGGGGACAGAGGCCCGCTCTTGGGCCCCTCTCGCCGACGAGGCCGCGGCCTGGTACGCCGCCGCCATGGACGGCTCCCACGTCATCCGAAGCTCCACCGCCGTGATCGTGGACGGGGAGTTGCACGTGCAATCCGGTCCGCTCGTGGGTCAGGAGTCGCGCATCTCTAAGGTGGACCGGCACCGCAGACGCTGCCAGGTGCGAGTGGGGGAGGGCGATACCGCCTTCACCGAGCAGGCGCCCATAGACGTGCCGTTCAAGAGCTGACATGGCAACGGTTGTTTTCAAGAGCCACCGCAACTGCAGGAACACGGGATCAGGGTCGGGATCTTTGTCGATGGAACTGATGGAACAAGGCATGCCCTCGAACATTGAGGGGGCACTCGATGCCCCGCATAGGCATACGGGGGCTGGCGTGGTAGCCACTCCTGAGGAAGTGGTGCTAGAAACCTTCGCACCCAAGGTGACAACCGAAGGCAAGACTGGCTGGCCCGAGACGAGCGTCACCGATGCTGAGGCGGCGCGCATGTTGTTGCGCGGCGCGGACTCGGGCGTCCGCCCGCTGCTGAACCGCCACGGCTACCGCACGGCCAAGCGCGCCTTTGACATCGCGGCGTCCGGCCTCGCCATCGCCGTGCTGCTCGTTCCGGGCCTCGTGCTCTCGGCGGCCATTTGCGTCAAGTCCCCGGGCGCGGGCCCGCTCTACAGCCAGCTGCGCGTGGGGCGTGTGCGCAGGAACGGCACCTACCACCTGTTCCGCATGTGGAAGTTCCGATCCATGGTGCCCCATGCAGAAGAGATGCTGAAAGAGCTCAAGGACAGGAACGAGGCGGACGGCCCCATGTTCAAGATTAAGGACGACCCACGTATCATCCCGGGCCTTGGCAACTTCATACGGAGGCACAGCATCGATGAGCTGCCGCAGTTGCTGAACGTGTTCGTTGGTCAGATGAGCCTCATCGGTCCGCGCCCCGCACTGCCAAAAGAAATTATCCAGTATGACGAGCGCGCCATGCAGCGCCTTCGCGTCAAGCCGGGTTGCGGCGGTGCGTGGCAGGCGTCCACCCGCTCGGACTCCTCCTTCGATGAGATGGTCGACCTCGATTTGGAGTACATCGAGAGGAGCTCGCTTGCCCACGACCTCGGACTCGTCTTTGGCACCGTGCGCTCCATGTTTAACGGGAAGGGGGCGTACTGATGTCCGAGCCCATACGCATCCTCCAAATCGTGAACATCATGGATCGGGCCGGGCTCGAGACGATGATCATGAACCACTACCGTGAGATCGACCGCTCGCAGGTGCAGTTCGACTTCCTCGTCCACCGACCCCAGCGCGGGGAGTACGAGGACGAGATCGAGTCGCTCGGCGGACGCGTCTTCCGCGCTCCGAGGCTCTACCCGCAGCACTGCCTCTCGTACCGCAGATTCATGCGGCGCTTCTTCGCGGAGCACCGCTACCCGGTTGTGCACTCCCACATCGATGCGATGTCTGCGTTCCCTCTCGCCATGGCGAGAGGCTGCGGCGTGCCGGTGAGGATCGCCCACTCTCACAACGACGCGGCGGACCGTGACCTTAAGTACCCGATCAAGGAGGCGGCCCGCAGGAAGCTTCCTGCAATCGCGACCCACTACTGGGCTTGCAGTGAGGCGGCGGGGACGTTCCTGTTCGGCGAGGCGAACCTCCCGAAGGTCCACGTCGTCAAGAACGCCATCGACCTCGAGGGATACCGTTTCGACGCTGGGACGCGCGCACGGATGCGTGCCGAGCTCGGAATCGCCGAGGACCAAATCGTCGTAGGGCACGTCGGAAGGTTCTCCGCCGTGAAGAACCACGCATTCCTCGTTGACATCCTTGCGGAGATGCGCCGCGAGGGTACGAACGCGGCGCTCGTGCTCACGGGCGACGGAGAGCTGCGTCACGAGGTCGAGCGCAAGGCATTCTCCCTTGGGCTCGATGCGTCGGTGAGGTTCCTGGGGCTGCGCGGCGACGTCCCCGACGTCGTCCAGGCCTTCGACGTCCTCGTGTTCCCGAGCCTGCACGAGGGCATCCCGCTATCGCTCATAGAGGCGCAGGCGTCGGGCCTTCCCGCCCTCGCGTCCGACGCCGTCTCGGCGGAGGCCATGGTGCTCCCCAACGCGGAGCGCCTCCCGCTCTCCGCGCCCGTCTCCGAGTGGGCGCGCGCCGCCGTGATGCTGGCGGAGGGAGGCCGAACCGAGGATCCCATCCCCGTGCTCGCGGAGGCGGGCTACGAGATCGGAGCCAGTGCCCTCTCCCTCATGGCTGAATACCAGAGACTCTACCGGGGGGCGGATGCCTCGTGAAGGTCGCGATGATCGGGCACAAGCGCATGCCGGGCCGTGGGGGCGGCGTGGAGGTCGTGGTCGAGGAGCTCTCGACGCGGCTTGCAGATCTCGGCGTCGAAGTTACCGCCTATAACAGGAAGTCCAAGGGACAGAAGAGCGCGGCCGAGCACCGGGGCGTAAGGCTGGTGGACGTCCCCACCCCCGACAGCAAGCAGCTCAACGCTGTCGTCTACAGCTACCTGGCGACCATCCGCGCGGTCATCGACGGCGCGGACGTCATCCACTACCACGCGCTCGGGCCCGCGGCGTCGCTCTGGCTTGCGAAGCTGCTCGGCAAGAAGGTCGTGGTGACCGTCCACGGGCTCAACTACAAGACGCCCAAGTGGAAGGGCTTCGGTGCTAAGTACATCAAGTTCGGCGAGCGGCTCGCTCTGCGTCGCGCAGACGAGGTGATCGTGCTGTCCCGCTCGATCCAGGGCTACTTCCGCAACGAGTACGGGCGGGAGTGCGCCTACATCCCCAACGGGCTGTCCATGCCCGAGGAGGTCGAGAGCGATTCTGTGCTCGACCGGTTCGGCCTGCGCGGTAGGAACTTTCTGCTGTGCGTCTCGCGCCTGGTTCCCGGCAAGGGTCTGGAGATCCTCATCGACGCGTTCAAGGAGCTCGACACCAACGCGATGCTCGTCATCGCGGGAGACAGCGACCACGTGGACGAGTTCAAGCACGCTCTCAAAGAGCGGGCAGCGGGCGACCCGAGAATCCTATTCACCGGGATGCTCGGCAAGGTCGACCTGTGTGCGCTCTATGCCAACGCGCGCCTGTTCGTGTTTCCCAGCGAGGCGGAGGGCATGCCGATGGCCTTGCTCGAAGCCATGTGGTTCGACTGTCCCTGCCTGGTCAGCGACATTCCGGAGAACACCGAGGTGCTGGACGGTCACGGACTGACTTTTCGTACAGGAGATCTCTTTGATCTCAAGCACGCCCTGGCACTAGAGATATCGAGTGCGGTCGAGAAAGAAGACCTCCGCTCACTTGTTCTGGCGAGACATGATTGGAATTTGATTGCCAGGAAAACTGTCTCGGTCTATAGCAAGGTGATTTCGAAATGAGGCTGCTCCCTTTGGCGGTTTCTGCCATTCCTGACATTAATCATGGCGATAGGTCGGTTTATTAATGATGACTGATGTATTAATCAATAGACGCAGCTTGGCGCCTGCAAAGAAGCTTCATCGACGGGCATCGTTGCTACTGGATGCGACCCTGGGGGATTATGCCTGGCTTTTGGTATTCAACCTCCTTTTGTTTGAAAGTACACTACAGGAAGTATTTCCTGTTCTGTCTAATATCGACGAAGCTGCAACGGTCCTTCTTGGCCTTGCTGCTCTTTCCGTAATTGCAAGCTCCCCTCTGGCAGGGGTCTCAAGACTACTGTTTCTTGGATTTGCCGTGGTTGGAGTCGGACTGCTCGGTAATATCATATTCGGAGTGCAGCATTCCTGGCAGGCAATACTTATTGACATCTTTACTTGCATCAAGTATCCCATTGCGGCAGTAGCGAGCTTCATCGTACTCCGCAAGCGTAGTTCCATGTTTGGTCTAGTACTTCTTGAATGCAAACTGCTTCTTTTGGTTATGGCTGTCTGTGCTGCTCTCAACCTCTTTGTAGATATCGGAATGGGTGGCGAAATCCGTTTCGGTATCAGGTCTTTCTCGTTCGTATTCTCGCATTACACGTTCTTGAGCATTGGACTCGTTGGTATGTTGCTTTTGTTTTGCCAAGATGTGTCTGAAAACAGATCATGGATAATTCTGGCACTTGCCCTCATGTGCTCGACGCTTCGCAGCAAGGCTATCGGGTTCGTTGCTGTCTTTCTCTTTCTGATGCTTTCGCAACGCAGTAAATACAGCCCGTACTTGCTGGTTGCTTTAGGTGTTGGGGCGGCAATTGCCCTATCTTGGGATCAAATCGTTTATTACTATACGAACGACGGCTTTGCACGCAACGAGTTGACCCGCGCCGCTTTTGAAGTGGCCGGCGACTATGCTCCTATCGGAACTGGGTTCGCTACGTTCGGATCAAACATCACGGGAGATCCTAGGTTTTATTCACCGTTGTATTATGAGTATGGCCTATCGGGTGTCTATGGGTTGACCCCGAATGACGCCTCTTTTGTATCCGACACATTTTGGCCAACTGTTTTAGGTCAATTCGGATATCTTGGCTTAATCGCTTACATTGCATTGCTGGTCTCCTTATTCCTCTTTCAAAGGAAGACCCTTGCCGGCATTGCCTCGGTTTCGATATGTATTTACCTATTGATTTCCTCCACGAGCGAAAGTGCATTCTTCAATCCTTCTGCAGTGTTCCTAGCATTTTGTGCCGGACTTGCAGTTGCTGGTTGTTTGAGTAACAAGAGCATTAGATCCAGTGCCCCCTTTTCCAAAGAGCGAAGATTGGAGCAGCGGCGATGAAAATACTTGTTGTAAGCGTAGACAATATTGATAACTATCCTCCGGTTATTTCCCTATGCGAAACGCTCGTGGGTCTCGGACACAATGTCACCGTTCTGTCAAGGAATTGTACGGAGCTTCCTGTGGAGCTACGATCTAACAACCTCTTGGTATCTGTTGATTTAGGCATTCGCCCGGAGGGACGAGCGAGGATCGTTGACGATATCGCAGTCGAGTCGAAGGTCAAGAAGTATTGTCGCGAGCATGTCAGTGCGTTCGATATCGTTTGGACCACGACAGATTATGCCGCACGCGCATGTGGAAACACCCTGCTCGGGGTTCGACATGTAATGCAGCTTATGGAACTTGCCGAGTATGTGCCGCTGTTTTCAAGACGAGACATGCCCCTCCACTCTTCTGTTGTTCCGGAGCTTGCGAGGCGGGCTTATCGCGTTGTCGTACCCGAGTACAATCGAGCATTCATTCAACAAGCATGGTGGAAACTTAAGCGAACACCTGCCGTGCTGCCGAATAAGAGCGTCCTGAATCAAAGCGTTGACTACTCTAATTCAGAATCCGATATTCAAAGTCAATTTGAATTGGAAGACAGAAGAATATTGCTCTACCAAGGTGTTTTCACCGTAGATCGGGACTTCTCACAAATTGTCTCCGCTATGGATGACCTTGGAAACGATTACGCGCTGTACCTTATGGGCATCAGAGATTCCGACAGGGCAAGGCTTGAGTCGCTCTGCAACGGGCATAGTAACGTCGTGCTAATTCCGTTTATTCCCGCACCTCGGCATCTTGTCTACACAAAGCACGGGCATATAGGCCTTCTTCCCTACAAGCCCTCATATGGGCGTGAATCACCATTGAATGCTTTGTACTGTGCGCCGAACAAGGTATGGGAGTATTCCAGATTCGGGTTACCCATGATTGGGTCTGATGTGCCTGGGCTGACCTCGCTTTTTAATAGGGAACGAATGGGCGTAACCTGCGATATAGACAATTCCTCAGCTTTTGTCGACGCGGTACTGAAAATCGACTCAGATTATGACAAGTATTCCCGTCGAAGCAGAGCTTATTTCGAATCGGTTGACACCGCCGCCATAGTACAGCAAATTCTGAAAGGGGAATAGAAAAGGGATGACCCTTAACGACGAATCGCCGACATTTGGTTTATACGGCATAGGTGGCCTCTATAACTACGGCTGCGAAGCGATTGTTCGCGGTACGACGAAGATTCTTCGTCAGGCCAGTCCATCCGCGACCATTCGCTATTTCACGCCTCGTGCAGAGGATGACGCACGCCGGATAGCGGGTCTCAGCATCGATGTGCGTCAGATAACACCCGGCCATCGAAGCCTTTCCCTAAAAGTAGCCAACAAGATTGCGCAGAAGCTCTGCGTCCCGTTCGATTCCACGCTTGAGGACTACTCTGCAGTGCTCGAGAACACCGACCTCCTCGTTTCCGTCGGCGGCGACATTTATACCATTCCCGCTCATCTGCGCAAGCGAGCTAGGTACCCGTATTTCAATCGGCTTGTCCGCATGGGCCAGCTTGCGCAGGAGCGGGGAATCCCGGAGATCGTCATCGGAGCCTCGATCGGTCCGTTTGGCGACTACCGTCCCGCAGTCGAGTACTATGCCGGCCATCTGCGAGATTTGGATCTCATCTGCTGCCGCGAGCGGCGCAGCGTCTCCTACCTCGATTCGATCGGGGTGAGAGATAACGTGTGTCTCATGCCCGACCCGGCGTTCTTCGTTAAGGGCGCGGATACCGATGATGTTTGGGACTCTGCCGAGTACCTCGGAGTCAACCTCAGCCCGCTCTCACTACGCGAAATCAACGGCGCTGCGACGAAAGATGATGCCGCGCGATTCGCTGAGCTCATCATGAAGCTCATGGACCAAGTGGGTTTGCATGCGATGCTCGTACCGCACGTCCTGTCCCCAGATCCTCACGACAACGACCTTGACTTCCTCAAGAAGGTGGCTTCCGCAATGGACGGCGCGCATCGTTCCCGAACAGAGGTCGTGGAGCCAAAGAGCTTTCTCGATGCGAAGCGGTACCTGCGCTCGTGCCGCCTGGTCATCGCCGCCCGCATGCACTGCGCGGTTAACGCCATGTGCGAGGGGGTGCCCACGATTCTGCTCTCCTATAGCCAGAAGGCCATCGGCATGTGCGAGTTCGTCTACGGTTCGGACCGGTGGACTCTGCCTCTGCGCTCCGCCATCGAAACCCTCCCTGCCCGCCTAGCCGAATTGGAGCGCTGCTCGGATCGGGTCCATTCCGATCTTCTCGAACGGGTTCGGCAGATCCGCGAGGAATCTTTCGACTCTGAGCCTTTCGCGATGCTCGCCTCGATGCTGCCAACGGAGCGCGCGTGATGGCGAAGGGGTACGGATACTTCGCGAAGAACGTCGGGCTCCTAACGATAAGCAACTTCGGCTCGAGGCTGCTGAGCTTCATACTCGTGCCGCTGTACACGAACGTGCTCACGACGCAGCAGTACGGCACGTACGACATCCTCTACACGACAGTATCGCTGCTCGTCCCGATTCTGACCATCAACATCAACGAGGGCGTACTGAGGTTCTGCCTCGACCGCGATGCGGAGGACAGCGACGTGCTTTCGGTTGCCATGAGGGCGTTCCTGCCGGGAACGCTCCTTCTCGCGCTCCTTCTCGCGGCTAACCATGCGCTCATGCTCATCCCCATGCTGGACGAGTTCGCCCTGTTTTTCATGCTGCTTTACATCGCAAGCGCTCTGAATGGGATCCTTGTCATGTACGCCCGAGGCGCAGACCTCATCGCCGACGTCGCCGTGTCGGGGATCGCGTGCTCAGCAGTTATGCTCGGGCTGAGCATCCTGCTTCTCGTAGTGTTCCCCTGCGGGCTGGAGGGCTACTTCATCGCCAACATCACGGGGCTCGCATCTCAGTGTGTCTACATCGCGTGCAGGCAGAGGCTGTGGAGGAGCTGCCATCTCCTTCCTACGCGAGGTGAGAGGTCGCTGTTCAAGAGGATGTCGGCATACACCGCGCCCATGATAGCCAACAGCGTCAGCTGGTGGGTGACGAACGCCGCCGGCAGGTACGCCTTGATTCTGTTCTGCGGAACCGCCATGAACGGAATCTACTCGGCAAGCTACAAGATACCCTCGATACTTAGCGTGTTCCAGAACATCGTGTACAGCGCATGGATTCTATCCGCAGTGCAGGATTTCGACAAAGATGACGAGACGGGGTTCTTCTCCAACACCTACAGCCTGTACGGCTTCGCCATGTGCGCGCTCTGCTCGATGGTCATGATAATGAACAAGCCCCTCGCTGGCATCCTGTACGGAAGCGACTTCTACGAGGCATGGGCGTACGTGCCGCCCCTCCTCATATCCATCGTGTTCCTAGCCCTCGCGAGCTTCCTTGGCGGAGTTTTCTCCGCCGTCAAGGACAGCCGCGCGTATGCCAGGTCCTCCGTGGTCGCGGCGGTGTGCAACGCCGTGCTCAGCCTTGTTCTCGTATGGCGGTTCGGGGCGATGGGCGCATCGGTCGCGGCGGCGGTCTCTTACGGGGCCATGCTCGCCCTCAGGATCAGGGACGCCGGGAAGCATATAAAGCTCAAGATCCGGCTGGTCCGCGACTGCGCGTCCTACGGCGTTCTGGCTGTCCAGGCGGCCTTGCTCGTGCTGCCGGGGCTGGGAGAGCCGGTCCGTTACGCCTTGCAGGCGGTCTGCCTCGCCGTCGTGCTTATCCTGTATCGCCGGGAAGCCGCATGGGCCTGGCGGAAGATTGCCGGAAGGCTCGTCCGAGGAGGAAGCCATGCCGGATAGCCATAGGGACAATAACCAGCGCAAGGGGGCGCCGAGGCTGCCCGGAGAGACCTGCTGTGGATGCGGGGCATGCTCTGCGACGTGCCCAACCGGCAGCATAGAAATGTTGCCGGATTCCTTAGGGTTCCTTCGACCTAGCGTTAAGGCTGACCGCTGCGTCTCCTGCGGCCGTTGCGAATCCGTCTGCCCGTCGCTCCACCCGAGGGCCGAGAAGGACACTGTCCTGGGTGCGTTCTGGGCGAAGGGCGTCGACGGAGAGGAGCTGGCGGCATCATCGTCAGGCGGGATTTTCGGACTTATCGCACGCAAGGTGCTCACCGAGGGCGGGGCGGTGTACGGAGCCGTTTGGACAGAGGGCTGGCGCGTTGAGCATGCGAGGATAGACAATGCTTCCGAGCTCCACCATCTCAGGAAATCCAAGTACGTGCAAAGCTCCGTCGGCCCCGATGTTTACGCGAGCGTGCGCTGCGACCTCGCTGCGGGAAGGCAGGTTCTGTACAGCGGGACGGGATGCCAAATTGCGGCTCTCAGATCGTATCTCGAGGGAAGCGCTTGCGACAACCTCCTATGCGCGGAGATCATCTGCCACGGCGTGCCGTCGCCAAAGCTCTGGCAGCTGTACGTCGGCTGGTTGGAGCAAAGACGCGGTGAGCGTCTGTCGGGCTTCTCGTTCAGGGAGAAGGAACCGGAGTGGGAGCGCTATTCCGTCCGTGCGGATTTCTCCGACGGCTCCTCGTGGCAGGTTCCCTACATGGATTGCTGGTACATGGCGGCGTTCATGAGCGATCTTCCCCTTAGGCCCAGCTGCCACGTATGCCCCTTCAAAAGGAGAAGCGGCTCCGACGTGGTGCTGGGGGACTTCTGGGGAATAGGGGGGCTGGACCTCGGCATTGGGATCCGCGAAGGGGTCTCTGCAGTGGTGGCCAACACTGAGAAGGGGCTCTTTGCCGTACAGGGCTTGGAAGACTGCAGACGGGGCGAAGTCGAGTACGGGGAAATCCTAGCGGGTAATCGCTCGCTGGAGCTCCCTGCACCGGTTCCGGAAAGGAAGCCCGCTTTCCTGAAAGAACTGGAAGAAGCGAGCGATCTCTCGCCGTTTATTTCCCGGTGGGATTTCGTCCCGTCTCGCAGGGCCGTTTGGAGAGGGCGTATTAAGAAGATAAAGACCGTTGCCTCGGAATGCGGGACGGCGAGGACGGTGGCAGTGTTCGTGAAGATAGCTGGAAAGGCGGTTGTGTTGATGGCAAAAGGTGCCGACAAGGAGACCCTGCAAAAGATGGCGCAGGTGGCGGTTGAGGAGCTACGCGAAAAAAAGAGGGGGGGGGATTCGTGAACGCCTGTAAGAACGTGATGCGCCCGATTCTCGGAAAGCCCCGCGTCCTGCCGGACGAAATCAACTGGCCGAAGGGGTTCCTCGCTCTCGGCATAGCGGAGTATGCGGGCATCGGGCTCGGAGATAGCGCTTCGCTGTGCGACCGGGATGAGCGTGAACGTATGATTTCCGCCCTCCAGGAGTTCTTCGACTCCTGGATATCCAAGGGCATGCCGCTGCGGAACCTTGACGACGCCATTGCCGGATGCGTACTGCTGAGGCTCGCCATCGAAACAGGGAGGCAGGATTACTTCGCGGCAAGCGACGCGATATGCGATTTTCTGAAAAATGCTCACACCGATTCGGAGGGCGCGCTTTGCTACTTCGTGGGCCAGGGAAACGACTACGTGCTTGTCGACGGCATCGGCCAATCCGCCATGTTCCTATACGAATACGCTAAAGCAAGGCGCAACGAGAGCGCATATTCCATGGGGCTGAAGCAGCTTGAGCTGTTCGTCAGCCACGCCATGGACGACGCAAGCAAACTGCCCTATCACGGATACATTCTCGATCGATGCTGCGCAAGCGTCAGAGAGGTAAAGCAAGGCATTATCGGCTGGGGCCGCGGGGTTGGCTGGCTGCTGTTGGGCATGAGCCGCTATCGTGAATTGAGGGAGACGACGGCTGCTATAGCCAAGGAGACAAAAGCGCTCCAAACGGAAAACGGGCTTTGGGCATGGCAGCTGTGCGCCACCGGGGGGCCGCGAGACACTTCCGGCACGGCAATGATTGCCTATAGCCTTGCAGCAGGGGGTTTCGAGCAGAATTCATTGGTCGACAAAGCGGTTCAAGGACTCTTGGAATGCGTTAATTCTGATGGCCTCCTTATGAGCTGCTTGGATGACGGGCGAGGGATATCCCAGCATCCACAGAACTACGGGCACTACCCGTGGGGGCAGGGCATCGCTTTGGCTCTCCTGTCCTTTCATTCCCGCAATTACAACGAATTGAAAGCTGCATAGAAAGCAGGGTGATATGAAAAGGATGAAAGTCGTGCTCATCTTCGGAACTCGTCCGGAGGCCATCAAGATGTGCCCGCTCGTTCGGGAGCTGAAGTCCCGGCCTGCCGAGTTCGAGACGATCGTCTGCGTCACTGGTCAGCACCGCGAGATGCTCGACCAGGTGCTCGACGTGTTCGGGATCGTCACCGACCACGACCTGCACGTGATGAAGCCTGGGCAGACGCTCTTCGACATCACCTCGGACGTGCTGCTGAAGATCAAGGCGGTACTGGAGGACGAGCGCCCCGACTGTGCGCTCGTCCACGGCGACACCACTACCTCCTTCGCGGCGGCGCTGGCGGCGTTCTACCTCCAGATCCCGGTGGGCCACGTGGAAGCGGGCCTCAGGACCCGCAACCTCTACAGCCCCTGGCCGGAGGAGTTCAACCGCCAGGCGGTGGACGTGATAAGCCAGTGGCACTTCGCGCCGACCGAGACGAGCAGGCAGAACCTCCTCGACGAGGCGAAGCCCGCCGATCGCATCTTCGTCACCGGCAACACCGGCATCGACGCCCTGCGGCACACGGTCCGGGAGGACTACTCCCACCCCGAGCTCGACTGGGCGGAGGGCAGCCGCCTCATCCTCATCACGGCGCACCGCCGCGAGAACCTGGGCGAGCCCATGCACCGCATGTTCCGCGCCATCCGCCGCGTCATGGAGGAGAGGCCGGGCACCAAGGCCATCTACCCGATCCACATGAACCCGCAGGTGCGGAGGGCCGCCCACGAGGAGCTGGACGGCTTCGACCGCCTGCGCATCATCGACCCCCTGGAAGTCGTCGACTTTCACAACTTCATGGCGCGCTCGCACCTCATCCTCACCGACTCGGGCGGCATCCAGGAGGAGGCGCCCTCCCTCGGAAAGCCCGTGCTCGTCATGCGCGACACCACCGAGCGGCCCGAGGGCGTGGCGGCGGGGACGCTCAGGCTCGTCGGCACCGACGAGGACGTTATCTATCGCGAGTTCTCGCGGTTGCTGGATGACCCGGCGGAATACGCAGCGATGTCGCATGCCAGCAACCCCTACGGCGACGGACACGCCAGCGAAAGGATCGCCGACATTCTGGCTAAAGAGCTCGGCTAGTATCGGTTTACGGGCGGTTCGCCTCAAGCGAATCGCCCGACTCGCCATCGCCGTCGCCGTGCCATTTCATCCTGTACTCAGCAACTTCCATAAGTCCCGCAGCAACCTCCGCCATATCCTGCTGCTTCTCAGCTGCCGCGTCAGAGACGCGAGGCCGCCTCGGCGGCGCGCTCGCGGTAGACGGGCATGACGCCTTGCTCGATATGGAGGATCTCGTCGGCCTGCTGGGCGATCTGGTCGTTCAGCTCTGTCGCCCGCACGATGGCGTCGCTGTGCGTCGTCTGCGCCTGCGCGACCTGCTCGGTCAGGCGGTCGAGCTCAGCGGTTGTCTCCGCCGTCGCCGCATGGGCGGCCGACACGAAGGGGCCGAACGCACCGGTGAGCCCGAGCACCGTCGCGAGCCCGGCCGTGCACGCGATGCGCGACCAGGGACGAGACGGGCGCGAAGATACTGAGGACAAGGAACCCGTACGAAAAAGCTGCTTCTTACTCTTGGTTCAAGCATCAGTATAGTGCAAGCCTTAACCTTGAAGTTGAAGTTGAAGAATTTTCACATGAGTGGCATGGGGTGTTGCGTGGGGTGGGGTTTGGGCTTGGGGCGCTGGGGCCCGGAGGGAGGCGGCGGGATGGCGGTCGCCTCTTCGTGGGGTGTGACTTGTTGGGGCTTGGGCCTGGGGGTGGGCGGACTTACGGTCTACTTACCTCATGACACCAGGAATGCCATGCCTGCTGAAGGTGCGATACGGTAGAACCGACATCGAACCGTTAATCGGCACTGTCCGATGCATCGGGAATGTGATACAAGATAATTGATGGCGCGTAGTGCTACCTCCAAGCGCCGGGGGCAGTCCCCCGGCGCTTCGCTATCCGGGCAGAAGCTTTAGGGGATGGCGTCCTTGCCGCGCGAGCTGAGCATCTTCGCGGACGAGTCGGACGGAAGACGCGGAAAATCAAAGTACTACCTGCTGTCGTT
>CALULJ010000050.1 GCA_944321445.1 uncultured Collinsella sp.
ACGGCAAGATGCTCCGGCTGGCTGCCGAGCAGCGTCAAGCGGTTCCGGCGTTCGTAGAACGCCGGAACTTAGTAGTCCTTCGCGGCGGGGCTGTCCATCCATGCCTGCTGGAACTCGGCGTAGCGGCCCTCGATGATGGCGGCGCGCGCCTGGCGCATGAGGTCGAGCAGGAAGTAGATGTTGTGCATGGACAGCAGAATACCGCCGAGCATTTCCTTCTGCGTGACCATGTGGCGAATGAGCGCACGGCTGTAGCCGCCCGTGCATACCGGGCAGGTGCACTGCGGGTCGATGGGGCCGGCGTCGCGCGCAAAGCGGGCGTTGCGGAAGTTCAGGCGGCCCTCATGCGAAAACGCCGTGCCCATGCGGCCGGTGCGCGTCGGCAACACGCAGTCGAACATGTCGATGCCGATTCCGACGCCGCGCACGAGCGTCGTGGGGTTGCCCACCCCCATGAGGTAGCGGGGCTTGGTGCGCGGCATGTGCTCGGACACGAGCGGGGTCAGCGACTCGAACATGGTCTCGTGATCCTCGCCCACCGAGTAGCCGCCGATGCCGTAGCCCGGGAAGTCGCCGCACTCCTCCAGGTGACGCAGGCTGCGCAGGCGCAGATCGAGATGCATGCCGCCCTGCACGATGCCGAACAGCGCCTGATCGGGACGGGTGTGCGCCGCATAGCAGCGCTCGGCCCACATACTCGAGAGCTCAACGGCACGCTCCACGTAGGCACGGGTAGCGGGATAGCCCGGGCACTGGTCGAGCTGCATGCAGACGTCGGAGCCCAGCTTCTGCGCGATGGCCATGTTGTCCTCGGGCGTCCAGAACACGTGGCTGCCGTCGTAGTCGGTCGCGATGAAGCGCACGCCCTCGTCGGTGAGCTTCACGGCGTCACCATGCGAAAACACCTGGAAACCGCCTGAATCGGTGAGGATGGGCCCGTGCCAGTTCATGAAGTTGTGTAGGCCGCCCAGCTCGTCGATGAGGTCCTCGCCCGGGCGCATGGCCAAATGATACGTGTTGGCGAGCACGATCTGTGCGCCCAGCTCCTTCACCGTTTCGGTCGGGATGCCCTTCACGTTGGCCTTCGTACCCACCGGCATGAAGATAGGCGTCTCGATGTCGCCGTGCGGAGTGTGGAGGATGCCCGCACGGGCATGAGTCTTGGGATCCTCGGCAACGATGTCGTAGGTGAAAAGCTTCTGGTCCATGAGCCATCCGTTCTTGCGCACCTGCATGCGGCGCGGCGTCGTGGTTTTCAGCCACCCAGTATAGCGGCAGCATGCCGGGGCTATAGGAAAACCAGAAGCACACACGCGGACCGCGCGACATCGAACATGATTTAAATGTCACGTGACCTCTGCGCGAGAATGCTCTGCGTGTCCGGTCGAGGGTATATCATGGTGCGGTGAAAGATTCGCGTGCGGCCACGCCGCGCGCTTGACCGGGGAGAGCCACTATGAGCGACGAGCGCAACGACAAGCAGCCCGACGTCCAGGACGAGGACCTGCACGAAACTGACGAGGCGGCAGCCTCGGTCGATTCTGCAGCCCCGTCGGATGACGCTCCCAAGGCCCCGGCTTCAGAAGAAGTCCTCGCCGCAGAGGACACAACTCCCGACGGCACCGGCGACGAATTAGAAAAGGAGACGGACCCGTCAGCTGCCGCCGATGAACCTGAAGACTACGGCACCATGCCGCGCTTCCTCACGCGTGAGGAGTACGAGAACTTCGGCGACGATCCCGAGCCGCTCCCCGAGGGCTTCGAGGTCATCGACGGCGGGCAGGATGTCTTCTCTCCCCTCCCCGCAGATGCCCCCGCGCCGGTCTCTGCTCCCGCCGCACAAACCACTCCAGCTTCAAACGAGCTCGATGCCGCAGAGGACGATGAGGAGGATGGTCCCTCGACCGGCGAGGCGCTCAGCCACGCCGCTTCGGAGGCAGCGAGCAACCTGAGCTCGATCATCACCCAGGGCATGGGCGCTGTGCGCCAGATGAGCAGCGCCAAACGGGCGCATGCCGAGGCGCGCGAGGAGCTCGAGGAGCTCGAGGAGCGCATCGAGCAAGCCCGCGCGGAGCTGAGCTACCGCCAGCAGGTCGTCGAGCACTTCCCCCGTATCCTGGCCGAACAGACCACGCGCAAGAACAGCGCAGAAGCTTCCATGAAGGCCTCTCAGGCGCTGCAAGGCACTCTGCAAAAGCACCTTGATAAGCTGAAGAAGCAGCTCGATGACATGAAAGCGGCCGACACGGCGACGGAAAAGCGCCTAAAGGTCGAGGTCGAGTCGACCGAAAAGAAGGAGGAGGCAGCCCGCGACGCCGCGAACCGCATGCGTCGCCGCCTGACCGATGCCCAGCGCGCGCTCGAGAAGGCGCAGGAGACCCGGGAGTCGAGCATCGCTTCCGCCCAACACGCGGTCGAAGCGGCCCAAACGCGCCTAAACGCCCTGCGCGAGGAGCACGCCGAGATCCAGCGCAACCCCTCAGCCAACTCCGCCGTCTACAGCGTGCGCGGAACCCAGCTGGAAGCCGACATCGCTGCCGCCACCGAGGAACTCCAGCGTGCCACCGAAGACTTGCCCCGTGTAACCGAGGACGCTGAGGCAACGCTCGCCGCGGCGCAAAATGCGGTGCGCGAGGCGGAAAAGCCTATCGCTGAGGCCAAAGCAGCTTTCCCCGCCATCGCCGATGCCGCGGGCAACGCGCGCGACGCCCTCGATGCCGCACGCAAAGAAGCCCAGGCGCGCCAGAAGGAACTGAAGGGCACGATCGCCGAGCAGGAGCGCGACCTCAAAGAGCAGCAGCGCATCTGCGAGGAAGCTGCTCAGGAGGCAGCCGAGGCCGATCGCATCATCGCCCAGATCACCGACGTACGAGACCACCCCGAAGTCACCGAGCGCATCGCCAACGCGCTCGCCGCGGATTCCGCCGAGCACGCTGAGCTATCCCAACAGGTCGCCGTGCTGGCCGACGCGGAGGCAAAGGTGCGCGAAAGCACGCGCGGCTCGCGTCTGCGCTTCATTGGCATCGTCGCTGCCATCGTCGTGGTCGTGGTGCTCATCGCCATCATCTGGTTCTTCGTGCTGTAGCGCAGGCGCGCACGGCAAACAACATCCCCTATCGCAGTGAGGAGCGGTGCATGAGATGGCTCGGCGTTGACGGAGGCGGAACCAAGACCGCATTCACCGTGTTCGACGAGCAGCTTGCTGCACTCGACCGACTCATTCTGCCCACGTGTCACTATGCGCAAGCGGGCATCGACGGCATGCGCGACATCCTTGCGCGGGGCGTCACGTGGGCACGCGGGGCGGATGCGCTCGGACCCGACTTCGGTATCGGTTATTCCATCTGCGGATACGGAGAAAACGCCGATGCCGACGAGGCTATTCGGCAGATTGCGCGCGACCTTGCGGGCACCCGCCCTTACTCGCTGGTCAATGACGTGGAAGCCGCCTGGGCAGCGGGGCTCGAGATGACCGACGGCATCGCCATCATCGCCGGAACAGGCTCGATTGCCCTCGGTGTGCGCGGCGAGCTTCAGCAGCGCTGCGGAGGCTGGGACTACGAAATCGGCGACGAGGGAAGCGGCGGCTGGATGGGCCGCGAGCTGCTACGCGCCTTCACCCGCCAGGCCGACGGGCGCGATGCGCGCGGACCGCTGTACGACCTGGTGCGCGCGGAGCTCGATCTTGCCAACGATTTCGATATCATCGCCTTTGCGCAGGAGCACATCGCCGACCGCACACGCATCGCCGCGCTCTCCCAGCTGGCCAGCCATGCCGCTGAGGCCGGAGACCGAAGCGCCCTCGACATCTTCCTCCACGCCGCACGCGAAGAGGCCGATATGGTTGCCGCGCTCGTACGAGCGCTCTTCGCCGACGTAGCCGACATACCCGCATCTGTTCCAGTCACCTACATCGGCGGTACGTTCCGAGCAGGCGATCTCATCTTGAAACCGCTCGCCGCAGCCCTCCCCTCCTGCTGCCGCTTGGTCGCGCCGGCGCATGAGCCCGATCTGGGCCCCGTGCTTCTGCTGCAGCGCGCGATTCTACAATAACGAGCGCGGCACTGGATGGTCTGGCAGCATCCGAATCGTATCGGTGCGCCGAGCGTGGTCAAAAATCCGTCGAGTCGGGATTTTGCGCCCCTAAAGGGCTCTTTGGATAAGCAGCAGAGCCCGAGCCCCGGTATCGTCACGACAAAAGCCCAGGATTCGTTTTGCCTACAGGTGCCCTATCGCCACGGTGGCGATAGGGCACCTGTAGGCATTTTCTGTTATATATTGCTGATTTACTATCTTATCTATACGAGTTAGCCGACGTAAATCCCGACTCGACGGATTTTTGACCACGCCCTCGCAAGCGATACGAATTTGTACGCAAACGGTGGGCCCAAGCGCAGCGCATGCACTCAGGCCCACCTCTACCCTACTCGATCGCGGTAACCGGACGCACAAGTGCGCCGTCATCCTCTTCAGTCGCTCCCGCATCGTCATCTGTCTCAGATTCTGACACAACCTCCTCCGCCGTGCAGGTGAACGAAATCTCGTCGCCCACGCGGTAGCGCACGATACCCAGCAAATCGGGCAGCGCGAAGTCGTAGATTTCGGCCGAACCCTCGAGCGTCACGTAGAAGTGCGAGTTACCGTCGATGACCGCCTGCGCGATCGTGGCAATCTTGCCGCTTACCGTCTCCTGCGCGCCGGACTCCACCGCCTGCTCTTCGGAAAGCGTGCCGTCGGCCGCGAGCATCGCCAGGTAGTTATCCTGGCACGCTGCCACCGTGCCGCCCGTCGCCACGCTCTGATAGTGCTCGACGTTGATCATGGCATACATCTTCACCAGGCCTGCGTCGTCCTTCATGGACATAAAGTACGTGGGCTGCCCCGCCACGTTCAGCAGCAGCGGGAACGTTGCCTGATAGCGTAGGTTCTGCAGCTCGCCCTCGGCGCTTGCCATGGCGGAGTCCTCCGTGGCACCTGCTACCGGGTAGAAATGTGATTCGCCCGTGCGCTGGTTCACCAAAATGAACCCGATGCTCGAGCTGTCCGCCGTGACGCTCGACACGCCCGAGTACAGGTAGATGTCCTCGCCCTGCGCCAAGTAGTTGTAGCCCAGCTCGCCGTTCGTGCCGCTCGTGGTGCGCACCACATCGCGCTGGCCCAGCCACGAGTTGAGCCAACCGTTAGCATACATGCCGCTCCAGTTGTACTGCTGGATGATGAGGTCGCTGGGATAGGCGCGGTCAACCCACGTGGGAACGTCTTCCACCGCGTAGTCCTCCGTCTCGCCCGTGCAAGCGTTCACCAGCACCACGCGCCGGATGGTCGTGCCCTGGAACAGGCCGATGGTGCGCCGCTGCACCGGGAACACCCACCACGGCGTGCCGTCTTCATCGAGCTCGAACGACTTCTGGTCGAACATGTACGTGGGGTACTTCAACTGTACGTAGCGGTCGATGTTGCGTGCCAGCGGCTCGGACTCGCTGTACTTGATGGGCTCGTCCAGGCGCACGACCTCGGCCTCTTGCGTCACCATGTCCACGAGCACGTAAGCGGGAATGCCCGTGTTGCGGTTGGAGAACCACTTGAACAGGTCCGCGTAGGTCAGCGGGCTCACGCGCACCGGTCTGCCGTGGTAGTTGATCTGACTGTAGGCGCTCGAGATCTCGAACTGGCTCACGTACTCGGGGATGGAGCCCATGGCGCGGTCGCCCAGCAGCACCGCCGACGCATGGTCGATCACCGGAACCTCGGAGTAGTCAACCTCCTCGATATCCTCGGAAAACGTGCCGTCGGTGGTCTCCAACACGTTGGCGTAGCGCTCGGCGTTGCCCGGAATGAACGGGAAGCCCGCAACGACGCCCACGACGAACGCGATGATGACCGCGATGGGAACCGCAATCAGACGGCGGAACAGGGCGCCGTGCGCCAACGAGCGCAGCGAGAGGATTTTAAGCGCCACGGCCACGACGACCGCGATGAGGATGATCCAGCTCCACACCTGCGGGCTCTGCAGATTGAGCGCCGGGTGGAACCACCAGTAGCTCGCCGCAAGCGCGACGATAAGCACGATGGCAGCAACGATGAAGGCACGCTTGCTCCACCGCGCAAGGGTATCGAAAAACTCGTTGCCGGTGTGCGCGGAGCTGCCCCGCCGACTCTTCCTATGCTTTCCCCCATGGCGGTCATCGCTACCATCGTGCGTCGAGCCGCCATCGGCAGAATCCTCGGCGTCGCCGATGACCGCATCCACGGGGATGGCATCGTCATCGGAATCGTTTTCGGGGACGGGAACGCCCATCATGCGCAGCATGCGAAACAGGTCGTCATGGTCGTGTGCCACGGTGACTCCTCAACGTCGGTGCAATAGGTTTCACCTATGATACCAACGCGCGCGAACATCCCGGTCACGAACGACGGGTAAGGAGCTTGAGCGCGAGGTTCACGGGGCCGGGTTGCAAACGGCGGCGCACATCGGCCAAGCGCGCCGGTATGTCGATCTGCTGCGGGCAGTGTCGCGTGCACGCACCGCAGCCCACGCAATTGCTCGCAAGCCGCGGCGCGCCCGTGCGGA
The DNA here is from genome assembly GCA_944321445.1 of uncultured Collinsella sp. Classification (GTDB taxonomy): domain Bacteria; phylum Actinomycetota; class Coriobacteriia; order Coriobacteriales; family Coriobacteriaceae; genus Collinsella. The sequence goes on from CALULJ010000050.1 coordinate 6,572, forward strand.
TGGCGCTCGCCGTGAAATACTGCTGCATGCCCGTGAACCAGCTGTGGGCATAGCTCGCGTTGTACGCGGCGAAGCACCCGGGGATGTTCACCCCGTGCGGGCACGGCATGCAGTAGCTGCACCCCGTGCAGGGAATGCGGTTCGCGCGCTCGAACAGCTCGACCACGCGCGCGACGGTGGCGAGCTGACCCGCGGTCATGGAGCTCGACAGGGCGCGCTCGGCAATCTCCGCATTCTGCGCGACCTGCTCGGGGCTCGTCATGCCCGAAAGCAACATGGTGACCTCGGGGTGATTCCACACCCACGAAAGGCCCCAGGCAGCCGGCGTGGTCAGATGCGCGTCTCCCGCAGAGGAAAGCTCGCGCTTCGCTGCATCCGGGAGCTTGTCGGCCAGGCGCCCGCCCAGCAGCGGCTCCATGACGAACACGGCCATCCCGCGGGAAGCTGCTGCGAGCAGGCCTTCCGTTCCTGCCTGATAATGCTCGTTAGCGTAGTTGTATTGGATTTGGCAGAAATCCCAATCATAGGCGTCGAGCAGCACGGGGAAATCGACCGAGCTGCCATGAAACGAAAAGCCGATCTGCCGAATGCGCCCCGCCGCCTTCTGCCGCGCGATCCAATCCTCGATGTCCAACTCGCACACGCGCTCCCACTGCGCCGGGCTCGTGATGTTGTGCATGAGGTAATAATCGATGTGATCGGTACGAAGGCGGCGAAGCTGTTCGTCGAAGAAGCGGTCGAAATCGCCGGAGCGCTTGCACGAGGCGTGTGGCAGCTTCGTTGCGATGTACACGCGATCGCGCAGCCCCAGCTTCTCGAGCGTCTGGCCCACCACGACCTCGTTGCCCGGATAGAGGTATGCCGTATCCAGGTAGTTGATTCCCCGGTCGACGGCAGCGCGCACGATCGCTTCCGCCGCACGGGCATCGGGCCGCCCCAGAGCGAAGCCGGGGATGCGCATGCAGCCCAAACCAAGCGCCGAGATGCGATTGCCGCTCTTTGGATCGACTCGATACTGCATGCCGCGCTCCTTCGCTCGCCGGACAGATGCTCCGCGTTTCGTTGTCGCGCCATTGTACCGCGCGGAGCCTCGGCGCTGCACTGCCGCCCGAACACACGCACTGTTCAACTGCAATGCGGCGTTGTGGGGAGGGGTTAGTAGTTTCTACTTGCCCTTCCGTTCGCCAACTTGCCCAAATAGAGCCTGTTAGTGAACGAAAGGGCAAGTAGAAATGATTGACCCCTCACTGGCATGTCGCAGCGCCGCCAAACGTGCTGTTGCTAGGCAACCGCCTCTTTGATCTTCTTGATGAGGTCTTTTTTGGATGAGCAGACCACAAGACGCCCGTCGATGCGCGCGAACACGCGCTCGGGTTCGGCATCCTTCTTCTTCACGCAGGCGTGCACGCACCCCTCTTTCCAGGCATCTTTATCGATGATGCCCTTGAGGTCTTTGGGCTTGATGCCCGAGCACTTCTTGCAGAACTTGACGACCGGCTTTCCCATGGCAACCCCCGTGTGCGAACTTAATTGCTAGAGAGATTGTCACATATAGTTAGCCTAGTGCAACCAACAACCCGCCAACCCACAGGTCCTGCACAAACGCGCGGGCAAAACTCGCGCTCACGTGCTATTGGCGATCGCGATACCAGCGGATGAACACCGCGATGGCAAGCGCTGCGAACACCACAGGGATCAGCCGCAGCGCACCGACCAGCACCGTGCCCACAAACGACAGCACGAGCGAAATAATGGCAGCTATAACGAGCAATATCGCGATGTATACCAGAATCTCCATCGGAGCCCTTCTCCCTCGTTGTCTCGCATCCATTATTCCCCATCGTGCAGCCGGGCGACGCGGCATTCGATGCGCGTTGGGAATCGAGCGCGCCGCGGACCCCGTCCGAGCGCGCCGATGCGGGTACACTGAGAGCAACCGATAATACGGAGGTGGCGTATGGGTCTGTTGGATAGGATTCGCGCATGGGGATCGGGTGGCGATCAGGACGCCCCCATCGTTCGAAGCCCGCTTGAGCAGCGCCTTATCGAACGCCTGCAAGATAGCATCGGCGACCCGCTGCGCGAGGATGCGCCGGTGCGCCTGCATCTGCGTTTCACGGGAGAGGTCCAGGGCGTGGGATTTCGTTGGAACAGCACGTGGATCGCGCGTGACTTCCACCTCACCGGTTGGGTGATGAACCTCGATGATGGATCGGTCGAGATGGTGGTCCAGGGCTCACCGAAGCGCATCATCATGCATCTGGACAAGCTGCACGCCTACTACCAGCGATTCCGCAATCGCATTTGGATCGAAGAGGCAACCGAGCTGTCCCCTGTTGAGGACGAAGGGGAATTCGAGGCACGCTACGAACCGGGCGTTATGTAGGGGCGGCGCAGCGAACGTCGCCGACGCCTCATCGTTTGTCGACGCACGCCGCGCCTGTCATAATGGCGTGCGGACCATCTGGGGCTGCGCGCACGCCGCCCGTTCGCGCGAAAGGATCTTTGCTTGAACGTCACCATCTATACCGACGGCGCTGCCCGTGGAAACCCCGGTCGCGGCGGCTACGGCGCTGTTCTGCGCTACACCGCCCCATCCGGCAAGGTGCATGTGCTGGAACTTTCGCGCGGATACGAGCGGACCACGAACAACCGCATGGAGCTCATGGCGGTCATCGCCGCGCTCGAAGTGCTCAACCGTCCCTGCACGGTCGAGCTCCATTCCGATTCGCAGTACGTGGTAAACGCGTTCAACAAGCATTGGATCGAGGGATGGATCAAGCGCGGCTGGAAAACAGCCGGCAAGAAGCCCGTGAAAAACCCCGATTTGTGGAAGCGCCTCCTCAAGGTGAAAGAGCCGCACGACGTTCGCTTCGTTTGGGTGAAGGGCCACGCCGGGCACACGTTCAACGAGCGCTGTGGCCAGCTAGCGACCACCGCGGCGGACAACGGGCCGCTCTACACGGACGAAGGCTTCACGGCCAGCGACCTCGACTAGCGTCGGTTACCGCCCTATACCAGAAGGCTACCGGTATCGTAGCAATTTATGGAAACGAAGCCATGCATCTTGCAACGCCCTGCAGCATTTGCTGAAATGCAGGTAGGAAGTCCGGACGTTGGAAGACCCGCGTCGCAGCAGTGCATCCCATGCGACGGCGCGTCCCAACAGCCCCGATACCGATGGGAGGTCGCCATGACCGTTCAGCGTCGCAACACCAGGCAGCGGACCTTGGTCCTCGATGCCGTGCGCAACCGTCGCGATCATCCGTCGGCCGAGGACATCTACCTCGACGTTCGCGCGCAAGACGCCAAGATCAGCCGCGCAACCGTCTATCGCAACCTGCGCTTCCTCGAAGGCGAGCATGCTATCACCTGCGTGAAGGCACCTGGCGGCGACCGCTTCGATTTGCGACTGGACGCGCACGCGCACGTGGTCTGCACCGAATGCGGCGCCGTGATCGATGCGTCCGTTCCCTACGACCACGAGGTCGACGACGCCGTCGCCCGCAGCACGGGATTCCTGATTGCCGACCACAGCACGCTGTTCGAAGGCATCTGCCCTGCCTGCCAGCAAACGTTGAACTCCTAAGCACAGGGCCCCTGCAGCTCCACGCGGCAGGGGCCCTTCTCACACGCTATTCCTTGCTGAAATACGCGACCGCAACGGCATTCGGGCCGGCATGCGTGCCAATTGTCGCGCCGATGCAGTGAATGGGCAGGTTGTCCGCACCGAGGTGCGCTTCCCACAGGTCGCGGTTGTCGGCAAGGTACTTGCGCAGCAGCTTGTCCGAAAGACCGGTGTATCCCAAAATCACCGGCATGGAGAAATCGATCTCGCCCGCCTTCTCGATTTGCTGACGCAGCAGGTTGCGACCGTTTTTGGAGCCGCGTGCCTTGCCCAGAATGGCGACCTCGCCGTCGACGATAGCGATGACCGGTTTGATGGCGAGCAACTCGCCCACAGCGCCCACGGCAGACGGGATGCGCCCGCCGCGGCGCAGGTACTCCAGGGTATCGAGCAGGGCGATGAGGTGCACGCGCTCCCGCGCCTGCTCAAGCGCCGCCGCGATCTGGGCGGCGTCCTTGCCCTCGTCGGCCAGACGCAGCGCGTAATCGACGAGGATGCACTGACCCACGGTGACGTTTTTGCTGTCGACTACGTAGACATCCGACGCGCCGTCGGCGGCGGCGACGGCGCTCTCGTAGGTTCCGGAAAGCTTGGACGACAGCGTGATGACCACAATCCCGTCCGCATCCTTGCGCGCAGCCTCGATTGCCTGCGAAAACGCATACGGGGTAACCTGACCAGTCGTGGGCATGTCGTCACCTTCGACGAGCAGCTCGTAGAACTGCTCGTGCGACAGATCAACGCCATCGGCGTAGGTCTTCGTTCCAAACGCAATCGAAAGCGGCACCACAGTGAGGCGCGGATCGCTCGGGTTGACGATATCGCTGCTCGAATCGGTGATGATATGCACGGACATGATGGCTCCTTTCTTGCCATACGGCCGAATGCGCCGACGACGAACGCAGGCTTCAGCTGCGCAAGCATCCTGCGGCACCCAACAGCTTGCGCGCCCCTACTCGCGCGATATTCCCTTCAGGCGTTCATAGATATACGACAGCGAGCGGTACATCTGGATGCGCTGGATGTCGCCCAGCTCCTCCCCCGCTTCGGTGACGACGCGGCGGATGATCTCGCCCACCTCATCGGTGGCAGCGCGGCCGCGCTCGGTGAGGCGCACCAGCGCGCGGTAGCGCGACCCGGTGCCCTGCTCGTCCGCTACCTCCACGAATCCATCCTCTTCAAGGTGGGCGAGCGTGCGCGATACGGCAGCGCGCGTCACATCGGCCTCGCGCGCGAGCTCGGAACCGGTAAGCCCCTCTTCGTGCTGGCCCAGGTAGTACAGGCACATGATGTCGGACCCCTTGAGGCCCAGCTTGCCCGCCTCAACGGTTTTGATGCGCTGGATCTCTTTGTACACCAGGGTAATGAGCCCCACGAAATCCTCGAAGCGCTCCCGCTCCATCGGTCCTCCTATCGCACTGCGATGTTAACACGTCAACATTCTAGAACGGTCACCGACGCCGTCAACGAACGACCACATATCTTCAGCAATCGACCGAGGGCCATTCCGCGCATATGCAAAACCCGCCCGCCGGCATGTTGCTGCCAACGGGCGGGTCCTATTCGGTTACGCAACGCGCAGCGCGCGGATGCAGCCTCTTAGCGCTTGCGGTTGGCAAGCTCCTTGAGGTCGACGCCCGGGTAGCGCTTGTTGAAGTTGTCCTGGAACTTCTTGGCGAGCGAGGCGGCCTCGCGGTCGTAGGCCTCCTTGTCCTCCCAGGTACCGCGCGGGTCGAGCAGCTCGGTCGGAACGCCCGGGCAGGCGATGGGCACCTCGACGTCGAACACGTCGTTGTGCTTGTAGCCAGCCACGTCGAGGTCGCCGTTCTGGGCGGCCTTGACGAGCGCGCGGGTGTGGAACAGCGCGATGCGGTGACCCACGCCGTACGGGCCGCCGGTCCAACCGGTGTTCACCAGGTACACGCGGGTGTTGTTCTGCGCGATCTTCTCGCCCAGCAGGTAGGCGTAGACCATGTGGTCGAGCGGCATGAAGGGCTCGCCGAACAGCGCGGAGAACGTGGGCTGCGGCTCCTTGATGCCCAGCTCCGTGCCGGCGACCTTGGCGGTGTAGCCGGTGAGGAAGTGGAACATGGCCTGCTCGCGGGAAAGCTTGGAGATCGGGGGCAGAACGCCGTAGGCATCGGCGGTAAGGAACAGCACGACGCTCGGGATCTCGCCGGTGCCGGACTCGACGACGCGCGCGATGTGCTCGAGCGGGTAGGCGGCACGGCCGTTCTCGGTGATGGAGCTATCGGAGTAGATCGCAGCGCGGGTGCGGCGGTCGAGCTTCACGTTCTCGGAGACGCTGCCGAAGCGAATGGCGTCGAAGATGTCCGGCTCGCGCTCATGGGTGAGGTCGATGGTCTTGGCGTAGCAGCCGCCCTCGATGTTGAACACGCCACGCGGGCTCCAACCGTGCTCGTCGTCGCCGATGAGCAGGCGCTCGGGGTCGGCGGACAGCGTGGTCTTGCCGGTGCCGGAGAGGCCGAACAGGATGCAGGTCTTGCCGGTGGCCGGGTCGACGTTGGCCGAGCAGTGCATGGGCAGAACGGCGTCCTCGATGGGAAGCAGATAGTTCATCATCGTGAAGACGGCCTTCTTGATCTCACCGCAGTACCCGGTGCCGGCCACGACGATCTTCTTCTTGTTCATGTCCAAGATGACGGCCGCGGGCTCCACGCCGTCGCGGTCGCGCGAGCACACATAGGTGGGCGCAGCGAAGACCAGGATGTCGGGGCGGCCGAAGACCTCGAGCTCGTCACGGCTGGGGCGCACGAGCATGTTCTGGATGAACAGCGCCTGGTGGGCACGCTCGCACACGACCATGACCTTGCGGGCATACTGGCGGTCGGCGCCGGCATAGCCGCGGATGACGAACAGATGGCGACGCTGGGACATATAGCGGGTGACGTTCTTGCGCACGCGCTTGTAGGTCTTCTCGTCGATGGGCTTGTTGGTCGAACTGCCCCAGTTGATGTTCTTCTCGGCAGCACCCGCGTCGACGATGTAGCGGTTCTCGGGCGAACGGCCGGTGAAGGCGCCCGTGCTCACAGACAACGAGCCCGTGGACGTGAGGTAACCCTCGTGGTGGGAAATTGCATGCTCGATGAGCTTGGCGGGGCTCCAGTCGACATGCACGCGATCCATATCGCAGTCGATGCCGGACTCCAACAGGATGGTCTCGATCATAAACAGCATCCTTTCATGCACACGGCGCGCACGGCGCGCCTCAAATGAAACCTAATGCTAGGCGGGTGCCGCGCGCTCGGTAGGCGGCACACCATCCAAATGATAGCCGCATATGCAACCCCTCGTACACCCCGGTATCGGCAAAAGTACCCTAAAGGAACCCTAAATGTACCCGGTACCTCTTCGACGCCACGCGGGTGGGCACACGAAAGGTATGGGTACCATCCGGATGTTCGCACGCGCCACATGCCCGTGCGACCGGGGTGCAGACCGAGCCTATATAATGTGACGACTAGCGTTTCTGCAATCGAGGTTCGCATGCCCTTCAATCCTCTGAACACCATAAAAGAACGCAAGGCCAAGCGTGCGGCCGCTGCCCCGCACTTCCGGGAGGCGCCGCTCGACGCGATGCCTTTGAGCGGCGCCGGCGGCGTTTCCCGCACGCCCGTGAAGTCGCACAAGCAGGGACCCATCGCCCGTTTGGTCAACCAGTGGTGGACACGTCTTTTGCAGTCGGTGTACCAGGGATCGCTCTCCGAGCAGGAGGCGGAGTACGCGGAGGGCAGCGCCGGCCGCGACTACCTGTGGAACACCATCGGCACGGCCGTGTGGGGCTTCACCTTCCCCATCCTCACCGTGGTGGCCACACAGCTTGCCGGCGCCGAGGGTGCGGGCATGTTCTCCATGGCCTTCGTGGTGGGCACGCTGCTCATGATCGCGTCGAACTACGGTGTGCGAAACTTCCAGGTGTCCGATATCGACGAGGCCAACGCGTTCTCGTCCTATCAGGTCAACCGCTGGATCACCGGCATCATCGCCCTGTTGGCGGGCTGCGCGTACTGTGCGCTGCGCGGCTACGACGCATCCATGACCACCATCTGCCTGGGCGTATTCGTCTATAAGATCATCGACGGCGTCGCCGACGTGTACGAGGGCCGTCTGCAGCAAGCCGACAAGCTCTACCTCGCGGGCATCAGCCAGGCGCTGCGCTCGGTGCTCGTGGTCGCCGTCTTCGCCGTGCTGCTGCTCATCACGCGCAGCCTCGAGATTGCGGCGATCGGCATGGCCGTCGCCGCCGTTGCCTCGTTTGTGCTGGTAACCGTGCCACTCGCGCTGCTCGAGACCGAAAAATCGCGGCGCGTGAGCATGGAGGAGGTCAGGCGCCTGTTTACGCAGGGTTTTCCCCTGTTTGCCGCCCTGTTCATGTTCAACCTCATCGAGAGCATGCCCAAATTCGTCATGGAGGGCGCGATCGCCTACGAGAACCAGCTCTATTTCAACGCGCTGTACTTCCCCGCACAGGGGATCTTGCTCGCCACGGGCTTCATCTACAAGCCGCAGCTCGTGCGCTTGGCGAGCATCTGGGCGAACCCGCGCAAGCGCCGGCGCTTCGATATCATCATGGGCGCCGTCATGGCGGTCATCCTTGTCATCACCGGCATCACCGCAACCTTCATGGGCACAATCGGCTTGCCGCTCATGAGCTTCATGTACGGACTGGACTTCGAGCAGTTCCGCCCGCTCGCCTACCTCATGGTCGCCGCCGGCGGCGTGACCGCCGCAATCGATTTCCTGTACGCCATCGTCACGGTGCTGCGGCGCCAAGGCGACGTCATGCGCCTCTACCTCATCGCGTTCGCGGCATCGGTGGTGCTGCCGCTCATCTTGGTGAACCTGTTCGCGCTCACGGGCGCCGTGGTGAGCTACCTTGCCGTCATGGTGCTGCTGCTGGGGCTGCTCATCTGGCAGTACGTCAACATCCGCCTCGAAATCTCGCGCTCACGCGACCCCTTCGCGGGCTTTAGCGAGGAATAGCTCACAGCGCGAGCTCATTTGGACCTCATCGTGGAGGGCAAAAACCAAAAACGCGAGTTTTGGTCATGATACATGCCGGCAAAGTCGCTACTCAAATTCTGGATGTATAATCGCCTGTCGCTTTCCTGCGGAAACGTCAATCACTATGTATCAAAATCGACATGCTAAGCGGTGGTGTCACCCTACTTATCCGATGAGAATAACCAAAACTCGATTTTTTGGCTTGTCTCAATTCCGTCCGAACAGCGCGCCTATCTGGTCATGCATAAAATCGGGCAAATTTGCCATAAAGTTGCATAACGATACGAGAAGCTACTCCCCGTCTTCGATGTCGGCGTAGAAGATGCGATGGTCGTCCAGCCGCATGACGCCCACGCGACCCACGGGAGCCCCCGCGGCGGCCGAGCAGTCGATATCGATGCGATCGGCAACGCCACCGGTATCCCAGCACGCCCCCACCTCGACCATGCAGGCGCGTTCGCGCTCGTCGAGCACACGGCGACTCATACCCACCGCGTAGCGCGCGAGCAGCACGGTGGGTGTGTGACCCGCGATAACCACGGGGCCGGCACCATCCTGGCCGACAAGCCCGGTGGGCTCGCCCCAAAACTCGCCGCGGATCCACAGCATGTCTTCGGGATCCTGCTTGGCCATGGCAGCTCGCAGCAGCACGTGCGGAATATGCGCGTAGCCCTCGTCCGGGCCGTAATCGGCAGTCGCCAGGTACGCTCGGAGCGCCAGGGCATCGATGCCGGCGTGAACCAATATATAGGTCCTTCCTCCAACCTCGATGACATCGAACAGACCCAGGTTCTCGATCCATTCCACCAAGTCGATGTATTCCTCGCGCGAGCATCCGTCGAGCCCCGCCGCAGTGGTACCGCCGCCGTTCATCTCCCACGTCAGCAAATCGACCTGATCGCCCGTTGAAAGCGTGGTGAGCAGCATGTTCTCGTGGTTGCCCATGAGAACATGTGTGTTGGGAAGGCTCTTGACCAGGCGCAGGACCCCTACTGGGTCGGGCCCGCGGTCGACCATGTCGCCCAGAACATAGAGCGTATCCTCCGGTCCGATCGACGCGAGCTCGAGCGCGCGGTCGAGCGCACGCACGTGCCCATGCGCATCGGAGGTAACATACGTCGCCATACCGGAGCCTCTCAATCCTTAAACCTCAAGTTGAACGTTATTGTACCCTTACCGGACGACAAATGCGAACCTTTTGAATCTCCCCCAGCCACCGGTCGCCAGCCGCGGCAAGCGCATGCCACGTCCCGCGCACAACACGCGGAGCGAAGTTTCGCCCGGGTTAACGATTTATGGCGTCGTATCGCGCTATGTTATGGTTACGTGACTGGCACCCTACGATCTGGCTTTGGAGGTCTCGCACCCATGGCGCGCGTCCACAACTTCTCCGCCGGCCCCGCCGCGCTCCCTCTGGGCGTGTTGGAGGAGACCGCAGCAGAACTGCTCGATTACCGCGGCAGCGGTATGTCCGTGCTGGAGATGAGCCACCGATCGTCCACCTACCAGGCAATCTATGACGAGACGGAAGCCTGTCTGCGCAGGATCCTCAGCATTCCCGACACCTACCGCGTCCTGTTTTTGCAGGGCGGGGCGACGCTCGAGTTCGCGGCGATTCCGCTGAACCTCATGCGTACGGGGCATGCAGGCTATGTTGTGTCTGGCAATTTTGCGAAAAAGGCCTGGGAGGAGGCGCGGCGCTACGGCGAGGCGGAAACGCTCGCCACGAGCGAGGATACCCACTTCGACCGCATTCCCAACCTCGCGCCCCTCGCCGACCGCTGCGCTACGGGCGGCCTCGACTATGTGCACATCTGCCAAAACAACACTATCTTTGGCACCATGTAC